>JANMMF010000055.1:0-14178 GCA_031372985.1 Gemmatimonadota bacterium
CCCATCCGATCCATCAGCTTGGCGATGCGGTCGGACCCGAAGAGGCGCATGAGATCGTCTTCGAGCGACAGGAAGAACTGCGACGCCCCCGGATCGCCCTGACGACCAGCTCGTCCGCGGAGCTGCCGGTCGATACGGCGCGACTCGTGGCGCTCGGACCCGATGATGTGCAGCCCGCCCCACTCGACGACATCGACGACCTGGTTCTCGGCGTCCTTTCGCTGGGACGGCTTCGATTCGGTGACGCCGGGTCCGAGTTTGATGTCGGTTCCACGACCGGCCATGTTGGTCGCGATAGTCACCGCTCCCGGCTGGCCCGCGCGCGCGACGATTTCGGCTTCGCGCTGGTGGTATTTCGCGTTCAGAACTTCGTGCGGGATGCCCGCGCGCTTGAACATGCGCGCCAGCGTCTCAGACACTTCGACGCTCACAGTTCCCACGAGAACCGGGAATCCGAGCCCGTGCAGGCGTTGGGTCTCCTCGAGGATCGCGTTGTACTTCTCGCGCCGCGTCTTGTAGACGAGGTCCTGCCTGTCGTCGCGGATGACCGGGCGGTTCGTCGGGATCACCGACACGCCGAGCTTGTAGATCTGGTGGAATTCCGTCTCTTCGGTCTCGGCGGTTCCGGTCATTCCCGCCAGCTTCTCGTAAAGGCGGAAATAATTCTGGATCGTAATCGTGGCCAGCGTCTGCGTCTCGCCCTTGACCTGAACGCCTTCCTTCGCTTCGACGGCCTGGTGCAATCCCTCCGACCAGCGACGTCCGTGCATGGTGCGGCCGGTGAACTCATCGACGATCAAGACCTGGCCTTCCTGCACGACGTAGTTGACGTCGCGCTCGAACAGCGCGTGCGCCCGCAGCAGCTGGTGGACGATGTTGAGGCGCTCGCTCTTGGCGGCGTAGTCGACGTTGAGCTTGTTGCGCGCTTCCAGCTTCTCCGCCGGGGACATGTCCGGATCGTGGTCGATCGCGTGCACCTGCTGCGAAAGATCGGGGAGCACGAACTCGTCGTGCGCCTGCGGCGACATGAAATCGACGCCCGCATCGGTGAGGTGAACCGTGTGTCCCTTCTCGTCGAGGACGTAGAGCAGGTCGTCTTCGATGTTCCGGAACTGCTGCTTGCTCGCCGGCAGCCGCCGATCCGCGATGTGCTGGAGCTCCATCTTCTGCACCAGCTGCTTGGCGCCCGTCTCGTTCAGAACCTTCTGCAGGCGCTTATTCTTCGGCCCGCCGAGCTGCGCCTTGTAAAGATTCAGCGCTGCGTCGTCGCTCTCGTCCGCCTCGAACGCCTTCTCTCCCGCCGCAACCAGTGCGTTGACTAGATCGCTCTGGCGCTTGGCCAATCGGGCGACCGCCGCGTTATGCTGCGCGTACTCGGCATCGCTCTCGCTACCGACCGGACCCGAGATGATGAGCGGTGTCCGCGCTTCGTCGATGAGCACGGAGTCCACTTCGTCGACGATCGCGTAGACGTGGTTCCGCTGAACGTGCTGCTCGAGTGACTGCACCATGTTGTCGCGGAGATAGTCGAAGCCGAACTCGTTGTTGGTGCCGTACGTGATGTCGCACTCGTACGCGGCCCGGCGCTCCTGGGTCCCCGGCTCGGTGTCGTCGATGCAGCCGACTTTGAGACCGAGGTACTTGTAGACGTGCCCCATCCACTCCGAGTCGCGGCGGGCGAGGTAGGAGTTGACGGTGATGAGGTGCGCTCCCTTTCCGGGAAGCGCGTTCAGGTAGAGCGGAAGCGTCGCGACGAGGGTCTTTCCTTCACCCGTCGCCATCTCCGCGATGCGCCCGCTGTGCAGCTGGATGCCTCCCATCAGCTGCACATCGTAGGGCACCATGTTCCACTCCATCTCCTGTCCGGTGACCATGACCTTGGTCGCCAGCAGCCGACGCGCTGCTTCACGCGCGGTGGCGAAAGCTTCCGGCAGCAGCTCGTCGAGGACGTCGGCGACCGCGGTGCGAAGCTCGCCCTCGACCCCGCCGCGTCCATCGACGCCGCCAAGCTCGTTGTCGATCGCTTCACGCTCGGCGGGATCAGCGGCGACGCGCTTCCGGTTTCTGAGATCGGCGATGCGCGCCTCGATCTCGCCCGTAACCTCGGCGATTCGAGCGCGAAATTTCGGCGTCTGGCCGCGAAGCTCGTCCTCGGAGACGCTCTGGAGGCGGGCGTACTGCTCGTTGATCTCGTCGACGATCGGCTGGATGCGCTTGCGCTCCCGATCGTGACGGGTTCCAAACACTCCGCTCAGCATGCCTGTCAGCATTTCCCTGTATTCCTCAGACGGAGAGCATCCGTCTCAACGATAGAGCCCGCGAGCTTCGATGAACCGCTCGACGCTTTCGGGCACGAATCCCTTGATCGATTTTCCCGCGCGCAGCCGTTCCCGTATCTCGGTAGACGATACATCGACGCACCGCGCGGACACGGTGGTGACGTCGTCGGCGATCCTCGCGACCGGTGATCGCTCGGACCCCGATCTACGCATTACCGCCAGCGTCGCCAGCTCGCGAATCCGCTCCGGACTCCGCCATCCGTCGATTCCGGCCAGCGCGTCCTCTCCCAACAACAGAAAGAGCTTCGCACCCGGATTCTTCCTCGACAGCTGCTCCAACGTATCAACCGTGAAAGATAACCCCTTCCGGTCAATTTCTGTGTCGTCGATGGTGTAATTGGCGTCGTCGGCCACGGCGAGCCGCACCATTTCCAGGCGGTCCCGAGCCGACGCTATCGGCGGTGTGTTGACCTTGAATGGCTGGGTCGCGGCGGGAACGAAGATCAGCCGATCCAAGCGTAACGCGTCGCATGCGTCGGACGCCAAGATCAGATGTCCAACGTGGGGAGGATCGAACGTGCCGCCGAAGACCCCAATTCGCACTTGGCTACGTCGCGGGCGTCGAGGGCGCCGGCCCGCAGGCTTCCCTGACATCGCGGTCGTTCGGGTAGGCCTTGCGCATGGCATCGCACAGGTCCCGCGCGTCCTCGGTGTACCTGATCGCCCGATAAGCCTCGAGCAGCCGCAGGTGCGCGTCTCTGGTCTTTTTGGCGTTTGGATGCTGGCGAATCACGTCCTTGAAGTAGAGAATCGCCGAATCGTACGCCTTCCGCTTCAGGTAGAGATACGCCGTGTTGTAATCCTTTTCGGCGAGCCATTCATCCAGTCGCGAGAGTCGGTCTTGCGCGCGCTTCGAGTAAGGCGAGTCCGGGTAGCTCGCGAGCAGCGACTCGTACGCCGCGATGGCCGAGCGTCCGTAAGTGGCGTCGAGCTCCGGATGCCTCCATTCCCGCTCGTACGCGCGTCCCGAAAGAAACAGGGCGTCGTCCACGAGAGTATCCTGGGGGAATGCATCGATGAGCCGGTTATACGTGCCGGCCGCGAGCAGGTTTTCTCCGTTCTTTTCCTGCGACTGCGCCATGTAGTAGAACGCGAGCGGCAGCCGCGGATCACGCGCCGGGAGATCGAGCGTCAGCTTCTCGAACGCCTTGGCGGCGTTGTCGAAACGACCCGCCTTGTACTCCGCCAGCGCCACCTGGTAGAGCTTGTCGGCGTTCGGATAGATCTTGGGATCGAATGGTGCTTTGCACGCCAGCGGTGCCGAGAGCAGCAGGGCCAGCAGTATTAGTCTGAATCTGGACATCCGAATGATTTTACCCTCGGGGGTCGATCATGTTCACGAGGAGGGGCGTCCGATCGAAACGTACCGCACGCCCAGCTCCCGCATCTTCTCGACGTCGTAAAGATTTCTGCCATCGACGATGACCGGCTGCTTGAGAGTGCGCTTCACCCGCTCGAAGTCCGGGTGGCGGTACTCGTTCCAGTCAGTTACCACTACCAGCGCATCAGCACCCGTGAGCGCCTCATAGTTAGTCTCAGCATAATCTATTCGGTTGCCGAGCAAAGCCCGGGCGTGATCTACGGCCGCGGGGTCATGGGCGCAGATCGAGACGCCTTCACCCAGGAGGGCATCGATCAGCGTGAGAGACGGTGCTTCGCGCATGTCGTCAGTGCCGGCCTTGAACGCGAGGCCCCAGAGGGCAATTCGACGACCGCTGAGCTTTCCGCCAAGAGCAAAGCGAACCTTTTCGACGAGCACCAGCTTCTGCCGCTCGTTCGCCGATTCGACTCCGACGAGTACATCGAGGAACACCTCGCATTCCGCAGCCAGCTTCACCAGCGCCTTCACGTCCTTGGGAAAACACGAGCCCCCGTAACCGGGTCCCGGGAAAAGAAACGACTGACCGATTCGCGAATCGCTCCCGATTCCCTTCCTCACGAAGTCGACGTTCGCCCCGACCTTGTCGCAGAGATTGGCGATCTCGTTCATGAACGAGATCCGGGTCGCGAGCATCCCGTTGGCCGCGTATTTCGTCATCTCGGCCGAGGCGATGTCCATGAGCAGAATCGGCTTACCTGTGCGCACGAACGGCGCGTAGACGTCTGCCATCACCTTGCGGGCGTAGGTAGACTCGGCGCCGATAACCACGCGGTCGGGCCGCATGAAATCCTCGACGGCGTCGCCCTCTTTGAGGAATTCAGGATTGCTGCACACGTGGAAGGGGAACTTCGCTTCCCTGGCGATTTCGGCGGCGACCCTCGCGGCACTGCCGACCGGCACGGTCGATTTGGTCACCACCACCATCTCGCGCGTCATGTGACGGCCGACGAGGGAGGCGACCTGCAACACGTATTTCAGATCAGCCGAACCGTCGTCCCCTGGCGGGGTTCCTACCGCGATGAACAGCACCTCGGCGGACGCAATCGCCTGTTGAACGTCGGTCGTAAAGGAAAGTCTCCCCTCTTTCTGGTTTCGCTCGACGAGCGGCTCCAAGCCCGGCTCGTAGATGGGGATGTCGTCCTGCTTGAGTCGCTCGATTTTCTTCTCGTCGATGTCGGCGCAGCAGACGTTGTTGCCGGTTTCGGCGAGGCAAGCGCCTACAACAAGTCCGACGTAGCCGGTACCAACTACGGAGATGTTCACAAGCTGGTCGAGTTACGCTGTTGCGTAGGATGTAACGGAAGCGAGCGATACGATCCGGCCCTTGCCCTTCGCAAGTCTGGCCGTCGCATTTCTCGTATCCACTACGACGGAGGCAAGAGTCACAACGCGCTGGTAATCCACGGAGGAGTGATCGGTAACGATCACCACCGCATCGGCGGCAGCAATCTCCTTATCCGTGAGCGGGACACTCGTGTGCTCGTGTCCCTCTTCCTTGAATTTCGGCACGTGCGGGTCGTGATAAAAGACCTGGGCCCCCTGGCTTTCGAGCAGGCGCATGACGTCGAGCGCCGGACTCTCGCGCATGTCATTTATGTCCTTCTTGTAGGCAACGCCGAGAACGAGAATGCGGCTCCCATTCACCGCTTTCCGTTCGTCGTTAAGCGCCTGTGCCACTTTTCTCACCACGACGGCCGGCATCTCGCTGTTGATCTCACTCGCGAGATCTATGAAGCGCGTCTTGTAGTTGAGGGTCCTCATCTTCCAGGCCAGATAGTGCGGGTCGAGCGGTATGCAGTGACCGCCGATTCCAGGGCCAGGCGTGAACTTCATGAATCCGAACGGCTTGGTCGCGGCCGCATCGATCACTTCCCAAATGTTGACACCCAGCTTGTCGCAGACGATCGCCATTTCGTTGACGAGGCCGATATTCACCGAGCGGAAAGTGTTTTCGAGAAGCTTCACGAGCTCGGCTGTCTCGGTTCCGGAGACCCGGACGATCGTGTCCAGACACGTGCCGTAGAGGGCTGCCGCAACCTCTGTGCAGGCCGGGGTAATACCACCGACGATCTTCGGAGTGTTCTTCGTGTTCCAGACCGCGTTGCCGGGATCAACCCGCTCCGGACTGAACGCGAGAAAGACGTCTTCGCCGACAGTTAACCCGGCAGCCTCGAGCTTCGGCTGCATCAGCTCTCTCGTGGTTCCCGGATAAGTCGTGCTCTCGAGCACCACCACGATTCCAGGCCGGCAATTGCGCCCAATCGCATCGGCGGCGGCGAGCACCATGCCCATATCGGGGTCGCGGGTCTTTGCCAGTGGAGTCGGGACGGCGATCGAGACGGCGTCCATCTCCTGCATTCTCGACTCTTCGCTCGTGGCTTCGAACTTTCCTGACTTGACCAGCTGGGCCAGCTCCGCGCTTGGTACATCCAGAATGTGAGATTTTCCAGCCTGCAGATCGCGGACGACTCGGTCGCTGACGTCGTAGCCGATCACCTTGAACCCCGCTTTCGCGAACTCGAGCGCCAGCGGCAATCCGACGTATCCGAGTCCCACCACCCCGATGCACGCGGTCCGGTTCTCGATCTTGGCGAGGAGTTGATCCTTGAGTTGCACCTTGAGCTCTCTTATTTGAATTGGAATGATCTTCAGCGGCCGTAAAAGCCGCGCACGCCTTCGATAACTTCGTCGAGCTGCGACTGCTTGAGCTCGGGATACACGGGCAGCGAGATGACTTCTCTCGTCGCACGCTCGCTCTCGGGAAATGCTCCCCTCTTGAGACCGAGATACTCGAAGCACGGCTGAAGATGGAGTGACAGCGGATAGTAGATCGCCGATCCGATCCCCTTCTCCTTCAGGTGCGCTTGCAGGTCGTCGCGCCGGGCAACCCGCAGCGTGTACTGATTGTAAATGGACTCGTTCGCCGGATCGATCGTCGGTGTCCGCACATCATCGAGATCGGCGAAAGCGGAGTCGTAGTAAGCCGCGTTCTTCCGCCGCGCGGCACTCCACGAAGCGAGGCTCACCAGCTTGGCGGAAAGAATCGCAGCCTGCAGCGCGTCCAGCCTGCTGTTGTAGCCGACTTCCTCGTGATAATAGGTCTTCAAGCCGCCGTGAACGCGAAGGCGGCGGACCCTCGTCGCAAGATCGTCGCGTTGGGTGACGATCATCCCACCGTCCCCGTAGCCGCCCAGGTTCTTCGACGGGAAAAAGCTGAACGTCCCGATCGTCGCGGCTTCGCCAGCCATCACCCATTTCCCATCGATCTTGCGGCGCGCTCCGATCGATTGCGCCGCGTCCTCGATTACGGGGACTTCGCCGGCGGCGTCCATGATCGACTCGATCGGAGCCATCTGGCCGAACAGATCCACCGCAATGACGGCCCTGGTCGCCGGCTTCACAGTCTCAGCGATCGTCTCGCCGGAAAGGTTGAACGTGTCCGGATCGATGTCCGCGAACACCGGGCGGGCGCCAACGTTATGAACAGCGCCCGCGGTTGCGAAAAAAGTGAAAGGCGTCGTGAGAACTTCGTCCCCCCGACCAATGTCCAGCGCCCGCAGCGACAGCAGGAGCGCGTCGGTGCCGTTCGCGCATCCGATCGCATGCGTGGTGTGAGAGAGCTGCGCCACCTCGCGCTCCAGATGCTCGACGGGCTCGCCCAGGATGAACGCCTGGTTGTCGACAACCTTCATCATCGCGTTCACCACGGAATCGCGGATCGTTGCGTGCTGCGCTTTCAAATCAAGAAGAGGAACCGCCATCTACCTTTTCTCTCCCATTCGTAGAGGAACCGCCATCTACCGTTTCTCTCCAATTCGTAGAGGAACCGCCATCTACCTTTTGTCTCCAATTCGTTCGGAATCAGCCTCTAAAGATACATGACTCGGCGTCATACTTGGGCACGAAGAGGCAACGGGACTTCGCGCCCCGTCTTCGCCGACTCGTAGATGCCGAGAATGAGCTCGAGGGACTTTCTGCCCGCCCGGCCGTCGGTATCGGGCTTTGCTTCCCCTCTGAGAACCGACACCACGTTTCTGTAATAGCCCTGGTGTCCGAGCCCATAGACGTTGGGCGGATTGGTGTTCGCCGCCTCTATCAGCTTGTCGTCGTCGTCGTACTCGGCAAACTCCCAATGCTCGATCTTGTTGACCGCCGTGCCCCCGATCTTCGCCGACCCTTTCTCTCCGAGAACCGTGAGTGACCCCTCCAGATTTCGGGGGTAAGCGAGCATCGTAACCTCGATCGTGCCGAGTGCCCCCGAGCGAAACTTCAGGATCGCGATCCCCGAGTCCTCGGTTTCGATGCGCCGCGCCAGTGTCGCGGTCTTCGCCATGACGCTCTCTACCGGCCCCATTATCCACTGTATCAAATCGACGTAGTGCGACGCCTGATTCATGAAAGCGCCGCCGTCGAATTCCCAGGTCCCGCGCCACGGCGCCTGATCGTAGTACTCCTGCGGCCGCGCCCAGTGGACCCTGCAGCTCGCCATGTAGATCCGGCCAAAACGGTTTCGCTCGACTGCGCGCTTGAGAAGCTGGACGGGCGGATTCAGCCGATTCTGCTTGACGACGAAGAGCTGAACACCGGCCTTGTCACAGGCCTGGACCAATGCGTCGGCGCCGGTGAGGGAGATGGCCATCGGCTTTTCCATCACGACGTGTTTCCCGGCCTGTGCCGCTGCGACGCCCTGTTCCGAGTGAAGTCCCGATGGAGTCGCGATCGTCACCACATCCGCTTCGCTCTCGGCCAGCATGCGCTCGTACGATGTGAAATGCGGGACCTTCCACTCGACGCCGGCCCGTTTCGCGCGCTCCGGATCAGCGTCGCACACGGCGACGAGCTCGAGGCCATCGATCTTGTCGATCGCCTCGAAGTGGTTCTTGCTGATACGGCCGCATCCCGCCAGCGCAACACGAAACGGTCTATTCTCGCTCACCTAGGAAATTCTCCTCAGCTCGTCCACATCCATCTCGTACTTCGTTCCACAAGCTCTGCACGCGCCGGGATCCTTGTCCGGCAGGCGCTCACCACACTGGCACATCCAGCCTATCCTCCGCGCCGGGACCCCGACCATCAGGCCGTAGGCGGGGACATTACGAGTGATCACGCTGCCGGCGCCAACGAAGGCGTACTCGCCCAGCGACACTCCACACACGATCGTCGCGTTAGCTCCAATCGTCACGCCGCGCGCGACAAGGGTCTTCTTGTACTCGTTCTTGCGCGAGACGTGACTACGCGGGTTGACCACGTTCGTGAAAACCATCGACGGCCCGCAGAAGACGTCGTCCGCCAGCTCGACGCCCTCGTAAACCGAAACGTTGTTCTGGATCTTCACGTTGTTTCCAATCTTGACGCCGTTCATCACCACGACGTTCTGGCCGAGTGTGCAGCGTTCGCCGATGACGGCGCCACCGAGGACGTGGCAGAAATGCCAGACCCGGGTGTCGGCTCCGATCTGGGCGCCTTCGTCGACGTACGCCGACTCGTGAATGACTGGCTTCGCCATCTAGACGCCAGCCTCTTTAGGAATTCGCGAGTGCCATTCCTGAAGGGAGAGGACCGACGGCGCCCTCGATCGAAGCGAGAGAATTGCGTCGCACGCGGCATTGGCCGCGGAAAGTGTGGTCGTGTAGGCAACCCGATTCGCGATAGCCGCTTGCCGCATCGTGTAGTCGTCCCGCTGCGACTCCTTGCCGAGGGGCGTGTTGATCAGTAGTTGCACGTCGCCGTTCAGCATCATGTCGAGGCCGTTCGGACGACCCTCGTGGATCTTGAGAACGGTTTCGACCGGGATTCCGCGCCCGCGGAGATGTTTCGCCGTCCCGCCGGTCGCAAACAGCTTGAATCCCATTTCCTGAAACCGTCTGGCAATCGGCGTAACCGACCGCTTGTCGGAGTCATTGACGGTGATGAAGATGGCGCCTTCAGCTGGAAGCACGTTGTCCGCCGCAAGCTGTGCCTTCCCGAACGCACTTCCGAAGGAGTCGGAAATTCCCATTACCTCTCCGGTGGAGCGCATCTCCGGCCCCAGGATCGGGTCGAACTCCCGGAACTTGTTGAACGGGAAAACCGCTTCCTTTACGGACACGTAGGCCGGTATCACTTCCTCGATGAACCCGATGTCGTCGAGCGTCTCGCCGAGCATCACTCGCGCGGCGATCGCGGCCAGCTGAACGCCGATCGCCTTGGAGACGAACGGGACGGTGCGGCTCCCGCGCGGATTCACTTCCAGCACGTAGACCTTCCCGTCCTTGATCGCGTACTGGACGTTGATCAGTCCGACGACCTTGAGCGCCCGGGCGAGGGCGACAGTGTGCTCGCGCATCTCCTCGATGTGCTGCTCGTCGATGAGATAGGGCGGCAGTACGCACGCCGAATCGCCCGAGTGTATTCCAGCGTCCTCGATGTGCTGCATGACGCCGCCGATCACGACCCGCTCGCCATCGGAGATTGCGTCGACGTCCGCCTCGAAGGCGTCCTCGAGGAAGCTGTCGATGAGGACCGGCTTGTCTTCGGAGACGCGCGCCGCTCTCTCGAAGTACCCGTGCAGCGATCTCTCATCGTAAACGATCTCCATCGCCCGGCCGCCGAGCACGTACGACGGCCGCACCAGTACCGGGTAGCCGATCCGTCCCGCCACGGCGACGGCTTCCTGGATGCTCGTCACAGTACCGTTCTCCGGCTGCCTGATTCCGAGGCTTCGCGCGATCGCATCGAAGCGCCTCCGGTCCTCGGCGATGTCGATCGCATCCGGCTGGGTGCCAAGAATGCGGACGCCGGCTTGTGAGAGCCCGTGCGTGAGCTTCAGCGGAGTCTGGCCACCCAGCTGAACGATCACGCCCAGTGGCTGCTCCCGCTCCACGATGTCCAGGACGTGTTCGAGGGTAAGCGGCTCGAAGTAAAGCTTGTCGGAGATGTCAAAATCGGTCGAGACTGTCTCCGGGTTCGAGTTGATCATGATCGTCTCGTAACCCTGCTCGCGCAAAGCCAGCGCGGCGCGCACGCAGCAGTAGTCGAACTCCACGCCTTGACCGATTCGATTGGGCCCGCTGCCGAGAATGACGACGGATTTCTTTCCGGTCCGGGGCGCCTCGCTTTCCTCGTCGTAGCTGCTGTACAGATACGGCGTCGCGGATGGAAACTCGCCCGCGCAGGTGTCGACCATCTTGTAGGCCGGCACGATCTCGAACGCGATTCGCCTCGCGCGAGCAGCCGACTCGGACTCCCCGCGCAGGTCCGCGAGCTGGCGATCGGAGAACCCCATCCGCTTCATGCGCCAGAGAACGTCCCTGGTCACCGCGGGAAGCAGGGCGAAAGCGCGCTCCGCCTCGAGCAGCTCCACCATTTGCGACAGGAACCACTGATCTATCCCTGTGAGCTCATGGACCTCGTCGATGTCGAGCCCGGCCTCGAGCGCGCGCTTCACCTGGAAGATGCGCTCCGGAGTGGGCTGCCTCAGCGCGCCACGGAGCGTCTCGATCGAGTCGTCGTCGAGACGGTCATCAACCAGCCTCGACGCGGTCGACCAGCCAGGGCGTCCGATCTCGAGCGCCCGCAGCGCCTTCTGGAATGCCTCCTTGAAGGTGCGGCCGATAGCCATCGACTCGCCCACTGATTTCATCTGCGTCGTGAGCCGCGGATCGGCGGCGCGGAACTTCTCGAAGGCGAAGCGCGGACACTTCACGACGACGTAGTCGAGCACGGGCTCGAACGAAGCCGGCGTCGTCCCGGTGATGTCGTTGGGGATCTCGTCGAGACGGTATCCTACGGCGAGCTTGGCTCCGATACGGGCGATCGGGAATCCGGTAGCCTTGGAAGCGAGCGCCGAGGAGCGCGAGACGCGCGGATTCATCTCGATCACCAGCATCTCGCCGTCCTCCGGGTTGATCGCGAACTGGATGTTGCACCCACCCGCCTCGACGCCGATCTCGCGAATCACGGCGACGGCGGCGTCGCGCATTGTCTGGTACTCGCGATCGGTGAGCGTCATCGCCGGCGCCACAGTGATCGAGTCGCCCGTGTGGACACCCATCGGGTCGATGTTCTCGATCGAGCAGACGATCACGACGTTGTCGGCTCCATCACGCATGACCTCGAGCTCGAATTCCTTCCAGCCGATCACGCTCCGCTCGACAAGGACCTGGTTCACGGGCGACAGGTCCAATCCGCGACGCACGATGTCCTCTAACTCCTGGCGGTTGTAGGCGATGCCACCGCCAGTACCGCCGAGTGTGAACGCGGGTCGGATGATTGCGGGAAACGCCGTCGTCTCGACGATCTCGAGTGCTTCGTCGATAGTGAGAGCGATCCTTCCCTGGGGCACTGCCAGTCCGATCCGTTTCATCGCCTCGCCAAACAGCTTCCTGTCTTCCGCCATCGCGATAGCGCGCGCATCAGCTCCGATCAGCTCGACGTCGTACTTCTCGAGCACGCCCTTCTCGGCCAGGGTCATCGCGACGTTGAGCGCCGTCTGACCTCCCATGGTGGGCAACAGTGCGTCGGGACGCTCCTTGGCGATCACCAGCTCGACGTACTCCGGCGTGACAGGTTCGATGTAGGTGCGATCGGCGAACTCCGGGTCGGTCATGATAGTCGCCGGATTGGAGTTGACGAGGATGACCTCGAACCCTTCCTCGCGGAGCGCTTTCGCGGCCTGGGTGCCTGAATAGTCGAACTCGGCGCCCTGCCCGATTATTATCGGGCCGGAGCCAATTAAAAGGATTCGGTGGATGTCAGTCCGCTTAGGCATTCGGAATTCGGCGATTCACTGGAGCAAAGGTAGCTAATGGCTCTGGTGGCGGACAAAGGCTTGAAGTGCAAGTGAAGTTGCCAGCCTCCCGCCTGTTCATTTGCAGTTTGATAGTCAAGAAAAAGGGAGCCCCCGGGGCTCCCTTTTTTGTTTTCGGCGATCAGCAGTTCAAGCAGCGGAAACCCCTCTCGGAGCGCGCTGAATCTTACCCGCATGGAGACAGCGGGTGCACACCTTGATCTTGGTGATCTTGCCTTCGATGACGATGCGCGCAACCTGCAGATTGGGCTTCCAGGTGCGGCGCGTCTTGTTGTTCGCGTGCGAGACGTTGTTGCCGTAGGCGACGCCCTTGTCGCAGACGTAGCAGCGGTTTCGCTTGATCTGTGCCATATCGTTAACCCTCGGTCCCGATAAGCTCGATGCGCGCCATCTCGGCGCCGTCGCCCTTGCGGTGACCGGTCTTGAGGATGCGCGTGTAGCCGCCGTTCCGCGTGGCGAAGCTAGGTCCGATCTCCTGGAACAGCTTGTCGGCAGTAGCGCGGTGCGGGACTTTCGTACCGGCTAGGCGACGGTTGTGAAGCGTCCCGGTCTTGGCTTTGGTAATCAGTTTTTCGATGAACGGGCGTAGCTCTTTCGCCTTCGCCTCGGTCGTCTCGATGGCGCCGCGCTCGATCAGCGCCTTCGCCAGGCTTTTCATGAGCGCCAGCTTCTGCTCGCTGGTGCGGCGAAGCTGCCTGCCCTGCTTGCGGTGACGCATGCCTTTAGCCTTCCTCTTCGTCGTCGGCGCCAACGGTGGCGACGTTGCGGTTTGGCGGCGTGCCCTGATCCGTGATGCGGACGCCGTCGGGAGTCTCCTCGTACTTCATTCCGAAGTTGAGGCTCTCGCGCTCGAGCAGGTCGGCGATCTCGTTCAGCGACTTCTTGCCGAAGTTCTTGACCTGGAGGATCTGGCTCTCGCTCTGACGAACGAGATCACCCAGGGTGCGAATGTTGGAGTTCTTGAGCGAGTTCACGGAGCGAACCGAGAGCTCGAAGTCTTCGATCGGGGTGCGCAGCACGTCGGCCAGGTGGTGAGCGTCGCCGCCCGGAACGTCAGTGCCGGGAACGAGTGGAGCCGACGTATGCGAGCCAAAGCCGGCGAAATACTGGAAGTGCGTCTGCGCCAGCGCGGCGGCATAGCTCACGGCCTCTTCGGGCGTGATCGTGCCGTTGGTCTCGACGGTCAGCGTCAAGCGATCGTAGTCGGTGCGCTGTCCAACGCGCGTCTCGGCGACGGCGAAGTTTGCGCGGCGAACCGGGTTGTAAATCGAATCGATGCGGACGACATCGACCGGCAGCGTCTTGTCGACGACGTGCTGGTCGGCTTCGACGTAGCCACGGCCGCGGCCGACGTACAGCTCGACGTTGATCTCGCGGTCGCCCTGGAGCGTGAAGAGGTGCTGGGTGCGATCGACGATCGTGACGCCGCCCTGCCCTTCGATGTCAGCAGCCGTTATCGGACCAGCCGAGTTCTTGGTGATGCGGAGGACGGTGTTCTCGACACCCTCGTCGAGCGAGAGCGTGAGCGTCTTGAGATTCCCGATGATCTGGTGAACGTCTTCAACGACGCCCGGGATCGTCTGGTGCTCGTGGAGGACGCCATCGATGCGGAAGCCCCATACCGCGGACCCGCGCAGCGACGACAACAGGAGACGCCGCATGGCGTTCCC
>JANMMF010000146.1:0-1978 GCA_031372985.1 Gemmatimonadota bacterium
CATGACCCGAGGAGACAAGATCAAGGCGGCGGACATCATGCCGCGGCACCTCCGTCGCCAGGATCCCAATACGACGCTGACCGTCCCTCCGGGGGCGACTCTGGCGGATACCCGTCGGCAGCTCGTCCTTCGCGCGTTCGCCTCGACCAACGGCGACTACGCGCGTACGGCGACGATCGTGGGAATGACGCCCGGCGACGTGCGCGCGGAGATTGCATCGCTGCTCAATGGAAATGCGGGTGATGGCGGAGCTTCCACCGGCGCGGTGAATGGATCGCAGCGCTCCGGCAAGCCCGGGGAGCCGGCGCCGACAGGCAGGGCGGCCAAGGCTCCAGCCAGGGCCGCAGCAGGGGCTGCCGCCAAATCGAAAGCGAAGAAGCGCTGACCGCGCGGAGGATCGAATGGACGAGTACGAGTGGTACGACGACGACGAGCCGTATCCTCCCCAGCCGTACGTGATCGTCGAAAGGCGCGAGGCCGGTGTCGGATCGTTCCTCATCGGGATCGTCCTCGGCGCGGGAGTCGCGCTTCTGCTCGCTCCTCAGAGTGGTGAGGAAACGCGTCGCGGAATCGCACGGCGGGCGAGGCGCGCCCAGGACGCCGCGCAGGACTTCGTCGGCGACGTGAGCGGCACAGTCGCGGACAAGTTCCAGGAGGTTCGCGCCAGCGTCGAGGAGCGCATCGAGGCAACGCTGGACGCGGTCGACGACAAGAAGCGACGCGTGACGAATGCGTTCCACGCGGGACGCGCCGCGGCGCGTGACGCGCGGGGCGAGTTGGAGCAGCGCATCGCCGAGAGCAAAGCGGCGTACAAAGGCTAGTGCCGCAGCGCGGGCTTGCGGCCCGGCTGGGTTGGCTGCTTCGCGACTATGCGAAGCGGGTGTGGGACAACAGCGGCGAGGACAACGTTTTTTTCCTCGCAGGCGGCATCGCCTTCAATATCCTGCTCGCGGCGGTGCCCTTTTTCCTGCTTTTGGCGACCGGCATCGTCTATCTCCTTAACGAGTCGCCTTCTACCACCTCGGCGGAAGTGCTCCAGATCGTCGACAAGTTCATGCCCCCGCATCCGCCCGGTGACTCCGGACCGGCGGGGGTCATGCTGGACGAAGTCATCAAGCGGAGCGGCGCTCTCACCATATACAGCGCCATCGGCTTCATCTGGTTCTCGACCCGCCTATTCGGCTCGCTCCGCACGGTGCTCGCGCAGATCTTCGACATCGATGTCGACCGCGGAATCATCGCGGGCAAGATCTTCGACATTGAGATGACCCTCGTTTCGAGCCTGCTCCTGGTCGCGTACACGGCCCTCAGCGCCTATCTGGCGATCGCGACCAGCCGCGGGGTCCTCGTCCTGGCGGATCTGGGCATCCGGAAGGAGCTCATGGGTCAGGTCGAGTACAACCTGGGCCAGATACTCGCGTTTTCCTTCATCGCGACCATGTTCTTCTGCCTGTACAAGTTCCTGCCCCACCGGAAGATCCGCTGGAAGACAGCCGGGATCGCCGCGCTGTTCACGAGCGTCATGCTGGAGGTCGCAAAAAGGGCTTTTTCGGCCTATGTACGCTCTTTCAACCCCGGTTCCTTCTACAGCGGCACGGTCGCTGCATTGGTATTAACGGTTATCTGGGTCTACTACTCCTCTTTCATCTTCATCATAGGTGGCGAGGTGGCACAGGTATACGAGCTTCGGCGTGTGCGGAAGAAGCAGCGCGAGGCATTTGAGGACTGAGTTTTATTGGCGATGTTGCCGGGTCTTCCGGCGAACACACATTTTGGAGGGCGTCTCGTGCGCAAGTTAGCAGTAGTCGCGGCCGTGATGGCCGTCGTTTCGATCTCGGCCTGCAAGAAGACGGGCGAGGGGGAGTACCAGGTTGAGAAGCCTGTAGTTGGAACCCAGACGGACACGATCCACACGCCGACGGTCGACGTCGGCACCCAGACCACAACGGTCGCGGTCCCGAAGGTCGTAATGGATTCC
>JANMMF010000162.1:0-2903 GCA_031372985.1 Gemmatimonadota bacterium
CCCGGTGCGTGCGCTTCTCAACCCACAATGCATACGTGTCGGTCCCGCCATCGATGGAGGTGATCAGTACCTTCCAGGTGTCAAACATTCCCGCCGGCACTGAAACTGTTTCGGTATCCATGACACGGAGCTGCAGCAGTCTGACCTGCTGCGAGCCGATGTTGAAGTTGCGAAATTCAACGGTGTAGTTCCTGGACAACGGCAGCGCGGCGAGGACATCCTGGCCGCTTGCCCCATCGGCGAAGACGACACCACCGAGATCGGCGTTGATTGTCTGCTTCTTCCCGCCGTCGGTGATCGTCCCCGTCACGCTGCGCCCGGCGAACTGCAGGTCGGCCACGGCGCCCTCGGCGCGAAACACTCTCTTGCGGATGATGAGCGTCTTTTTCTCGACGGTAGTTTCGTCGGTCTGAGTACGGCCGGCCATCCTGCTTGTCTCGGTCACCACCCACGCGTCGTTTTGCGCCTTCGTCGTGCGCATTATCTCCATCATCGCCACCTGTCCGCCCGCCTCGAGCCGCACCCGGTAGTTGGCGGTGCCAGGCTTCAGATCCACCACCGGCTTTGGAACCTCGTCGCGTTGGGCAAAAGCTTTGACCGGGACGACAAGCGCGATCGCGATCGCATGGACGGACAGAGCGAATCGAGCGCTGCGTCCAAAGTAGCGTTTCATCCGGGGATGACGCGCTGAAAGTTCTGGAAGCAACCAGGCCGACGAGTCTTGATTCCTGTTGAATTATGTCTAGTTACTAGCCATATTTGAGCATGACCGCCCATCAGTTCGCCATCGCCGCCCGCGCCGACGTCAAATGGATACTCAACTCCTCGGCGCTGCTGGGGCGGCGCGTTCGACACACGCCTGCCGATTCCAGGTGGTGGGGCTTGGTCCGCCTGCTGACCGAATGGCTCGCGCTCCCGCTCCAGGCCGCTGCCGACGCGGCGACCCGCTCCCTCGGCGCGAAAAACGATGCTGTGAGGACCACGGTAAGGACTGATCCTTCACAATCGGCCTCGCTTGTGATCGATCTTCCCCGGTACGAATCGATTTTTCTCGGCAACCTCTCGCGCGCCCTTGTGCAGGAAACACCGAGGCGTAGAGGGCGCCCGTCGCGTATCCAGAGTGGCGCCCGCGCAATTGGTGCCGCGCGACTCTACGGCGTGGATCTCGGACTGATCCAGGCCGCCCTCGCGCGCACGCCAGCGGAGCGTCTCGCAATCCTCGATGCCAATGCCGGATTCATTCGCGGCATGAGCAAGCGAGGCACGTGAGCTTCGCGTCGATGCTGGGTGGTCTCACCAAACGGAAGGTGAGATTCGTCGTAGTGGGAGGCGTCGCCGCGGCGGCTCACGGATCTTCACGGGTTACAAACGACCTCGACATCTGCTACGACGCATCGGACAGAGCCAATCTGGTCGCACTCGCTTCGTTGCTGTCGTCCTGGAACGCTTATCCGCGCGGAATAGAGTCCGGCCTTCCCTTCATCCTCGACGACCACACATTGTTCGGCGCCCCGGTCCTCACGCTGACGACGAGCGAGGGCGACATCGACGTGATGGACCGCATCGCGGGCGTTGGCGAATACGCCGCTGTGAGGCAGCATTCCGAAAGAATTACCGCCCTCGGCGTCAGATTCCGCGTCCTCGACCTTCCTTCGCTCATCAAGTCAAAGCGCGCGGCTGGGCGCCCCCGGGACCACGAGCACTTGCCCGAGCTGGAGGCGCTGCTGGCCCTGGGCAAGCGTTAACCGCGTTCTGACCCGATGGCGATTGCGTGGCCCGTGGGCTTGACTAGTCTGACTAGATAATGTAGATTGCAGCCATGAGAGACACATACTCGCTCTACGAGGCAAAGGCCAAGCTGTCGGCGATCATTCGGAAGGTGCGCGAAGGGAGACCCGTCGTCGTTACGCTGCACGGCGAGCCCGTCGCGGAGATCCGTTCCATTTCACCACGCCCCGGCGGCCTCGGCCCCCGAATGGAGCACCTGGTGGAACGGGGCATTCTCGTCCGGGCTCCGCGTCAGATCCTGACCCCGCGGCCAGTAGTGAAACGGCCTGGCGCGCTCAAACGCTTCCTGAACGATCGCGACGAATGAAGGACGAATGAAGGTCGCGTATGTGGATACGTCCTGTCTGGTGGCCGTCACGTTCGGAGAGAGCGGCGCCTCAGCCCTGACGCGGCGGCTGAAGACGTTCGATGAGCTGGTGTCGGCGAACCTTCTCGAGGCGGAATTGCGTGCGGTCTTCGTCCGCGAGCGGATTCCGGCCAATGGCGATCTTCCCTTCTCGATCTCGTGGATACTGCCGGATCGCCCGCTGACCGACGAGATCGCGCGAGTGCTCGATGCGGGCTACGTACGCGGAGCGGACTGCTGGCATCTTGCGACGGCGCTGTACCTGGCTCAGGAACCGGAAGCCATCAGTTTTGTCACGGTCGACGAGCGACAGAGGAAGGTGGCGCGTGTGCTCGGATTCCAGAGCTACAACTGAAAATCTCACTCACAACATGTAGGCTATATCCGAGGCGCTCGTCGGATACGCGTATATCATATGGGCCAGATCGGACGCTACCAGGTTATTTCGGACCGCCAGTGCGAACACGTTTATCACTTCCTCGGCGTGTGGCCCGAGCAGATGGGCGCCGAGCACTCGACCGCTCTCTTCGTCTGTCAGCGTTTTGTACATTGCGGCGGTCTCGTTGACCCTGCGGTTCGAGAGCCAATTCCACGTATCCTCCGATTTGACGCGCACGTTCATTCCCATCAGGCGCGCCTGTTCCTCCGTCAGTCCGACGGCCGCAAGCGGGGGCGTGGTGAAGACGACGCTCGATACACCGCTGTAGTCGGGGCTTTTCTTGTTTCCGTGCAGGAGATTCGAGGCAATGATCACACTCTGGTGCCCGGC
>JANMMF010000163.1:0-16049 GCA_031372985.1 Gemmatimonadota bacterium
CAGGTACGCCGTGTAATAGGTGTTGCCATCGGTCCCGACCCATGGCTGCGATATGACCGGGCCGCCCTCACTGTAGCCGTGATAGACTCCGCCGTTCGCATTCGGCACCGACGAGCTGGTGAGCTTGAGCACCAACACCCCGGTGAGCGGATCGGTGTACGTCTGCCCGGCCGCCAAACCGCGACCGTAGGTTCCGGCCAGCGGCGCCTGCCCCGTCGCCCTCGGCAACAGCGTCGGATCCACTGTGGCACCCGGCGGCAGAGGCGCCACAACTGTAATAGCGGCGGTGCCGGACTGACCAGAAGCGGTCGCTGTAATCGTCGCTGAACCGGCCGCGACACCAGTAACGACGCCACTGGCATTCACCGTCGCCGAGGCCGGGTTGCTGGTAGACCAGGTAACGGTCTGGCCAGTCATTACGGCACCATACTGATCCCTCACGGTCGCCTGTAGGCTGACTGTCGAACCCGCCACGACTGATGCGGATGCCGGCGCAACCGTAACGGTGGTTACGACCGGTGGGGCGGGCGGCGCCGTCACCGTAATAGCGGCGGTGCCGGACTTACCCGAGACGGTTGCTGTAATCGTTGCTGAACCAGCGGCCACACCAGTAACAACGCCGCTGGAATTCACAGTTGCAGCAGCCGGGCTGCTGGTAGACCACGTGACAGTCTGCCCAGTCATCACGGCACCGTACTGATCCCTCACGGTCGCCTGTAGGTTGACCGTCGAACCCGCCACGACTGATGCGGATGCGGGCGCAACCGTAACGGTGGTTACGACCGGTGGAGCAGGTGGTGCCGCAGTCACAGTAATTGCCGCCGTGCCCGACTGACCCGAGCTCGTTGCAGTAATCGTTGCTGAACCAGCGGCCACACCAGTAACGACGCCACTTGAATTCACAGTCGCGGCAGCGGGGCTGCTGGTAGACCACGTAACTGTCTGGCCAGTCATCACGGCACCGTACTGATCGCTCACGGTCGCCTGCAGGTTTACCGTCGAACCCGCGACAACTGAGGCCGAACTCGGAGTGACGGAGACCGTTGTCACAACAGGAGCCGGCGGAGGTCCCGCGTAAACCGTAATCGCAGCCGTTCCGGATTTTCCAGAGACGGCAGCAGTGATTGTTGCTGAGCCCGTCGCGATCCCGCTCACGACTCCACTGGAATTCACCGTCGCAACGTTTGCGTCGCCCGTGGACCAGCTTACGGTTTGTCCCGTCATCGCATTGCCATATTGATCCATGACCATTGCCTGCAAAGCGGAGTTCCCTCCGACAACTATCGCTGCCGCGGTCGGCGACACATTGACTGTCGTCGCTACGGGGGCAGGAGGCGGGCCGCTTGTCGAGCCGGCTACGACATTCGAGAGTCCACCGAATACCGCTTTGCCGTCGAGAGCTCCGCGGTATGCGACTACCTGGAAGTCATAGGTAGTAGAAGGCGACAATCCCAAAACGGTGCACGAGAGCGAATTTCCTACTCCTGTGCCCATTAGTGGGGTGGCGCAGCTGCCGCTCGTCGCCGAGCGCGCTGAACTCCACGAGATGGGGATTGCGGCGAAGCGCACATCATAGTTGGCCGGCTGACCCGAACCGTTGTCGACCTGTGTAAACGAAAGGGTGACTGAGGTTTCGGATATAGTTCCCATCGCAAGATCGGCGATCGCGTCAGGTGGAGGCGTCACCAGTGTTCCGGTTGAAACATCCGCCGCGCAAACGGCGAGCGCCGGAAGCAGCGCAAGCCAAGCCCACCGACGTGCCATGTGTCCTACGGTTGCGATTATATATGACATGCGACGTCTCCCATTCCGCGTTTGAGTGCCGTGCAGGCACAGCGTATTTCGAATAGGTGTCGCCGCGAATAAAAAAAAGCCGCCGCGACACCGACTATTGTCGGACTCGCTGGCGGCTCGGCTGGCATGGCGGGTAACCCGCTACAGCCCCGTGGCTCTGTGTCACCGCCTTTCGACGGATTTACTCTGGGCAGCGTGCTGCTCGTTGAACCATATCACGCATCATGCCAGACTCACTACACTCGCGCTTCGTGAGGCATGCGTCGCGTGCTATCAATGGGACGCGCCAAAGCGACGACAGTCACTCAAAACTCCGCCAACAACTCCTAATTTTATAGGAGATTGTGGAATCGTATGTTCCTAGGCCTGGCGTGGGATTCTAGCCAAGGTGCGCTTCAACTCACAGGCGCGCCGATCAACTGCGCGATGGCAGTTGGAGGTTGCGACCGGTCAGCGTCCTCCTTCTCTGGAACGGCGAGAGCTTCGGCGGTTATCGGCTCACGATCGTCGATTGAGGGGATGGGCATGGCGACCTTGGCAGGATTACCAAGGATGACTTTGTTCGCCGGGAAGCTGCGCATGCAGACGGCAGCGGCACCGACAACGGAGTTCTCTCCGATGTTCGTACCAGGCAGCAGAATGGCGCCGGCTGCGACCCAGACATTGTCTCCGATCTCCACTGGCGCGACTCGAACCGGTGCACCCGGCGAGCGACGATCAGCACGCGTACTGTGAAAGTCCGTATCGCGGATGCCCGCATCAGCCAGAATGGAGTTGCGTCCGACTCGAATCTCGCTTGCGCAAGCAAAGCGCGTCCCGCTCATCATTACGTCGTCAGCGATGACGATACGTGCGTCAGGCGCATACGTCCACGCGTTGATGCGCCCCCACAGCGCGACGTTGTCTCCAAAGACAACCGAGCCTGGTCCACGAACGCTGAGTCGACCGAACGCGCGGAACCTGCGGCCCGCGCGAAAGCGTCGACCGAGCGCCCATAGGATCGCGCGATACCAGTATCCTTTCAGCAGCGCGAGCACGTACAGGATCGCACTGCCTGGTTCCTTCATCGCTCTCTGCACCAATGCTCCGGAGTAGTCTGCCACTTCAAGCCTGGGCGAACTGGCCGATCAGCGGTCTTCCATCGGCGTCGACCGCGTTAGATTCTACCGGGCGCCGGGGAAGAAGCGCCCCAAGTCCAGAGAGCCATGCGTCGAACTCGATCGGCGTCATATCAGAATGGTCCAGCAGCCGGGGCAATCTGAAGCGATTCAGCCGCGCACTTGCGATTCCAGGTTCGCATGTCGTAGCCGAGAGGATTTCCTCCTCGCCAAGCCAAGTCGAGAAGCGAGGCATCCAGACGCCACTCGGATAGCAGAAGTGACGCGGCGTCTCCCCGGTCAAGGCCACGATGCGCTCGCGGTTGGTTGCGATCTCGGCGCGATATCGCTCGGCGTCCGGCGGTGACCGGTGGCGGTGGGTGTGCAGCTGGATGTCGACACCAGCTGCGGCGACCTCACGAACTTCGTCCGGGTTCATGATGTGCATCAGTCGCTTCCGCTTGAGCTCGGCGTAGTCGACATTCACAATGTCGGCAAGCCGCTCGGCCAACGCATCCTTCTCTTTTGCCGACATGCGACCATCGTGCGCGAAGCGCACGATGGTCTGCTCCGCGCGGCGGCGTCCATCGGCTGAACGGGTGTCGAGCCTGACTTCTCTGTGCGATGACAACGGAAAGGAGAGCTCGAGACCCTGCCGTTTCCACAACAGGTATGAAACGACCAATGGAAAGACAGGAAGGTTCGTATCGCAATAGTATGTCGTGAGATACACGGTGGCCGGAAACTCGTAAGCCTTGAGCAGCGGCAATACGCGACTGTAGAAATCGAAGTTCCCGTCATCGAATGTGAGCGCGACACTTCGCGGCGGCAGCGTACCGTCATACAAGCGACGCACCGCCTCCCCCAGCGGAAGCACCGCGCATCGTCGACGCCGCAATAACTCGAGGCGACTGGCGAGCGCTTCGGGGGTCATGTAAAGACCGGGGCGCCATTCATGCTCGTCGTCGATGCTGATCCCGTGGTAGCAGACGATCAGCAGGTGCTCTCCACGCCACCGGGTATTCCGAACGAGTCGGAACGCGCCGGCGGCGCGCGAGACATTCAGTAACGAGAGCTTCAGCGGTCGGAGCATAGGCACGAGGCGATCAAGTCTTGCGCAGGTAATACCTGATGTGATTGTCGCTCTTGATCTCGGTGAGCTTTTCGGGCTTGCCAGCGAGAAACTCGTCGACGGCAAGTGTGCAGCCGGGCCACGGCGGATCGTTGTACTCGTCGAGGAGAATCACGCCTCCGGTGGCCAGGCGCGGATAGAAGAACTCGAGACACGTCTGATAGGATTCGTAGATCACGCAATCGAGGTGCACGAAGCAGAAGCGCCTATCGGCGTAGCCGGCCAATGTGTCCTGGAAATACCCGGGCACGAGGGTCACAGTCTCGGCGAGGCCGAATTCCCGCACTCGCTGATTGACTGCGTCGTACGACGTGTTCGAGAATCCGCCGACGTGTTTCCGGTCGTCGTCCTCGCCGCCCAGCGGCATATCGCGGGACACCGTCTCGTTGAGACCCTGAAAGGAATCAAATCCGAGAAGGCGCTTCGTTGGGGCGCGCCGCCGAAGGAACAGCCCCGTCGGCAACAGAGTCGAGCCCTGCCAGACTCCGCACTCGGCGACGTTTCCCGGGAGCGAAAGAGTCGACTCGAGGAGCTGAAAGATCATCCGAATGTTGGCCGACCCCGCCGGACTCTCCTGCGGATTCGGCTCCACGTTCGCTGGAACCTTGATGCTATGCAACGTCCCGAGCCACCCCGGCAGACGCTCGACCGCTCCTCGGCTCACCAGCGGGCGCGTCCACGCCCGGAGTAAGGTGCCGGCCGCATGTCTCGCAGATAACTTTGCGCTCATGCGCTTCTCCGCAGCAGGCTCACGATGTTTCGCAGCCAACCACCGGGTTCGCCGCCGGGCCGTTCCTGGGTGGACGCGGACTTAGAAAGCTGGTCGCACCCGGCCGCAATTTGCTGCAGCGTTCCGAATCCCATGTCCCGAATGTTGATTGTGACTCCGAGGCGCGATTCAGCGCGGGCAATCACGTCAGCCGCAGCCATCGAATCGCCACCGAGCTCGAAGAAATTGTCGTGAACGCCGATGCGATCGATTCCCAGCACCGCGCTCCAAATCTTCGAAAGAGTCAGTTCTGTGTCGGTCCGAGGCGCTGCGAACGACACAGACCCGCCAGGTTGGGCGAATGCCAGCGATTCGATCCCCAGCTTTTTGGCCAAGCCGATCCGCTGAATCTTCCCGGTCGCCCCCTTGGGTATCTGCTCGACGAACACGATCCGGCGCGGCACCTTGAACGCCGCGATGCGTGTCGACGCAAACTCGCGCAGTTCGCGCTCGGTCAGCGTGCTGCCGGCACGGCGTACGACGACGGCGATCACATCCTCGCCCAGCCGTGCGTCCTCAACTGCACACGTCACCGCCTGAGCAACGCCCGGGTGCTCGAGAAGCACATGATCGATCTCGCTGGGCGCGATCTTCTCGCCGCCGCGATTGATGATCTCCTTGATCCGTCCGGAAATGAACAAATAGCCGTCTTCGTCGATGTACCCGACGTCACCGGTGCGGAACCATTCGTCAGCCGCGCGCGGAACGACATCCTTTCCCGCGCTCGGGCGTACAGTAGTGACGTTGCGACCCCGAATGGCGATCTCGCCTGGCGCACCAGACGGGAGTGACTCGTCGTGCTCGTCGAGAATGACGACTTCGAGGCCCGTTGGCAGTCCCACGGATCCCGGCTTGCGCATGCCCGGCGGCAGTGGATTGCTGGCGATCTGATGAGACGCCTCGGTCATTCCAAACGCCTGGATGACGGGCGCGTTGAAGGTCGATTCCAGCTGGCTCATGGCCTGAGGAGATAGCGCGGCGGATGAAGAGCGGATAAAGCGCAGCTGGCTTCGCGCTATGATCTCCTGATTCGCCGCCGCCCGAGCCAGGACCTCCTGATGCATCGAGGGAACTGCCGTGTACCAAGTGGGCTGAAACTCGCCGAGCCAGTCGTAGAAGTGCACCGGCGAAAAACCGGGTGCGCACACCACGCAGGCACCGCTGGCCAACGACGACAGCAGTGCTCCGATAAGGCCGTGGATATGGAACAGCGGCATTACGTTGAGACAGCGGTCGGATGGTGTGAGGCGCAGGGTCGACCGGATATTCTCAGCGGAGGCGCAAAGGTTCCGCTGCGACAGGCGGATCATTTTCGGCCGGGCGGTGGTGCCCGATGTGTGGAGGATCAGGGCTATTGCGTCATCGCTCGAGTGCTGCTCTGAAAGCGACGATGCGCCGGTCGAGCCATCGAGCTCGAACACGCGTCCCTCGGGTGACGAACGATCCATCAGTTCGAGCACCGTGATGCCGCGTTTTTGCGCCACCTCGCGGACAGGAGAATCCCAGTTGGACGGCACAATGACGGCGCGAGCGTCGAGGTCGTCGAGGTAAAAATCGAATTCCGTTGCCGCATACGTCGGATTCAATGGCGCGCACGTGGCCGCCGAGGCGACACCGAGAAACGCGATCGCCATTCCGGGGCCGTTCGGATGGACGATTGCGACGCGGTCATGACTCGCCACACCAGCCGAGCGCAGGCTCGCTCCGATTGCCATTACCTGCTCGTGCAGCTGCCGGTAGGTGATGGGCGGGCCGCCCGAGAACATCAGAGCCGCAGCGTCCGGCTGCCGGTCGGCCTGAACGGCGAGCAGACGCTCGATCGATGAGGCGAACGGACGTTCGAGGGGAAGGGTGATGTCTTCGACAGCCGATTCTACTTGAACCATAAGATCCACTCGGTGATAGTGCGAATCAGGAGATCCTGATTGGCGCGCAGTGTGAAGGTGTGGTCCGCATCCGAAAAGAAAGTGACTTGGACACGGTCAGAGCGCACGCTCGGAAACGTTTCCG
Organism: Gemmatimonadota bacterium; assembly: GCA_031372985.1. Taxonomy (GTDB): domain Bacteria; phylum Gemmatimonadota; class Gemmatimonadetes; order Gemmatimonadales; family Gemmatimonadaceae; genus UBA4720. The sequence continues at coordinate 6,803 of JANMMF010000163.1, forward strand.
CGAAATGGCGAGGATAGCTGTAGTCGCGGTCGGGCGTGTTGAGCACGAGGAGACGAACACCACGCTCCGTAAGGGCATGAAGCCCCGCGTACGCCTCCTCCTTCGATGGTACGTCGCGTTGCCGAAGGCCGCCCGGGGGAAGGACGGCTTTCGGTGACCGGCGCAGACGGCGCCATACGGGACTGTTGGTACCGAGGAGCGCGCGCCAATTCCGCCCTCTGAGTTGCCACGCGTAATGTCGCGCGCGACGGTGCAGTCGTGAGCGGACGGTATGGTATGGGAAGCCATCGATAAGGACTCCTCCGACCACGCGTTCGTCTGCGAGCGCTGCGCGGAAGGCGAGGTCGGCTCCCGAACAGAGGCCCACGAGCACGAACGTCGATCCCTCCTGCTCATTGGCGACAAAATCCAGAGCGTCGCGCACGTCACGCAAGGCGGCATCGTGGAGAGATGCACCATCGACTCGAGCGGGGCTGTCGCCGATCCCCGAAAGATCGAATCGCAGCGACGCAAACCCACGCCGCGCCAGATCACGCGCCAACCTGACGTGCAATCGATTCGGGCCCACGCGGTGGACCATACCGGCGTTAAGGAAAACGACGATGGGACGGCTCGCATCGCCCTCGTCGTCGGCCTTCGTGAGCACACCGACCAACGACTGCGCGGAGAGCAGAACCGCTTGCTCGGTCATCGCGAGGCTCCCGCGACCCAGTTCACGATCATCTGGAGACTGCGATTCGGCACCGAGGCTTCGGGCATCGAGGGAGTCCTCGACCAGATTGTCGGGCCGTCGATCATGTCCGCGTCCACGTTGGCTCCCCGCGCGCGGAGCCAGGTGGGAAAGTCCGCCCGATCAGCGGACGGGTCCTGATTCACAACGTAGACAAACGGCGCGGGGACTTTCGAGAGCGACGAGAGACTGAGATTCTCCAGGTCCCGCCGCATGGTTGGGGTTAGGCGATACCCCAGGAGATCGTCATCGCCGGCAAACTTGGCTCGACCGCTGCGCCTTTCATCCTTGAGCCACCGCTGATGCAGTGCCCGCAAGGTGGCAACGTACTCCCTGCCCTCAAAGACAGGCTCCCACGCCACGAGCCGGTCGACCGCCCCACAGTCCGCCGCGGCAATGGTGGCGACCGTAGCGCCGACGCGCAGCCCCACGACCGTGATCTGACGCAGATCGCACGTCGTCCGGAGCTCGTGAATCGCGGCGACCGTGTCTTCGGTCCACTGGTCGATCGAAGTATCCTCGATGTCTCCCCATGAATCCCCGGTGCCCAAATAATCGAAACGGAGCACCTGAAATCCCGCACGTGACAGGCGTGTTCCAAGAATCCGGAAAGACCGGAACGCGCTGTCGTAATCCGCACCGTGCGGATAACACAAGACAACCCCGCGATCGCTCGGTGTGTCGGGCTCGTCGAAGATGCCAAACAGACGCCGATGAGGGCCAAAGTAGCGGGCTCGTGAGTGTTTCCGGTCGGCTCCGTTCCCAGCGGCAACGTCGAAATGTCCGTTTCTGGCGGGGTTCGCCACCGTGTGCATCGGACTGTAGAGAAAGCTTGTCGGGTCCGCGCTCATGATAACGCTACGGAATCGATAGGCTCGTCCGCTGTGCGCACGACGCAGGCACCTACGAGCCCTTGTCCAGGTGAAAAGTCGCGGAGGGTCCAACCGCATTGGGCGCCGGGGACGTCGGCGACACGCAGGATCTCCGCTGGCTCTCCCGGTCTGAGCGACACGTCAAAGGTGTCCAGCGGGTAACTCAGTCCATCGCCGAGGGCTTTGATAAAGGCTTCCTTGCGCGTCCAGCAGTTCAAGAAGCCGAGCGGCTTGTCGATCGGAGCCAGAGTGTCATACACCTCGCTCTCACGAGCCGAGAAAAAACGCGCGGCGATATTATCCGCGTTCGCGATCTCTCGAATCCCTTCGACGTCGATTCCGATCTCTTGTCCCATGCTGAAGGCGTACGCCGCGACATCACCGGAATGGGAGAGATTGAAGCGCAGCCCCGAGTCCGCCTGCGCTTTCGCAAGCGCAGGTTTCCCATTTTTTCCATAGGTCAACTCAACCGCCTCTGCCGTCACGCCCAATCGCGTTGCCAACAACGTGCGAAGTCCCGCGCGTGCGACTGTAAATCGGCGTTGGTCGGAATCAAACGCGAATCTGGAAGCGCGATCGCGCTCCGCGTCAGATAGCAGCGCCGCCGATGCGTCAAACGCATCGGACGTGACGTTCAGTCCGAGGACGACGACTTCACTACCGTCGTCGAGGTAGCACGTCGCATACGTTGCGGGGCCGCTGTTTCCCCAGATCATGAGACTCCTGGTCGTACAAGGCGATCGTCGCCTCGGCTCGGGTGTGGCATCAATTCCGTCAGATAGGGCACGGGCCATACCAGCCAGCGCCGCTTGCAGTTGTGTCGCTTCTCAGAGTGAAAAGCCGATTAGAATGGCTGGGTCCTGGCGACCAGTGTCGCACCGTCGCATCGTGCCGGCGATGAGGTGTTGCGCGGTCGCCACAGTAGTCCTTTCGAGACGTTGCCTAGGTGGCACTCCACACCGCGCGCAGGGATCGGAGCTGCCCCACCACAGTGTCCTTGTGCAGCAGAAGCGACCAGCCGACGAAGGTGGCGATTCCCACCACGCAAAGGATGACCAGGCGAATGGCTCCCGGCCATTGTGGGGCGAGCAGGAGAGATACAGCGATGACGGCGACCGCCATTCCGATCGAGGAGGATAGCGATGGCAGCAGCGCGCGGCCGGCATCACGTGCGTGCAGATCGATGAGCCGCAGTGCGAGGAATTCCGCGTAGACCCAGACGAGCGCGAATCCGATACCCGTGGCGGCCGCAACGCCCACGATGCCGAACGGAACGCTGACGATGACCGCCAGAATCGTCAGCACGCTGATGAGCGTGGTGATCCGGAGGCTCAGCTTCACTTGACCCATAGCGTTGAACAGTGCGCTGACGAGGATTAAGTGAAAGGCCAGCGGAGTGACGATCGCCGCCAACTGCAAGGGGCGCACGACCTCGATCCATTGACTGCCGATCACCGTCGGCACAAGGATCCCGGCGGTCACGATCAGGCCGAAGCAAGCTGGCAGCGCTATCGCCATCGTACCAACCGAAAGGCCGAGGAAATAGCGCCGAAGCGAGGGTTTGTCGTCGCGGAGTCGCGCGAAAACCGGATAGGCGACGGGTTCGAAGGCGCTGCCAAGTTTCTCCAGAGGCAGGCGGGCCAGCGCGAGCGCCATGACATAAAGTCCAACCATGCGCGTTCCGAGAAGCGCACCGATCAGCGCGACGTCGATGTTCGCTCGCGCATAGTTGAGCACCCGATCGGCGGTCAGAATGCCGCCGAATCGCAGCAGTCCTCCGATCTTGGTGTCCCTGTCGGGGAGCCGAGGTCTGATCGGCTCAGCCCACAGCAGCATCACCGTAAACGCGACTCTGCCAACCAAAGCGCCGGTCACCAGCGCCCAGTGTGATTGGAGTACGAAGGCCGCGCCGAGAGTGACACCGGCAGTTATGATTCCGCGAACGAACTGCGCACGGGCAACCAGACCGAACGCGAGTCGCCGGTGCAGCATGCTGTACGGCACGTTGAGTGCTGTCCCGAGTGGAACACCGATGGCGAGTACGCGTATGACCGGCACGATACGCGGATCGCCCTGTATCTCCGCCCAGAGCGGCGCGGTCAGCGCGATCAGAATGGCGGCGGCAGCCCCGAGAAGACACGTGGCACCCATTGTCGCCTCGACATCGCGCTTGGACAGCTCGCGGCTCTGCACGAGGGCGGAACCCAGGCCCATGTCGGTGATGACCTCGAGCAAACCGGTGAACGCCGCGGCCATGGCGACAAGGCCGTAATCTTCCGGCGCGAGCAAGCGCGCGATCACGAGGGTGGATGCCCACGTGAAGAGTTGTGCTGCCCAGCGCGCGCCACCGAGCAAGGCCATGCCTCGCAGCGCCGTGCCGCCGAGGGGCTTCTGGATCGGCGCGGAGGGCTCGAGCGGGCCGGTCATCATCGATGGCGCGAGATCCGACACGGATTCTGCAGTGCTACCTGGGACACGGCGGAAACTCTCCGATCAAGATGGCGGCGCCGGACGGATGGCGCCGGACAATGTTGGCTGTGCCCAGACGCGCGCGGCGTCGTCGTTCCAGCGCCACACGGCGGCAAAGATCGCCCCGTGCATGAGCACGAACGCGGCGGGGACAGACAATGCTCCGACACTGATCCACAGGCCGAGGGCCCCTGACAGGTACAGTCCGAGTTCGGCAGCAAAGAACATTCGGTACGCCCAGCCCGGAAGCAGCGCGCTCAGGCAGAGCAGCGCCACGAAGCAGAAGGGCGTCAATAATCTGAGGAGCTTGTGAGAGACGAATCGCATGAAAAGCGGGTTGCGGACCGGGGACAGCAACCCGGGGATGACGCCAAGTAGCTGGATGTTGCCAACCATAGTGCGGCGCTTGCGCGCGTACTCGGCGCTCTGATCATGCGACGGGACATCGAACGCGAGGGCGCGAGGGGCCATGACGACACGATGTCCGAGCATCGCGATGCGCAGCGGTAAGTAGACGTCATCGAGAATGAGATTCGGGGGCATGTCCTGGAACAGCGACCGGCGAACGCCGTAGATGGCTCCGGTCGCGCCGATCACCGACCCAGTGCGGCCCTCGGCATCGCGCAACCGCGTCTCCAAGCCCCAGTACATCCGAACTCCTTCCACCGAAGCAAGGTCGGCTTGTCGCACCTCGAGGCGGCCGGTCACTGCACCGACGCCAGGATCCGAGAACGGTTCTACAATGCGCGCGACAGCATCTTGCGCGAACGTCTGGCGTGCATCGGCGAACACGATTACATCGGCCGCTGTGTGTGCCGCAGCCATGTTAATGGCCCCCGCCTTTCCGCGCTCGGCGGGACTCGTGAAAACCCGCACGCGCGGCTCGGTGCGCGCCACTTGCCTGGCTATCTCCTCACTTCCGTCGACCGAGCCGTTGCACACGACTACAACGTCGAGGCGCTCGGGAGGGTACTCCTGCGCCAGCAGATTGGCCAGCCGACGGGGCAGGGCGTCCCTTTCGTTTCGGATCGCGACGATGACAGTGACTGACGGGCGAAAGTCCGCCGCGGGAGGACGAATTGGCCGCGGCCAGAATCGCGCGAGAGCCATGATGTAGAGCGGGTACCCGGCGTAACACCAGGAGACCGCCAGTATCAGAGTCCAGAAGAGGAATTCCACAGGCGTGTTGCGAGAAATGATGCGGTGGGAGAGGTCGGAGACCGCGACATGGGCATCCTTCATACCGGCCGAGATCCCCCAAGGCGCTCATCTCCGCCGCGAAGCGCCGTGATGGTTGCGCCACATGTGTTGCGCGCTCCCGACACAAATGCCGCCCGCGCGCGCAACAGCCGGCTCTTATGGCCCTGAGGCCGTGCGGATTCAAGGTATAAGGGGTGCCTAGAAGTCGGTCGCCCGACCTTCCCGGCCGCGGTTTTCACGGCGCACACACTCGATGAACATCGTTCACCTAACCGACTCACCGTTCTTCGGCGGCCCCGAGCGCCAGATGCTGGGGCTCGCGATCCGCCTTCCCCGGCGCATTCGGACGACGATTCTCTGTTTCCGCGATCATCAGTCGGCGGTGCCCTTTCTCGACCAGCTGACGGCCGCCGGTGTGGAAGCAAGGGTGCTCGCGCATGAGAATCCGCGATTTCCAGCCATGATCGCGGACATCATCGCGGAGCTCAGGACACTACGAGCTGACGCACTCGTGTGCCATGGCTACAAGGCCGACTTGCTCGGCTGGATCGCCGCTCGCCGCCTTGGAGTCCCGGTGGTGTCGGTATCGCGGGGCTGGACAGGGCACACATGGAAGGTCCGCCTCAACGAGGCGATCGACCGGCGGATGCTCCGGTACATGGATCGAGTCGTTTGCGTGTCCGAGGGTCAGTCCGCGAAAGTGCGACGCGCGGGCATAGGCGCGGACCGTATTCGGGTTATTCGCAATGCCATCGATCCCTCGCGCTTCCGTGGGGATTCTCAGGGACGCGAGCCGCTGCATGGCCTCTTTAGAGTGCCTGTCGAGCAGATCGTCATTGCCGTTGGACGCTTGAGCCCTGAGAAGGGGTTCGATCAACTCGTTGACGCGGCGCGTCTCGTCACGGCCCAACGTCCCGCTACTGGCTTTGTACTCGTCGGCACGGGGCCAGATCGTCAGAAGCTGGAGCAGCTAGTCCGCTGCGCCGGCCTCGAGGATCGCTTTGTGTTTGCGGGCTTCCGATCCGACGTGGACGAGCTGATTCGGGACGCCGCCATCCTCGCTCAATCATCGCTAACCGAGGGGCTTCCGAATGTCGTCCTCGAGGCATGTGCGGCGGGTGTCCCGGTCGTGGCAACAGACGTCGGTGGAACGCGGGAAGTAGTGACGGAGGGGGTGAACGGACATCTCGTTCCCGCCCGCGATGCGCGCGCAATGGCTGGACGACTCCTGGATCTTCTCGGTGATCCGGCGCGGTGCCGCGACATGGGCGATCGGGGCCGAGAGTTGGTACGCAGTGGGTTCTCGTTCGCCCAACAGAGCGCGCGATATGTGGCGTTGTTCGATGAGCTCCTCACGTCCGCTGCTGTTGCGTCCTCGCAACACCCTCCCGTTCGAAGTAAAGGTCGTGTCGAGTTGGGGCCGGGTCGCGCCGGCGTAAGTTAATGTGGCATATGACGTAACGTGTGCGCGCACGAGTTGTTGATTGCTAGCACGCTTGCTGCGCTCCACCGCTATTCCACAAGGCATGCCGACACGATCTCACGTCGCTGCCCACCCTCCACCAGTCATCGAGTCTTTGTGAGTTTCCAGCTTCGAGAGCGGCTACGTGTCAGTGCCTCGCGATAAGGCGGGGGTGGAGCGAGGCACGCGCATCGCCGTACGGTTGGCCCCTTTGCCTCGCCGAGCGTACGCGAGGCCCATCCGCGGTGTCGGCCTTCCTCGCTCACCCCTCGAAGGTGTCCAGTGGACGGGGACCGTCGCTGGGTTGCTCCTGTATCTGTTGGTGATCACGTCGTACAGGCTACCCCTTGGCGGGTTTGCGATCGGTCTTGCGCTGTACAGTTTCCTCCTGCAGCGCGGCAGCGTGCGCTTCCCGCCGTATCTCGGATGGCTGACGGCGTTCGGCATCTGGTCGTTCGTCGCCGCCATGCAGACGGATTATCCCGACGCGGTCCACCCCCAGGTTGTCATGCTGCTGAAATTGAGCCTCATTGTGCTCGTCGCCGCCAACGCGATGCAGACGAGAGCCCAGATGCGGCTGTTCATGGTCTTCTTCCTCGGCTGCTTCGCCTTGTGGCCCCTCAGGGGCGCCATGTTCAACTTCTTTTTTTATCACAACGACATGGATGGGCGCGCAATCTGGAACCAGCTATACGGTAACCCGAACGATCTCGGTGCAATCGCGCTGCTGCAGCTCTCAATGGCGGTCACCCTTCTCGAAACGGAACCCAAGGGATGGGTTCGGTGGTGCGCCGTCCTCGGCGTGATTCTTATCCCGATGCTGATCCTCATGACGCAGTCGCGGGGCGTGTTTCTCGGATTACTGGTCTTCGTCGCGATTACGCTGGTGGGACAGCGTCGACGGTTGCGGCTGTTGGTTCGCCTCGGAGTGATTGCCCTGCTCCTAGCCGCGGTTGTGCCCGCCGGCGTCTGGGATCGCGTTGGCACGCTGCGCCACGCAACCAGCACGACGACGCTCGACGAAGTTGACGGGGCCGAAGGCTCTGCGCGCCAGCGCTACGAGATTTGGCGCGTTGCCGGAAAGATCATTCGTGACCATCCCGTCACGGGGGTAGGTCTTGGCGCGTATAAGCCGAACCATGAGCAATACGCGTTGCAACCGGAGTTCAATCCGACAGCGCAGGGAGGGCGCGACACGCACAGTCTCTACTTAAACGTGCTCGCGGAGACCGGGTACCCTGGTCTCCTGCTGTATCTCGGAATGGTATTGACTGTCTTCATTGCCGCGGAACGGACTCGCCGGCGGTGTCGCGGCGTTCTCGATACGGCCGCGCGACAACTTCTCGTGCTCGAGGCAGGTCTCGTGGCGTTTCTGGCGGCAGCGACGTTCGGTTCCCTGCCGTATCTCCCGCACTTTCTTCTCCATTTGGTGCTGCTGTACGGGATGAGTGTCTTGTATCAAAGGCAACTGGGGAAGGCGACGACCGCCGCCCCGCAGCCATCATCCGGGATACCCACAAGGGGTCGCAGAGCGGCCGCGCGCCTTCGGCGAATGGCGGGTATGCGGATGTCTGCGCTCGACGGCGGACGGGCATAATGTGCGGTATCGCGGGATTCGCCGGGTGGCGCCTGGACCGCTCGGAGAGTGAGCGACTGCTGGAGCAGATGTGCGGCGCAGTCGCGCATCGTGGACCGGACGACGAAGGACACTTCTCGGCGCCTGGCGTGGGATTGGGGATGCGGCGACTCAGCATCATTGATGTGGCTGGTGGGATGCAGCCAATCTCAAACGAGAATGACGATGTCACCGTCGTTTTCAACGGTGAGATCTACAACCACCGCCAACTGCGCGCACAGCTGATCGAGTCCGGTCACGACTTCGCCACCCGTAGTGACACCGAGACGATCGTACACTTGTACGAGGAGAAGGGAGCTCGGTGTGTGGACGATCTTCGTGGCATGTTCGGAATCGCGCTTTGGGATGCACCCCGGAAATCGCTGCTCCTCGCCCGCGACCGCCTTGGCATCAAGCCGCTCTACTACTGGATCACGGACGATGGCATCGCGTTCTGCTCGGAGCTTCGCTCGCTGCTCGCGCTCGACCAATTCCCGCGCGACATCGATCGCCTGGCCGTAGCGCGGTATCTGGCTCTCGGATATGTGCCGGATCCGATGTCGATCTTCCGTGGAGTCCGCAAGCTGCCTCCGGGACACATCCTGACGTGGGACGCACGCAACGGCGCGCGGGTCGAACGGTACTGGAATCCGGTGCGGCCGGAAGATTCCGCGCTGGATGAGACCGAGGCCGTGCGTGAGCTCGAGCGGTTGCTCATGGAAGTGGTTGGCTCGCATCTCGAGTCAGAAGTGCCGCTCGGCGCTTTTCTCTCTGGCGGAATCGATTCGTCGACGGTCGTTGCGTGCATGGCACGACAGATGGATAGGCCCGTCCAGACGTTCTCAATCGGCTTCGAAGAGGAAGGCTTCAACGAAGCACCGGACGCTGCCATTGTTGCT
>JANMMF010000203.1:0-25075 GCA_031372985.1 Gemmatimonadota bacterium
GCTTCTTCTCCGCGCGCGCAGACGACAAGGCTCGCACCTTCGGCCGCCAACTCTTCGGCGATCGCGCGGCCCAATCCGCGACTGCTCGCGGACACCAGTGCGACCTTGCCGCGGATGCCGAGGTCCACGCTTACCGCCTCAGGTAATCGTCTTTCTTGTCCAGCCAGTCCTGACGGGGCGGGCTGAAAATATCGACGTCCAGAGTCTCCTCCAGCGCCTCCGCCTTGTGGGGCACGTTCGACGGAATCAGCAACACCTCACCGGCGTGGACCGTGATCTCCTCCGCTCCGTCCTCCCCGATCCAGAACTTGAGCGCGCCTTCGAGGATATAGGTGAGCTGCTCATTGTCGTGCGAGTGCTTGGGCACGATGCATCCCTTCTTCAGGTACACCTGCGCGAGCATCATGCGATCGCCGGTGATGAGCCGACGCTCGAGCATGTCCGACACGCGCTCCTTTTTCATCGAGTCCCAGCGGTAAAAAGTGCATTCCTTCCCAGCGGCCATCGTTACTCCTTCGCTTACCGTTCGAATCCGGCACTTCGCGCGAATATAGCTGTTGTCCCCGCCAATGCAGTATTGCGGTGAAACGCGCCCGTTTGTATGGTAGGAGCCCGGTGCGAGTCGTCCGGCCGGACCCGCCGAGTCACTCTTCATCGCGCTGTCGCGCAAGAGGCATCCATGTCCTACAGAAATTCCTCATGCTTTTTCGTTCTCGCTGCGTCTGTTCTCGCGCTGGCAGCTTGTACCGACGCGCCGAACGATCGGCTGACAGCGCCAGGGGACGCGGCGCTTGGGCGTGGCGTTGGTCAGGATCGGCTGAAGGCGCACTTCGCGAAAGCATCGCCAGCGGTGCTCGCCGTCGCAGGAACCGTTTTCGCCGACAACGACGAGGCAAAGGGACGCCTCGTGTTCGGTGTGGAGAACGAGTACGTGGTTCCCGCCGTGCGAGCGGTTCTCTCCCAGCTCGGAACGCCAAGCTCAGATTACGAGATCAAGGTGACTGAGCCTATTTACCAGGTAGCGACCCTGCGCGATGTGTGGCGGCCCACACAAGCCGGCATTCAGATTCATTTCCCCGGGTTTCTCTGCTCGATGGGCTTCAACGCCGACGCCGGGAGCGAGCGGTCTTTCGTCACTGCTTCTCATTGCACGACCACGCAGGGCGGTGTCGAAGGCACTCCATACTGGCAGCCCCTAAGCACGGTGGATCCAACTGTGATCGCGACCGAGGTCTCCGACCCGGAGTACTTCACCTTCAAGACCGATCCGGTCTGCCCGCACGGCAAGGAGTGCCGTTACAGCGATGCGTCGCGCGCGCTGTATAGCGCCGGTGTACCGTCGACTCGTGGGGCTATCGCCAAGACGACGGGCGTGAACAACGGCAGCCTCGAGGTCGCCGGCAGCTTCAGCGTCATTGCCCAGAACGATGTCGGGGTTGGTGCAATCGTCAACAAGGTTGGCCGCACCACCGGCTGGACTCAGGGACCGGTGACCAACACGTGCGTCAACACGAACGTGTTCCGCTCGAAGATTCATCTGCTCTGCCAGACTTTCGTCTCGGCGGGGGTGGCCGGGGGCGACAGCGGATCGGGAGTGTTCGCGATCACGAAGAAAGACGACGTTACCCTCGTTGGAATTCTGTGGGGCGGCAGCGGAGACGGTCGGACCTTCGTCTACAGTCCGTTGAGCGGAGTCACGAGAGAGCTCGGTCCACTCACGGCTACCCAGTAGCAATCCGTTGCCTTCCCTCGCGCGATGGTTAAGCGCGGCGGCGACGGCCCTCTAGCGCTTATGGGGGATCCAAGTTTTGCGTTCCCCGTCTTTCCGTTGTCCGTGTGTCCGTCTGAACGAGTGAAATTGACAATCACGGGCAAACGGACAACGGACTAACTGAAAACGCATTACTTGGATCCCCTTTCCCCGACCCCGTACCTTCGGCTGCGGCTGATTGCACCTGATCGTGCACGGCTCGGATCGATCGTGCCGTTCATGATCCGTATCGAGAACGTCGGTGAGGCGACTCTCGAGCTTTATCTTCGCGGCCGCACGATTGCTTTCGATATTGTCATCGCAAACGCGACCGGCCGGGTAGTGTGGCGGCGGTTGGAAGGCGATGTCATCCCCGGTATCATCCAGTTCAAGGCGCTGAGCGCGGGTGAGGTGTTCGAGCTCTCACACGATTGGGATCAGCGCACGAATCGCGGAGCGTCCGTTGGGCCAGGTCGGTACACGGCGCAAGGCATTCTCCTGACCGACGGACCCGAGCCCCTCTCATCGGTTCCAACACACTTCCTTATCGTTCCAGACTGAGAGCACAGGGCGCGCTCGGCTGAGGTTTCTCCTCGCTTGTACAGTCGTCTAAACATCACGCACTGACGACGTACAAACCGAGAGACAACCAATGAGACTGAACAGTTATAGAAACGCGATTCTCGCGCTCGCCGGGTTTGCGATACTGGCAACGACCGGGCCCTCTGCGGAAGCGCAGTTATCTCAATTGCACCCGTCGTTCTACGGTTCGGCGGAAGCCGACACCCGCAGCTCACAGTTCTATCTGCTTGGCATGTATGTCGGAGTAGGTGGCCTCGGCTGGTCACCGTACTTCAACGTCAACGCCTACTCGCTCCACTACCGCTTCACGCCCGGCGTCTCCAACTCGGATAGCACGCTGAGCGGCGTATCTCCCTCGCTCGGCCTTGCCTACGCCGGCCGCAGGCAGGGTGTCTCATTCGGTGCGGGCTACACATGGGTGAACCACGAGGACCCTGGCGCCCCGGGAGCCGAAGGCGGCGGTAGCAACGGTGCGACCGCGAGCATTGGTGCCTACCACAATGGAAGCGGCCGTCGTGCGCTGCACACACAACTTCTCTCGAACTACAACTTTGGCAGCAGGTATGTCTGGGTGCGTGGGCGCGCTTCAGCACCGTTCGGCTACCTGGGCCGGCAAACCTCGCGGATCGGATTGGAGGTCGTCGGGCAGGGCGGCGGGAAGAATGGGCGTAATAGCAATTCCTTCCAGGCTGGACCCACGTTGGAGTACGCGTGGACCCCGAACTTCAGAACGACGGGCGTCGTCGGCTACAAGTCCGTAGACGGTCCGAACTTCGCGAGCAGAGAATCCGCGGCGTACTTCAAGCTCGAGTTCTCGTTCTCACCGTGACCCGCTGGTTCGATCGTCAGGAAAGCCTCCGGATTCTCGGGGGCTTTTTTTATCGGGGTGTTGAGGCGGGCTGCGGTCGCCGAATCAGCATCTTCTCCAACTGTAGTTTGACTCCCGCCCATTCTTCGTCGAGAACGCTGTAGTAGATGCTGTCGCGATACCGGCCGTCCCATACGAGCGAATGCTTCCGCAGCACCCCCTCCTCCGTCGCTCCAATGCGCAGCATCGCCTTGCGCGACGGGGTGTTGAGGACATCGGTTTTGAGCTCGACTCTCACACAGCCAAGCTTCTCGAAAGCGTGGGATAACATCAGAAATTTCGCTTCGGTGTTGATCGCCGTTCGCTGCCACGGAGGGGCGACCCAGGTCCAGCCGATCTCGATGCGACGATTGCCGGGATCGTAATTGCCGAACCGCGTGCTCCCCACGATTCGCCCGGAGCTCCGCTCGATGGTGACGAAGGGCAGAGTCGTGCCTTCGCGCTGGAGCTTGAGCGCTGATTCCATGTAGCCGCGCATCTCGTCCGGCGTTCGGACGAGGACGAGGGTGTAGCGCCAGATGTCGGGATCGAGTCCGACTTCCGACAGGCCGGAGTGGTGTCCGAGTGTCATCGGCTCGAGCCGAACGAAATCGCCCTCGAGCACTATCGGCTCGAGCGGCCCCTCTCCGCGAGTCACCTATCCGCCCGTTTGTGCTGGTAAAGTGAGCGGCACTACGGGATGCCTGAGGTGGAAGCCGGTCGCCTCCTGGTACGCGCGCGCGACGGCGAGCGCCTTCGCTTCCTCGAAAAGTCCGCCGAGGAACGTCAGCGAAACCGGAGTGCCGTCGTCCCGGAAGCCGTTCGGCACGATCACAGCGGGATGTCCAGTGAGATTCGTCGCGACCAGCTGCGACAGGTTCGCCGCGCTCGTCGGCGTCACTATGACATCAACCATGCGCATCAGGTCGTCCCACTTCTGAATCGCGATGGAGCGCACACGATTGGCATTTATGTAATCGACAGCCGGGATGAAGCGCGCCGTCCGAAACGAATTCGGCCAGTCCGACTTCCCCTGCTGAACGAGAAGTTTGTCGCCGTCCGATCTCGTCAGCTCGTCGAATGCCGCGGCCGCCTCGGCGTTCAGGATCAGCCGCATCGGATCGTAGGGGACATCCGGCAGTTCCACCGGAATCAGCTTGATCCCGAGCTTCGTGAAAACATCGAGCGCGGCGTCGTCGAATTTCTTGGTGCCGTGCAGCGTCCGCTTGGGATCGGCTGGATCGGTGAGCGGCGTATCGAAGGCCGCCTTCACATAGCCGATTCGCAGATCCTTCGGCGACAAGTTGGCGTTCCAGTGGAAGTCGGCGGCGATGACACTGTTGTCCTTGCCGTCGGGCCCGTAGATCGCTTCGAGAACGAGGGCGCAGTCTTCCACGCTCCGGCAGATGGGCCCGAGCTTGTCCATCGTCCACGACAGCGCCATCGCACCGGTGCGCGGGACTCTTCCAAAGGTTGGACGCAGTCCGGTGGTGCCGCAGCGAGTCGACGGCGACGAGATCGATCCGAGCGTCTCGCTTCCGATCCCGAAACCGACGAGGCCCGCGGCTGTCGCTGAGGCGGGGCCGGCAGAAGATCCGCTCGATCCCTGATCCACCTTCCACGGATTCTTGGTCGTCGCGCCGAACCAGATGTCGCCTTGCGCCAGCTCTCCTAGGGTAAGCTTTGCAACGAGAACAGCGCCGGCGGCATCAAGGCGTTGAACGACGGTGGCATCAGCATCTATCACCTGGTCTTTGAACGGACCCGCGCCCCACGTAGTCTTGTAGCCGCGGACGGCGAGAAGATCTTTGGCGCCCCACGGAATGCCATGAAGGGGGCCGCGATACTTTCCGCGTTTTATCTCAGTGTCAGCCGCGCGCGCTCTCTCGAGGGCGCGATCCTCGGTGAGGCTGATCACGCACTTGAGAACAGGATCATACTTCTTGAGACGCGCGAGGTACATCTCGGTAAGCTGGACCGATGTCACGCGGTTTCGCCGCACGAGCTCGGACAGCTCGGTTACGGGAAGAAACGCGAGCTCTTCGATATTGCCGCTGACCGCTCTGAGACCGCTCCTGCTCCGCACCATCGGGCGCTTGACGGGCGGCGGAATCTTTTTGCCCGGTGGCACTGGATCGAAAACGATGGCGGGACTGACGGAGTTCGGCAGCGCGATCTTGTGCAGCGCTTCAATCCGCTGCTCCTGCTGCTTCAGCCCGTCGAGCATCAGCTCGCGCTCGGCCGGATCGAAGCGGACCCCCGCAACTTCCTCGGCGCCGGCGATCGTCTCGACGGTGATGTCCGCGCCCGCAGCCAGCTTCGCCCACAGCACGCCGGGGAAGAGCGATGAGGTAAGACCCACGCCAGCGAAATATCCCATGAACGACCGGCGATCGAACGTCGTGCCCATCGGGTTTTCTCCTTCTGAATTCTTTCGCGACTACGTTATCTAACCCGTGACCGGATTAGCGCTAGACTTGCGACTTGCTGAACGCCGGCTTGCCGTCGAACTCCTGGAGCTTCTCGATGTGCATCCACCGGTGCTGCCCGCCAACGATCTGGAGGAGGGAGAGAATCTCGGGGTCACCTAGACTGGCAGCGCCGTCGCGCGGGACGAAGCGGCAGCGGAAATGGTCGACCAGCGAAACGCGCCTGTCGCTCGCGGGGAAAACCATGGTGCCGCGATTGGTGATCATCTCCAGCCGCATTGGAGAAAGCTGAATCAGCTGCTCCAGATTCTTCGCCAGCGCCTTCGGATCGAGGTCCGACTCGACGTAGATATCGACTCCAGTGACGCGCCTGCTCGCCGCCGCCACTACGCTGACGCCGGGCTTTGACGCCGGTAGCTCGACCTTCTTGTAATCGCGGGGAGGACTGAGCTTGGACCGCCTGCCAAGGTTGGAGATCACCGCCTGCGTGAACTCCGTCGTCGTGGCGGGATTCTGTACCCCGATCATGTCGCTGGTCCGGATGCCGCTCTCGAGCGTGACGAGCACTGCCTGTTCGACGTCGTTCGCCGCTTTTCCTTCGCCGATGTGGCGCAACATCATCGCCGCGCTGAGGACGAGCGCCGTAGGATTGGCCTTGTTCTTTCCGGCGATGTCCGGTGCCGACCCGTGCACCGCCTCGAAAATCGAAACGTCGTTGCCGATGTTGGCCGAGGGGGCGAAGCCGAGTCCTCCGGTGAGGCCTGAGGTGAGATCGCTCAGGATGTCGCCGTTCATGTTCGTGGTCACGATGACGTCGAACTGCTCGGGCCGCATCGCCAGCTGGTGGGCGCAGTTGTCGATGAGGATGTGCTTCGCCTGGATCGACGGGTACTGCGGCGCGAACTCCTCGAACGTGTGCTGCAGCAGGCCCTCAGTGAGCTTCATGATGTTCGACTTCGTCGCGCAGTGGACGGCCTCGCGCTCCTCGGCGATGGCGAACGCGAAGGCGAGCTTGACGATCTTCTCGCAGCCCTCGCGCGAGATGATCTTGAGGCCCTCCGCCACTCCGGGAGTCTGCATGTACTCGATGCCCGCGTAGAGGTCCTCGATGTTCTCGCGGACGATGACGATGTCGAGCTTGCGGCCGGTGAAGGCGGTCTGTACTCCCGGGAGCTCGCGCACGGGACGTATGTTGCCGTAGGTCTCGAACAGCGTGCGGAGAGTCACGTTTGCGCTTCGATTTCCGTAGCCGATCGGCGTCTCGAGAGGGCCCTTGAGCACCACGCGCGTACGCTCTATCGACTCGATCGTCTCGTTCGGAATTCCGGTGACGATCCCCTTCTGGAACGCGCGCGAGCCCGCTTCGCACTTCTCGAATTCAACGGCGGCGCCTGTTGCTTTTATGATGGCCAGAGCGGCTTCAACCACCTCTGGCCCAATCCCATCACCCGGGAGTATGGTTATCTTTCGTTTTGCAGGTGTCATCAGAGGAAGTTAGTCCCTCTGCGAAGTCGTTTCTACCGCGCGCGTAGCTCAGTTGGATAGAGCGTCGGCCTCCGGAGCCGAAGGTCGTGGGTTCGAGTCCCGCCGCGCGCATTCTCCCCGAGGATTCACTTGCGGATTGATCGCGTGTCATCGTCGACAACCCGCGTAACCAGCGTAACGCGCGTCCTGAAGACCCAGGCGCTGGTGTTGGGCGGCACGCTCGGCGTGTTCTGGGCAGTGTTCGTCGTGAACTCGCTGCTCGGCGGGGCGCTGCTCCGTCTGGGCATCATCCCGCGCACGACGATCGGCCTGCGCGGTATCCTGTTCGCTCCCTTCCTGCACGGCAGCCTCAGTCACATCGTCGCCAATAGCATTCCCTTCGTGGCGCTTGGCTGGATGGTGATGCTTCGCGATGAGAGGCATTTCATTCCGGTAACGCTGGCCGGCATGGTCGGATCTGGGCTGGTCGCGTGGTTGCTCGGCGCGCCGGGCACGGTGCACATCGGCGCCAGCGGCGTGATCTTCGGCTATCTCGGGTTTCTGATGCTCACCGGCTGGTACACGCGCAGCTTCGGGAGCATCCTCCTCAGCATCATCGTAACGGTGGTGTGGGGGAGCCTCGTCCTCGGCGTGTTGCCGAGTGCGCCGGGAATCAGCTGGCAGGCACACATCGGCGGCTTTCTCGGAGGCGTTTTCGCCGCCCGAGCATTCCGCACCTCATCGCGACCCGACTTCAATCGCGCTTTACGATCCTAGACAGAATCGATACGGTAAGCCGCTGTCGATTTTGACCGCGCCCATACGACGTTTATGTAAACGCGACTTGCGACACACATATTTCGGTTTATGTTCGGGTGGGTGGGTGTTATCTATTTGCTGGTAGCCAGGGAGTACTGATGCAGTTCGCCGAGAGATTCATCCGCCGCCCAGTGCTGGCGAGCATGATCAGCGTGGGGCTGGTGCTCGTCGGCGTCATCGCCTACACGCGGCTGCCCGTTCGCGAGTTCCCGGATGCTGATCCACCGATCGTATCCGTCACCGTGATCCTGCCGGGCGCCAACCCACAGGTGGTCGAGTCAGCGGTGACTGACGTGCTCGAGGAGGAGCTGTCGAGCGTCGAGGGGCTGCGCACGATGACGAGCGCGAGCCAGGAGCAGGTAAGCACGATCACTCTCGAGTTCACGCTCGACCGCGAGATCGAAGCCGCCGCCCAGGACGTGCGCGACAAGGTTTCGCGCGTGCGCGGACTCCTTCCCGAGGACGTCGAAGAGCCGGTGATCGCGAAGCAGGAGGCGGATGCGTTTCCGATCATGTTTCTCGCCCTCACCTCGAAGACCTATAGTTTGATGGAGCTTTCGGACATCGCCGACCGCACGATCAAGCCGCGAATGCAGACGATTCCCGGCGTGTCGGGCGCGCCGATCTTCGGCGAGCGCCGCTTCGCGATGCGGGTGTGGCTTTCGCCGAGCGAGCTGGCCGCGCGCGGGCTGACGGCGCAGGACGTGGAGTCGGCGATTCGAACGCGCAGCGTCGAGATCCCGGCCGGCCGGATCGAATCGGACCGGCGTGAGTTCTCGGTGCGATACCTCGGCGAGATGAAAACGCCGAGCCAGTTCGCCGATATCACTGTCGCGAGCGGGAACGGCGAGCTCGTCAAGCTAGGCGACGTAGCGCGCGTCGAGCCGGGCCCCGAGAGCGAGCGGTCGGTGACGCGTTTCTCTCGGGACCCTGCGATCTTCATTGGCGTCGTGCGCCAGTCCAAGGCAAACGTGGTGGAAGTAGCCCAAGCGGTGCACGCGGGCCTGCCGGCGGTTCGAGCGGCGCTCCCCGCAGGCGTCGAGCTCCACATGGCATTCGACGGGTCGGTGTTCGTCCGGCGGTCGATTCTCGAAGCGCAGGAAACGCTGTTGATCACGGCGGGACTCGTGATCCTCATCATTTTCCTGTTTCTGGCCTCACTACGCGCGACCGTCATTCCCGCGCTCGCGATCCCGGTCTCCATCATCGCGACGTTCGCGATCTTGGGAGCATTCGGCTACTCCATCAACACGCTGACGCTGCTTGGGCTGATCCTCGCGATCGGCATCGTAGTCGACGACGCAATCATCGTGATGGAGAACGCGTACCGGCATCAGGAGGAATTGCACAAGGATCCGCAAACGGCGGCGATCGATGGAACCCGCGAGATCACCACGGCGGTGATCGCGACGACCATTTCGCTGCTCGCCGTGTTTTCGCCGCTCCTCTTTCTCACCGGCGCCACCGGCCGGCTCTTCAACGAGTTTGGTGGCGCGGTCGGAGGCTCGGTGCTGATCTCCGGCATAGTCGCGCTCACGCTGACACCGATGCTGTCCGCCAAGATCCTGCGCGTTTCCGCGCGGGAGTCCCGTTTTCACCACGTCGTCGGCTCGGTGCTGAACGGGATCACTTCCCGTTACGCGCGCACTCTGGAGCGCGCGCTTGCCCGGCCGTTCGTCGTGATGGGCGGAGCTGTCGCGCTTACTGTCGCCGCGGTGTTTCTGTTCTCATCGCTGAAGCGCGAGTTCGTGCCACCGGACGACCGCGGATTCTTCTTCACTTTCATCGTCGCACCGGAAGGGGCGACAGTTCAGTACACCGACGACTATCTGCGCCAGCTCGAGGCGATCGTGCATCGAACGAAAGATGTGAAGTCGACGTTCGCCGTCATCGGATTCGACGGGGTGCCAAGCTCGGGTATCCTGGGCGTAATTCTCAACGACTGGGATGAACGGAATCGCTCGGCCCAGGACATAATCGGCGAGATTCAGCCGCAGTATTTCGGCGTTCCCGGAGTGTTCGCGTTCGCGGTCAACCCGCCCGCGTTTGGAGGCTTTCAGCCGCCGGTGCAGTTCGTGGTGCAGAATCGCGACTTCGATGCACTCGTGCAGGGAATGGACACGCTCGTCACGCGCGCCAGCGCGATTCCGGGCCTGCTTAACGTCGACACGGATCTTCGTGTGACGAAGCCCGAGCTGGTGGTAACGCTGGATCGGGATCGCGCCGAAGACCTTGGCGTCCCGGCCCGCGACATCGCGACCACACTCCAGACATTGCTGGGTGGACGGGACGTGAGCCGATTCACGTCGGACAACAAACTTTATGACGTCATCCTACGCCTCGATCCGGGCGAGCGCTCCACGCCGTCCGACATCAGCGGGCTCCACGTGCGCGGAAGAAATGGGGCGCTGGTGCCACTCGATGCGGTGACGCGAGTCGAGGAGCGCATCGGCCCACGCCAGCTCAATCATCACAATCGCGTTCGATCCTTCACGCTTTCGGCGAGCATGGCGCCGGGCTTCACCCTGGGCCAGGCGCTGGATTCTCTCAACGTCGTCGCCGCGCAGGTGTTGCCGGCCGGAAGCACGGTGGAGCTGGCGGGAGAGTCGCGCGAATTCAGCGAGAGCGGCAGCGCGTTGTACTTCGCGTTCGCGCTAGCTCTCATCTTCGTGTTCATGGTACTGGCGGCCCAGTTCGAATCGCTGCTGCACCCATTCACGGTGTTGCTGGCCGTTCCGCTGGCCGTGACCGGCGCGCTCCTGGGTCTATGGATCACGCGCTCGACGCTCAACGTCTATAGCCAGATCGCGATGATTCTGTTGATCGGTCTCGTGACGAAGAATTCGATCCTGCTGGTCACGTACGCGAACGATCTGCGTCTCAAGGGGCACGATGCGTTGACCGCAATGCGCGAAGCCGGGCGAATTCGTCTCCGGCCAATTCTCATGACGTCGGTCGCGGCCATCTTTGGCGCGCTTCCGATCGCGCTTGGACTTGGCGCCGGCGCCGGCAGCCGCCGCCCGCTCGGATACGCGATCATCGGCGGGCTGTCGCTGTCGACTCTGCTCACACTCTTTCTGGTGCCGGCCGTGTTCGTGGTGTTCGAGAGGATACGCGAGCGGCGGAAGCCGGCCACCGCGCCGACCGTGCCCGCCGATCGTCCGATCGTGGGCGACTACCGGCCACCTGCGACACGCGAGACTGTTTCCCTGGAGGCGGAGTGAATCGAAACACAACATCGTCGGTGGCTCTTGCCGCTCTCCTGGCGGCGGGCGTCGCAATCCCATCCGTGTTGATGGCTCAGGCGATCAGCGGTGGCGCGCCAGTCGTCAGCCTTGCCGAGGCCAGACGCCGCGCCGCGTCCGTTGATCCCAACGCCGTCGCCGCGCGCGGCCGGATCGAAACAGCCGCCTGGCAGCGACGATCCGCTCTAGCGGATGTGCTGACACCAAACCTGACTGCGGGCGGGAACTACACCCACTTCTCGGAGCCGTTTTTCAATTTCGGCACCGGATCCATCAGCCCGAACGCAACCAGCGCTACGCTCCAGGCGAGCTACACACTTCTGGGCGCGGGAAAGTTCGGAGAGCTGCGGAGCTCGCGTGCATCGGTTGAGAGTGCCGAAGCTAATGAAACGGCAGTCCGCTTCCGTACGGCGCTCGAGACTGACGCGGCTTATTTCGCAGTGCTCGCGGACCGCGAGCTCTCGCGCGTGGCGGCCGACCGGCGGCGACGCGCGGAAGAGCAGTTCGGGATCGCGCGAGTGCGCGTGCTCGCTGGGGAAGCGATTTCTTCCGACTCGCTTCAGTTGCTGCTCGAGGTGAACCGCGCACGGCTCGCGATTCTCAGCCGAGACTCGGCGCTCGTCACGTCCCGGCTGCGCCTGGGTCGGCGGATTGGCCTGTCCGGCCCGGCTGATGCCGCACCAATCGATACCTTGATGCCGCCACTACTCCCCATCAGCCAGGAGCAAGCGACCGCCGAGGCGCGGGAGCGGGGGCCCGACGTCGATGCAGCGCGGGCGGAAGAGCGCGGCGCCAGTGCGGTGCTCGGCGCCGAGCGTGAGCGCTACTTGCCGGAAATCACCGTGGCCGCGATGACCGGCGCCTACGATGCCGAGCTCTTTCCGGCGGCGACGAAGCGGTCGCAGATCGCGGTCAACGTCGCCGTGCCGATCTGGAACGGTGGAAAGCGCGAGCTTGCGGTCGCCCGCGCGCGTGCAGATCGCAACGTAGCGAGAGCCGTTCGCGCCGACCGCGAGCGCGCTGCCGGCGAACTGATGGCGCAAGCGTATCACGGCTACCTGACGTCGCGCGCGGGAATCGAGCTGGCGCTAGTGGGCGTCGCGGTGTCGACCGAGAACTACCGGGTGCAGCGCGCACGCTATCGCGAAGGCGCAACGACCATTCTCGATCTGATGGAGGCACAAGTGGCGCTGAGCGAATCCGAAGCGACGCTCGTGCAGGCACGCTATTCCACCCGACTAGCCCTGGCGCAAATCGAAGCGTTGTTGGGGCGTCGCATTTTCGCACCACCAGGCACGAATCCCGAATGATCTCTGAGGCGAGCAAATGAGCAACACATTGCTGGATAGAATGAGGGGTTGGTCCCCTCGCAGGCGAGGCATACTGCTGTCGGCGGCCGGAGTGCTCGTCGTCGTCGTGATCGCGGTCCTGACGATTGGCAGCAGGAGCGGCACCACCAAGGCAGGCGGTCCCGGGGCGGGCGGGCCGCCCTCGATGCCGCCAATGCCGGTGGATGTAGACACTGCGCGATATCAATCTGTCGTCGATGCCGTCCGCGCCACGGGTCGGATCGAGGCGTTGCAAGCGGTCGACCTTCGCCCCGACGAACAGGGGCGTGTCACCGGTCTCCACTTCTACGAGGGACAGTTCGTGGGGAGAGGGGCTGCCCTGGTGACAATTGACGATGCGATGCCACGAGCACAAGCCGAACGGGCGGCCGCCGAGCGCGACCTTGCTCGCCAGCAACTGGAGCGAGTGCGCCTTCTTCGTCAGCAGAATGCGTCATCGGCCGCTGATCTCGAGCGGGCTGAGGCCAACGCGCGCAGTGCGGCGGCGGCCCTGGCAGTGCTGCAGCTACAGATCGCGCGGTCAGTCGTGCGGGCTCCGTTTGGCGGCGTGGTTGGTCAGCGATTCGTCAACGTGGGCGATTACGTCACGACAGGCACGCGTCTTCTCACGCTGCAAACCGTAGATCCACAGAGAGCCGTTATCGAGGTTCCCGAGCGCCACGCGATCCGTCTTCGGCCCGGGCAAACCGTAGCATTCACTGTTGCGGCCGATCCCGGACACACATTCAATGCGACGGTGGATTTCATCGATCCCGTGGTTCAGACTGCCAACCGCACGATCATGGTGAAGGCGCGGGCGCCAAACCCGAACCGGGTTCTGCGGCCCGGCATGTTCATCGAGGCGCGGCTTGCTACCGCGACGCGCATGAACGCGATCGTCGTCCCCGAGGATGCCGTGCAGCCGCTTCGGACGGCGAACGTCGTCTGGGTGATAGATGGTGGCAAGGCGAGCCGGCGCGTCGCGCAGCTCGGTGCTCGATCGCAGGGGGTTGTCGAGGTGCTGAGTGGAGTAAAGGCGGGTGACCTCGTCGTCGTCGGGGGACTGGAAAGGATGGCGGAAGGGATGCCCGTGGGCGCGCACGCCCGCGCATCAAACCCGACTCCGGCCACATCAAGCTCGACCCCGACCACCTCTCGCTAGTCGACGCGTCGCGAGCCGCCGGCTCACCGAAGCACCGGTGAGCTCTCTGAGCGCGTCGCGTCCCACCCACCGCGGGGCCGCTTCAGGTGAGTCGGCCAGGCGGCGCGCGACAGCCACCGCGGCGGTGTTGAGCGCGGGATTACGCTTACCGATCGCGCGCAGCGCCATGTTCACGGACTTCTTGACGAAGTGCCGCTCGTCGGCGGCGGCGCCGTCGATGAATCGCAGGCCCTCGGCAAACTGAGCGTCGCTCGCCTGCTTGTCATGCACGGTGAGTCCCCACAGCAGCGCGAACGCCGCGCGCTTCACGAATTCTTCGTTGCGGTCGTGCCACTGCGCGACTTTCTCCCAGGCGTGCGGCGTGCGATCGAACAGGTGAAAGCACACAGTGTCGCAGATGCCCCAGTTGTCGAAGTCCCGACACCAGCGCTCCATCTGCGAAGGCGTGACCAGCGCCGGCTCGTCGACAAACGACGTAACCATGCGGGCCTCGTACCAGCCAGTGTCCCACAGTGCGGCGGCGAGCTGGTGATTCCGCCCCAGCTGCTTGGCCAACACTTTCATGTTGGCCATCGTCACTCCGAACGCGTGGTCCGAGGGGACACCATACCGCGCCATCCCATCGCGCGTGGCCTTTGAGCTATGGCGCTTGAGCCAGGTGACCGCCGACTCGACCCGATCCTCGAGCGATTGCTCCGACCTCTCCTGCTTCGCCTTGGCCGCGGTACGCTTCATCCCGCGTCGGCCGCATCCTGCAAGCCCTTGATGTCGATCTTCCTCATCTGAAGCATCGCCCTCATGGCCCGCTCGGCTCGCTTGGGATCCTTGTCCCCCAGCAGCTTGGGCAGAATGGAGGGAATGATCTGCCATGACAGACCAAACTTGTCCTGAAGCCAGCCGCATTGGTCTTCTCTGCCACCTTCAAGGAGCTTCCCCCACAGCTCGTCCACTTCCTGCTGCGACTCACATGTCACGAACAGCGAGATCGCCGGCGTGAATTTGTAAGTCGGCCCGCCATTGAGCGCCTGGAATTCCTGGCCCTCGAGCTGGAACGTCGCGGCCATAACCGACCCCTTCGGTCCAGGCCCCGCTTCGCCATACCGCGCGACTTTCAGAATCTTCGAGTTCTTGAAAATCGACACGTAGAAATTCATGGCCTCTTCGGCATTTCTGTCGAACCACAGGAACGGCGTGATCTTCTGCATGGAGTTCTCGTTTTCTCGGTTTCGGGTTGGAGCGTCAGCGCGATCGCGGACTCTCTTTTGTGATAGGGATTGTCATTTGACGCCCCGCGCCTGTGTCGATTTCAACAACTCGGCCAGGTTATTGTAGTTCTGAGAAATGCCGCTCTCCATCGGAGACTTGAGGACAGCGTCACGAACAGCTTTCGACGAGTAGAGGACCGTCGTCGTGGCTGTTGTCTTGCCCCCACGCTCGACGAAGGTCATCGTGTCAACTGCCTCGCCTTCGTACCAGGGGTCGTCGAACTTCTCGGTCGCGACGATTCGCTCGGGCCGCACGATCTCGCGAAAAACGCCTCCCATTCCCATCTCGGCTCCGTTCGGTCCACGCCACACGTAGCGATAGGTCCCGCCTACTTTCAGATCGACTTCGCACACCGGAAACGTCCAGCCTCCGCGAACCAGCCAACGTTTGATCAACTCTGGCTTGGTGAACGCATCCCACACCAAGGTGCGCGGAGCATCGAAGACGCGTGTCATCGCGATCTCCCGATCCGAGGGTGTCGTGATCCGCAATTTTTCCACGTTCTTCGCTGTGTTCGTCATTCGATAATCTCCCTATCGTTTGGTGGACCCGCGTTTCTGCACCGTCTTCATTTCCGCGAGGAGGGCGTCGAGGCGCTGATAATTGCCCTCCCAATAGCGGCGGTAGCGCTCCAGCCATTTGGTGGCTTCAGCGAGCGGTTTACCCTCGAGCCTACGCGGCCGTCGCTGCGCGTCGCGGCCACGCGAAACCAGCCCCGCGCGCTCCAGCACCTTGAGATGCTTGGAGATCGCGGGCTGGCTCATTGCGAACGGCTTGGCGAGCTCTGCGACCGATGCCTCGCCGGACGCGAGGCGGGCTAGGATGGCCCGTCGGGTCGGATCCGCCAGCGCGGCGAAGGTCGAGTTCAGAGTTCTATCAGCCGTGTGCGAAGCGAGCATCTATAACCTCTTTGTTGTATAACCAATAGGTAATATACGGCGCGGCGCGCGTCAAGCCCCAGAACTCGCCGTGCGCCAACGGCGCTTCCCCCCCGCCAACTCGCCGTCCGCCGCAAGCCAGTTGTGACCCCCGGCATTCCACCCGCATCCATGCTTACTCATCTACCCGGAGTTTCAAATGCGTATAGCGATCCGAGCAGGTCTCGGCGCGTTCCTGGTGGGGGCCGCGGGCTGCCAGGACGCGGAAAAGGTGGTTTCGGCTCCGCCTCCCACCCCCAGTGTCGTAGCGCTTCAGAGCTCAATGGAGCCCGCGCTCACCATCGATGTGAAGCTCGTGGCGGAAGGACTCAACTCGCCGATTCAAATCGTCTCGGCGGATGACCGCACCCGCCGGCTTTTCATCATCGACCAGTCGGGCGTCATCCGCATCGTCACGAGAGACGGAGTGCTGGTACCGACACCATTCCTCGACGTGCGGTCGAAGATGGTGCCGCTCATGCCGGGCTTCGACGAGCGCGGGCTGCTCGGCCTCGCTTTTCACCCGAAGTACCGGAAGAACGGCCGGTTCTTCGTCTATTACACCGCGCCGCTACGGCTGGGCGCGCCGGCGGGGTACAACGCTACCGCGCGTATCTCCGAATTCCGCGTTTCGGGCAACCCCAACATCGCCGACCCCGTGTTCGAACGCGTCCTTCTCGAGGTCGACAAGCCCCAGTTCAACCATAACGGCGGAACGCTCGCCTTCGGCAAGGACGACTATCTCTACATCTCCCTTGGCGACGGCGGTGGCGCGAACGACGTGGGTCTCGGCCACGTTGAGGACTGGTACGCGGACAACGGTGGTGGCAACGGCCAGGACAAGGAGGCCAATCTCCTTGGCAACATCCTTCGCATCGACATCGATCGCGGTACACCCTACGGAATCCCGCGCAGCAACCCCTTTGTCGGTCGGCCGGGCCTCGACGAGATCTGGGCCTATGGCTTCAGAAATCCGTATCGCATGTCGTTCGATACCGAGGACGGGCACCGCCTATTCGTCGGTGATGCGGGCCAGAGGCTGTGGGAAGAGGTCAGTATAGCCGAGCGCGGTGGGAACTACGGCTGGAACGTGCGGGAAGGCGCGCACTGCTTCGACGCAGAGAATAACAGAGTCTCACCGCCAAGCTGCCCGGACCGGGAGCCCGATGGCACGCGCCTCCGCGACCCGATTATCGAGTACCCGAATTCTGCGCAAGCAGGTGGAATTGGCGTCACGGTGATTGGTGGAAATGTGTATCGCGGCAATCGCATCAAGTCGCTAAGAGGGATGTACGTATTCGGCGATTTCAGCAAGGGTTTCTTTCCTCCTGACGGGACACTTCTCGCCGCGAGGCCGCAGCGGAGTGGCCTGTGGCCGATCCGTGAGCTGCGCGTGGCATCGAGTGCGAACGGGCGTCTCAACGACTACATCCTTGGCTTCGGCGTCGATGATCGAGGCGAGGTTTACGTCGGAGGCAAGGACGTCCTCGGCCCCACAGGAACCACGGGGAAGGTCTATCGGCTAATCCCCGCACCAGGAGTGGATGAGGACGACCATGAGGATGAGGACGACAACTAGGATTCGGACGAGATCGCGTTGAGGCAGTAGTCAGGTTCTCGGCCAGAACAAGAAAGAGGTCGTCCCACCCGACGACCTCTTTTTTTTCTGCCGCCAGTGCGGTGCCGCATCTAGCTTCGTATCTCAAAGCAACACTGTGGTGAACTACTTGATTGCGAGCCCCGTCACATAGAGGACCAGCATGCCGGCGAGCACGCCGCCAAAGGCAAAGAGGGGCCGTTCTCGCAGCGCGGCACCTCCCCACACCAACTTGCGCGCGATTTCGAAAGCGACTTGAAACACGGCGCCCGCTCCAATCGAAAGGAAGAGGATCGAGAGCGGCGGCGAGTGCACCAGACCTCCCACCCACGCGCCGACGATCGCAGGCGCACCGCCGATCAGTCCGAGCCAGGCCAGCTTGCGAAGCGGTGGGGAATCTTTGGCGATCGGTACGATGATGCCCAGACCCTCCGTGATGTTTTGGATGATGAAGCCAACGACGAGAAAAGTCCCGAGAGCTGCCGCTCCGACTGCGAAGGCCGCACCAATCGCCAAACCTTCGCCGAAGTTGTGAAGCCCTATCCCGATGGCGATCACAGTAGCGAGCGACAGACGCTGCCCCGCTCCACTCCGTTCTCCGCCCTGCTGCTGGCGACCAATGCCGTCGAGCAGGAGCCAGGTGCCGACGATCCCGATTCCAATGATCCCAACGCCCTGAAACGTATCGCTCAACTCGCCGGTCAACTCGAGCGCCTCCGTTGTCGCATCGATGCCGAGGAAGAGGAGAAGACCGACAGTCGCCGACATCAGGAAGAGCATCGCACCCGCTCCCATCTGCTTGAGCACAGGCAGCCACAGCATGCCCAGAATGATGGGAATCACACCGACGTAAAGACCTATGAGCGTGAAGCTCAAAAGCGTGCCGGACGAGACTCGCGTCGTGACCGCGGCGACGGGAATCGAGATGTTGAACGGGATCGAGCTGCTGGACAGCACCGAGATTTCGTAGGCTTCCCCGTGCACCCACGGATAGGCGAGCGTTACCACGGCACTCCCGAGTCGCGGGATCGTCGGTGATGGCGAAATGACGTTCGGCCAGATCGCATCGTTGATGTTGACCTGGGCAAGCGTGATCGCGTCGGGGCTCGTGTTGCGGAGGTGCAGCTCGATCTCGCCGGGCCGCAGGATCGTTCGACCGAACTGTACCGTCTCGATCGGAGCGGGAGGCGTGACGTTCAGCCCGGCGCCGTTGGTCCGCACGAACAGCGCGATCACCGCTGCGAGCAGAATGAGCGGGACGAAGACCGCGGCGACCGTGCGCAGCCCGGGCTTTTTTCCGGTGGGGGGCGAGGCAGTCGTTTCTGGTTCCGGGTCGACGCGCCGAGCGGCAGACGAAGGCAACATCAGACCTCCACTTCGAAGATGCCCGTCCAACCCAGCTCCGCGAACTCCGTCTTGTGCGCATGGAACATGTATCGTCCTGGGTGCTTGAAGCTGAACTCGAGAATCCCGCGCTGCCCCTGCATCTGGGCGACAGTATCCGTGAACTCGGCTGGTGTCAGGCTGGTCCCGGTTGGATAGTACTGAAAGAAATTGGCGTGGAGATGGAACGAGTTGATTTGATCGTACTCGAGCGTGTTCGCCAGGTAGACCCGCACCAGCTCGCCGACTTTCAGATGAATCGGATGCTTTTCGTAGTGAAACGGGATGCCATTCACTTGGTAGAAATCGTTCGCGCCGTCGAAGTCGACGTCGAATCCGCTCATCACCATGATGAGCTCGTGATCCGCGCGCGCCCGGCCTGCTTTCGGATCGATGATGAACGCGCCATAGAGTCCCTTCGCGATGTGCTTCGCCAGCGGCGCCGTGTGGCAGTGATATAGATGGAAGCCGAACGGCTCGGCGTCGAACTCGTAGATATGGCGCCCGCCAGGCGGAACTACCCCTGATCGCGCGTCGAACACGCCGTCGATCAAGCCCGGGTGTACGCCGTGGAAATGGATGCTGTGCGGATGATCGCCGGTATTGAGGAGCGTCAGGCGCACGCGGTCGCCCTCGCGGACGCGGATCGTGGGACCTGGAATTCGCCCGTTGTAAGTCCAGGCGGCGAAGTCCACCCCCGGCACGACCTCAATCGTCTTGTTCTCCACCCGGAAAGTGTACTCATGCAGCATCTGACCAGTCGGGAGTGTGCTGACCATGCCGGTGTCGAAATCCGTGAGCACCGCTGTCGGATTGAAGCCGTTTCTGGCGTGGTCCACTTCACCGACGACCATTGGCATTGGGTGCGCACCCGCACCATGCGTCGTGTGCAGCGCTGACGCGCGTTGCAGGAGCGCGGCCGGGCGGGCGTCACGTGGAATGGATAGCGCCGCCGCGCCGAGGAGACCTGCCCCCCCAACTCCCGCGCGGAGAAAAGTGCGGCGTGAAACGGCCTGCGATTGTGAATCCTCGACCACGGGTACGCTGTCCCCGTTCGATACGCCCTCCATCGGAGATCCCGAATCGACGCTCACGGAGAGCCTCTGGTGAAGGGGTGCTCGAAGCTCAGATACATGAATACCGCCCGCTCTCCGCGACTGCTGCCAATTCCGAACGGGAATGCAATGCCGGGGACGATCTGAAGTCCGGACGGAAAATCGATCGCGCCACGCAGGCCCGGCGACAGCAGGAATTCGTTCGTCCGCGCCGTTTGTCGCGGGCCGACAACGCCCTGCGCCGAGATCCACGTGCTCTCGAGCATCAGGTTGAGCTTGGGGTGCGCGAGCCAGATCAAGCTTTGCCCCAGCATGAAGCTCCGGGTCGCGGCCGAGTTTCCGTCGGTGTCGCGGGCGCGGGGCGTGTAGGTCATTCCGGCGTTGGAGTGGGCCACGAAGCGAGCAGGAAGCTCGACGCTGTATGGCAGGTTGACCTGGAACCCCGTTCCGCCGGAGCCTAGGGCGCGGCGGCTGGCACCGGTGGGGAGCAGCAGTGTCGCTCGCGGCGCAAGGGCGAACCCGTCGCGCTCTCCTCCGCCGATCTGGTACCGATAGTTAAGCGCGATATCTCCGAGCCCGGTCGCTCCCGTAGGAGCCTCACCGTTGCGGCCCAGCGGAACGGTATAGCTCAATTGGTGGGTTTGCCCGCCCATTGGCCACTCCTGGGTGAACGCATACATCCAACCCGCGGCGCCCGGAGAGCGGGAAAAGGTGTTGATATGCTGAACGACCCCCCGCCCCTGATTGTATGCCTCTTCGACCAGAAAGCTGTTGTCCTCGATCGGAGGGGGCTCTCCACGCGGTTGGGAAGGGGGAGATTGGGCGACGAGTCGGGACGTGCTTATGAAGCAGCAAATCAGAATGAGCAGTCGCATCGCGCCTAACATTGGTTTATGGAGGGCCATGATTATAAGTTAGGGTTGCCTAACTTATTGCGCAAGGTCTTTTTCCTCCGATCCGGCAGGAGCTCCGGGTTTACCAGGACGGCTGACTTACGCGCTCTTGAGCGCCTGACCGACCTGGGTCAGCGATTGACGCGCGTCCCCGAACAACATCCGCGTCTTTTCATGGTAGAAAAGCGCGTTGTCGATTCCCGCGAAGCCGTGGCCCATGCTGCGCTTGAGCACGATGATGTTCCGCGCTCGATCCACATCGAGAATGGGCATTCCATAAATAGGGCTCGTCGGATCGTCTCGTGCCGCTGGATTCACGACGTCGTTAGCGCCCACCACGAGCACAACGTCGGTCTGCGGAAATTCGCCATTCACCTGATCCATCTCGAGCAGCTGGTCGTACGGCACGTTCGCCTCCGCCAGCAGAACGTTCATGTGCCCGGGCATGCGACCCGCGACCGGATGGATCGCGTACTTGACATCGACACCGCGCTTCTCGAGATCCGTGGCGAGCTCTCGGACCGTGTGCTGCGCCTCGGCAACGGCCAGACCGTAGCCAGGCACGATCACAACGCTCCTGGCGTAGGCGAGAGCGATCGCTGTGTCCTCGGGTGTCGTCTGTCGAACCGTGCGCCCGACCGCGCTCGCCGACGCGCCGGCCTCGCTCGTCGCCGCCCCGAACGCGCCGAACAAAACGTTGCCCACCAAGCGATTCATCGCCTTGCTCATCAGCAATGTGAGCAGCGTGCCCGACGCGCCGACGAGAACTCCCGCCACCACCAGCATCTGATTGTGAAGGACAAAGCCGGTGAGCGCCGCCGCGAGTCCCGTGAGAGAGTTCAGGATCGAGATCACGACCGGCATGTCTCCGCCACCGATCGGAAGCACGAACATCGCGCCGAGCACGAGCGAAGCCGCGAAGAGCATCCAGAGCGCGGTGGAAGCTCCGCCGCCGATGACGACAAATCCGCCGAGCGCCAGCACGGTCGCGAGAATGAGTCCGTTGATCAGTCGCTGCAGCGGGAACTGCAGCGGCCTTCCGGGCAGAAGCTCCTGTAACTTGCCGAACGCGACAATGCTACCCGTGAACGACACAGCGCCGATCGCGGTGCCAAGAACTATCGACGTCGATTCACCAACGCCAATCGGCACGCCCAGACGCGTCAGGCGCAGAAACTCGGCGACCGACACCAGCGCCGCAGTCGCTCCACCCATTCCGTTGAACAGCGCGACCATCTGCGGCATCGCGGTCATCTGAACCGTTCTGGCGAAATACACGCCCATCACCGCGCCGATCAGAGTTCCAATCGCGATCGTCCAGTACGACACGATCTGTCGGTCCAGCAGCGTCACGCCGAGTGCGAGCGCCATTCCGATCGCGGCGATGCGATTGCCCGATCTGGCGGTCGAGGGCGAGCTCAATCTCTTGAGCCCGAAAATGAAGAGAACGGCGGCGACGATGTAGCAGAGCGCTATCGCCGATCCCCGAAAATCAAGCATCCTTCTTCTCCGCCTCTCCCGGCGCGGCCGGCGTCTCGCGCTTCTTGAACATCTCGAGCATGCGGTCCGTCACCACGAACCCGCCAAACACGTTCGCGGCGCCGAAAACGACGGCGATGAAGCCGAGCGCCTTGAGGAGCGGAGTGTCCGCCGACCCCGCGACCAGCATGGCGCCAAGAACCACGATTCCGTGAATCGCATTGGTGCCGGACATGAGCGGCGTGTGCAGCACCGAAGGGACCCGGCTGATCACCTCGAAGCCGACGAAGATCGCCATGATGAAGACGTAGATGCCGAGTATCAGCTCCTGGCTCACTTTGCAGACTCCACGGTTGATGGTTGCGCCAGAGAAAGACCTAGACGCTGACGGGTTGGCGCGTGGCGGATCTCGCCACCGGCAGTGACGCACACGGCGCTGATGATGTCGTCGCCGAAGTTGAGATTGAGCTCGCCTTTCGGCGCGAGCAGGACCACCAGAGCGGCAACGTTCTTGGCGTACATCTGGCTCGCATGAAACGCGAGGTCACTCGAGATGTGAAGCGGGGCGATGATGGTGACGTCGTGTCTCACCACTGTTTCACCAGGGACGCTCAGCTCGCAGTTGCCGCCCTGTTCGCCGGCGAGATCGACTATCACGGATCCCGGCTGCATCGCCGCAACAGTCCCGGCATCGACGAGCATCGGGGCCGGCTTCCCGGGAATGAGCGCGGTCGTGATTATCACATCGGCTTTGAGTGCGCGCTGGTGAATCAGCTCTTTCTCGCGCCGGATGTGATCCTTGCTCAGCTCCCTGGCGTAACCGCCGGCGTCCTGCGCGTCCTCGCCATGCAGCTCGAGCTCGATGAAAGTCGCGCCGAGGCTCTTGACCTGTTCCTTGACTACTGGCCTCGTATCGAAGGCCTCGACGACGGCGCCGATGCGCCGCGCGGTGGCGATCGCCTGCAGTCCCGCCACTCCCGCGCCGATCACCAGAACCCGCGCTGGACGGACGGTCCCCGCGGCTGTCATCAGCATCGGGAAGAATTTCTGGAGCGCGTTCGCGGCGAGGAGCACGGCTTTGTATCCGGCGACAGTGCTCTGCGAAGACAGCGCGTCCATCATCTGCGCCCGCGTCGTGCGCGGCACCAGCTCCATGCTGCAGGCGATGATCTGGCGCTCAGCGAGCTGCTGAAAGAGAGCCGGATCACCGGACGGCTGGAGCAGCCCGATGAGGATTGATCGCTCCTTCATTTGATCGAGCTCCGCCTCTCCCACCTCGCCGCGGCCCGGCCGCTGCACCTTGAGAATCATCTGCGCGGTCGAGTAGATCTCCTCAGCTGAATCAGCGAGATCGCAACCGGCCGCCCGGTAGGCTTCGTCCGTGAACCCAGCTCGAATGCCCGCCCCGCGCTCGACAATCACGCGGTGGCCGGAACGAGTGAGCTGCGATACGACTTCGGGGACGCACGCGACGCGGCGCTCCCCGCTCGCGACCTCCCGCGGGACGCCAATCAGCATTCAGGAATACCGTAGTCCGCGGTCATATGCCAGCCATAAGATAAGCGCTCCGGATTGTCGATGTTTATATTGACGCTCAATGGCGCGCCGACTGCATTGGAGAGAATTGATCCCGGGGATCATCGCCGCGGCGCTACTCGTCACGGTCGTCGTCGTGACGCTGGTGTTTGCGCGAGTAGGCCAGATTCACGGCAAGAAGGTAACTCTCTACGTGGTCGCCGAAGATGCGGCCGGGATTCTGCCCGGGACGGAAGTTTGGCTCGCTGGGCAGAAACAGGGCAAGGTGACGGACGTGTCGTTCCGCCCGCCGTCGACGGACACCTTGGAGCGCGTGCTCATCACGACCGAGTTCCTCGAGGAGATGCTGCCCAACGTGCGACGCGATTCATACGCGCAGATGAAGCCAGGGGGCAGCGTCATTGGAACGATTGTCGTTTCCATCTCGGCGGGATCGGCGACTTCGCCGCCCCTTCACGACGGTGACACTGTACATAGTCGCAAGAAAAAGGCGCTTGGCAACCTCGCTGCAGACGTCGGTACGATCGGACCCGCTTTCTCCTCGCTGGCTTCCGAGGTGAATACCCTGACCACGAAACTGGCGAGCCCCGAGGGTACTATCGGAAACGCGCGCGTGCGCGGGATGCCGCGGATGCCCGAAATGTCAGCGCGCATTTCGCGCATAGCGTCCAGGGCGGGCGGGAATGGCACGATTGGCCTTGCCATGCGCGCCAATCTCTCGGGACGGTCGTCGCGCGCGATGGCCGCCGCGGATTCGATTCGCGCCCTGATGTCGTCCAACAAGACGAGCCTCGGACGCTTCCGCCGCGACTCCACGCTCGTCACCAAGGCGGCCCACGTACTCGCCGAGCTCGACACCCTGCGCACCCTTGCGTCGAGCCCGATTGGCGGTGCCGCGGCTGCCGATAGCTCGCTCACGCGGGCGCTGAGCCGCACCCGTACCCTGCTCGCTTCGCTCATTGCCGACATCAAGAAACGCCCGTTCCGATACATCGATCTCTGACTTGACCGCTTTTTTGAGCCCAGTTAACCTTCGGACCAAGCGGGCGTAGCGTCGCGGCTCGCTCGCCCACCGCCCTCCCGCCCTCCCCTCCCCCTCCTCCGCCAGCACCTTCTCCCACCTCGCACCGACGGCTTTCCAGCCACTGAGCTCGAACGGGCTCAGGCCTCATTTCTCTTCTTTCTCCCCATAGCGTGGATATCGCCGAGTTAAAGCGAAAATCCGTGACCGAGCTCCAGGAGATGGCCGACGGCCTCAAGATTGACGGCTCGTCGGGTCTCGGGAAGCAGGATCTCATCTTCCAGATCGAGCAGAATCTTCTC
>JANMMF010000267.1:0-3066 GCA_031372985.1 Gemmatimonadota bacterium
TCAGGCGCGAGTGGAACTCGCGCCCGGCGATCACGAACGGTTGCGGATCGGTCAGTGTGGCCGATGACAGCAAATCTGCGTGCGCCATCAATCAGCCTCCGCCGACGAAGTGGACGATCTCGATCGAGTCG
Source organism: Gemmatimonadota bacterium (assembly GCA_031372985.1). Taxonomy (GTDB): domain Bacteria; phylum Gemmatimonadota; class Gemmatimonadetes; order Gemmatimonadales; family Gemmatimonadaceae; genus UBA4720. The sequence continues at coordinate 132 of JANMMF010000267.1, forward strand.
TCCGTTGCGACCTCGAGAGATGCAAAGGAGGATCTGTCCCGGAGAATGGTTCCGTTGCGCTCGACTACCACTGTGCGCCCATCGAGTTCGAGCGACGCCAGAAGATCGGCCACTGTGAAACCGGCGGGAACGGTTCGCACAACTCCGTTCACGGTGAGAGCCAACCGTTCCGAGATCTCGGGTACCAAGGTACTTGGCTGCATGTCTCTAGCTAGCGCGAAAAGGACTGTCCAGGCGGCGAAGCTTCATACCTGTGAAAGATAGCGGCTGGCAGCGAGTTCGGAATTCTCGTCGTTCCAGATTCCCCGAATGGCGGCGACCCCGTGAGCTCCCCTGTGCACGAGCGAGCGGACGTGCTCCGGCCTGATTCCTCCGATCGCGATCACCGGAAAGCTCACCGCCGCAACAACTTCGTTAATAAAGGTGGTCTCGTTGCGTGGCATTCCAGGGTGAGACGGTGTCTCGAACACGTGTCCGGCGACGCACCAGTCCGCACCGGCCTGCTCGGCGTCGCGCGCTTCCTCGGCCGAGTGAACGCTGGCTCCGATCCGAAGAGCGGGCGCGATTGACTGAACGTCCGGTACGGAAATCGACTTGTGAGTCAGCTGTACGCCCTGGACTCCGCAGGCGAGGGCGATATCGACCCGATCGTTGACGATGCACCAGCACTTCGTCTGTTCGTGGAGCTCCAGCAGCGCGAGGGTGAGGGAGTAGAGAGTCGGAGAGTCCAGGAGCTGGGACCTGATGTGAATCGCGCCTTTGTCGCCGAGCACGCGCATCACGCCCATTGCTTTCCGGAGGAAGCCGGGCCGGAGCATGATCTCATCGCTCGTCACGGCGTGGATGCACGGCAATCCCTCGATCGGCGCCTTGACCGGAACGCCGGTCACTCGCCGTACCTGTCGCCGACCGCCGTTCCCCGTCCGCGCGCCCACTCGTGCGCCGACATCCGAGTTTTTCCCGATGGCTGCACTTCGCTGATTCGAACCGCGTCGAGACCGCAGGCGATCACCAGCTCGCCCATGACCTTGAGGACTTCGCCGGGCTCGCCCTTGATCCCGTCCATCACCTTGGGTCCGAACAGCTTCACGTCCCCCTTCGGAGTTTTCGTGAAAGCGCCGGGCCTGGGATCGGATGCGCGAATGAGTCGCGATATCTCGAGGGCGGTGTGCTTCCAGTCGATTCGCGAGGAATCGCGAGTAACCTTGGGCGCGTAGGTCGCGCGCGAATCGTCCTGGGGTTTTTCTTTCGCCTTTCCCAGCGACAGCAGCGTCAGCGTTTCGATGAGCGTGAGTGCCCCAAGCTCCGCTAGCCGCATTTGGAGCTCTCCAAACGTCTCGTCGTCGAAGACCTCCGTCTGTTTTTGAAGGAGCACGGGACCGGCATCGAGCGCGGGGATTACGCGCATGAGACTGACGCCGGTTTCGGTCAGACCCTGGCGAATCGCCGCCTGGATGGGGCCCGCTCCCCTCAGCTCGGGCAACAGCGACGCGTGAATATTGAGAGTCCCCATGCGGGGGAGATCGATGATGGCCTGCGGCAGAATGTGGCCGTAGGCGACGACGACCGAGATGTCGGGGTTGATGACCTTGAGCACCTCGAGCAGCTCGGGATCGCGCGCGTTCTTCGGTTGAAAGATGGGAATCTCTTCGTCGGCCGCGATCTGTTTTACCGGCGACGGAATTATCTCGCGTTCTCTGCCCTGCGGCTTGTCGGGCTGGGTGACGACGCCCACGACTTCGAAGCCTTCGCCGATGAGGGCGCGCAACGGGGGCGCGGCGAATTCAGGAGTGCCCCAGAATAGAACCCGCACTACATCTCCGTTTCGTGATGGTGCTCGCCCTTCACCTCGGTTCGGACTTTCCGGATGTTCCCCGGATACTCGCTCTTCTCCTTCTCCCACTTCGACAGCGCGGCCTTCCGCTTGAGCGGGCTCAGATAGTCGATGAAGAGTTTCCCATCTAAATGGTCAATCTCGTGCTGAAAGCAACGTCCGAGTAAGTCGTTCGCTGTTTCCTCGTACTGGTTCCCGCTCTCATCGATAGCGCGGATCGTGACTTCGGCAGGACGGACGACATCCCCGTAAACGTCCGGAATCGAGAGGCATCCCTCTTCCGCTTTGTCCGGCGCTCCCGACGTGGCCAGGATCTCCGGATTGATCAGCGTGAACTTCTTGCCCTCGACATCGACGACGGCTAGCCTCTCCGTCCGCCCAACCTGCGGCGCGGCCAGGCCGATTCCCTCGGCGGCATACATCGTTTCGAACATGTCGGCGATCAGCTTGCGCAGCTCGTCGGTGACTTCAGTGACGGGCTTTGTCGGCTTGCGAAGAACCGGGTCACCCAGCACCCGGATATCCAGGATGCTCACCCAGCCGAAACGTTGGAGGCGGACACGGGCCTGTTGATCTTCGCGATGCGCCCGCGCTCGATTATGACCCGCGTCTCGCCCGACTTGATGGTGACGCGATCCTCCAGTCCACTGGATTTGTCGTCGCCGCCCTTCTCCTTGATGAAAAGGACTTCGCCGACTAGCCCCCCGGTCGTCACGATCTCATCACCCTTCTTGAGATTTCTGACCAGCTCGTCGTGCTTTTTCCGTTGGGTGGCCTGGGGACGGATCAGTATGAAGTAGAAGATCGCGAAGATCGCTCCATACATGAAAATGGAGCCGAGTATTGGATTGCTTGGCATGCGAGAAAAACCGGAAATGGTGGCGGAAGTGTTTCAGACAGCGAGCGCCGATGCCGCGCGGAAGCGCGACAGCCAGTCGCGCCCCCACTGCTCGAGATCGCCGCTCTTTATCGCCTGCCGCGCGTGTCGGGCCAGCGACAGAAGGAAATGTACATTGTGCAGGGAAAGGAGGCGGAGCCCGAGTATCTCGTCCGAGACGAACAAATGCCTGATGTAGGCTCGGCTGAATCTCGTACAGGCGG
>JANMMF010000274.1:0-5665 GCA_031372985.1 Gemmatimonadota bacterium
AGCAGCCCGGCTATCGCAACCAGAATCACCGCGAACGTTGCGATGAACTCGGACACGCTCGCCGCTGGCGGCGGCGTTGGTTGAGCGATCGGGGTTTTCATATGTCGGGATGATCTCTGTAGTCGAGCTGATCGGCGCGCTCGACACCGTACTCCTCGAGAATGTCCGCGAGGGTCACGACGCCAAGCATGATGCGCGCGTTGGCGCGGCTCACCACCGGAAGAACTTTGTGCCCGTTGTCTCTCATCCTCGCCAGCGCCCGACTGAGCGGCTGATCGTTGTGCACATGGGGCATATCGACGCTTCGCTCGCCGTCGGACCTGCGCGCTATCTGCATCAGGCGCGCGATCGTCATGTCCTCTCGCCCCTGCTTTACGGCCGCCGCGATGTGACGCGTGCGGACCATTCCAACGAGGCCGAGCTCGTCAGCCACAGGCCACGACTCGAATTTGCTGTCCGTCACCCGCTCGGCCACTTCGCCAACGGTCGTCTCGGGACTGAGCGACCCGGGCGCCTCGCGAATCGCGGTGCTGACGCGCCGTATCCCGGGCAGCGCGCCCGAGGGCCGGGTTGGGAGATGCAGCCCGTCCTGATGCGCGAGGGCATCGTAGATCGGCTCCTTCTGCAGTTTCTGCGAGATGTAAAAGGCGATCAGGTTCGAAATCAACAGTGGAGCAATTACCCGGTAATCGCGGGTGATCTCGAACACCATGATCACCGATGTGAGCGGCATCCTGATGGTTCCCGCGAACGCTGCTCCCATGCCAACGAGTGCGTACGCGCCTGGCCCGGCCGTCGATGCTGGGAAGAGCATGTGCGCCACCGATCCCACCGCCGCACCCACCATCGATCCAATGACCAGGCTCGGGCCGAGTACTCCACCGGCATTGCCGGATGCGTACGCGACCGACGATGTGATGATCTTGAGCGCGGCCAGGATGATCACGGCCTTGAGAACGACGTCGCCGTTGAGAACCCTCTCCACCTGATCGTATCCGACACCGAGCACCTGCGGCACGAAATAGCCGAAGATGCCGACGGTGAGGCCGCCGGCCACGGGCTGAATCCAGAGCGACGCGCGCGGCAGCTTGGTGAATGCCGCGCGCAGCCACAGCAGCAGCTTTACGTACGCTACCGAGCTGAGTCCTCCAACTATGCCGAGCACGACATAGACGCCGAGTTCCGCGAGGCTGACGAGATGGAAAGCGGGGACGTGGAATAGAGGGTTGTCCCCAAGGACGAGGTGAAGCACGACCCACGACGTGGCCGAGGCGAGCACAGCCGAGCCGAGGATGGGCGCATGCAAATCTCCGACGATCGCCTGGAGAGAGAAGAGCACCGCCGCAATCGGAGTGTTGAATGCGGCAGCGAACGCAGCGGCTCCGCCGACCGGGACGAGCGATCTGATTTGCAGCCTGCTCAATCCGAGTCGATGGGCGATGACGGACGCGAGGCCGGACCCCATGTAGACCGCCGGGCCCTCGCGTCCGAGCGGGATTCCGCTCGCCAGGGAAATGGTGGTAGTGACGAACTTCCCAACCACGGATCGGAGGGAGATTCGGCCGTCGTGAATGAAGAGCGCGGCGCGGGTCTGCTGGATGCCGCTGCCGCGGGCGAGCGGGAAATACTTGTAGAGGAGATACCCGGTTATGAGCGAGCCGAGCGTAGGAACGAGGATCCGCTGCCAACCGGACCCGACAGACGCGTACATGATCGTCGTGAGGCGACCTGTGAGCAGAATGAATGCGACGACGACGAGGCCGACGAGGGCGCCGATTACCAGGCTCAGCAGGAGCGAAAGGCGGTCTTCCTTACGTCGAAGGTCTTCGACCGCCCTCCGCAATCGCTGCGGAAGAGCTGGGATTCTTATTGCTCGCATTTGCTGAAGCTAAACGCCTCGATGCATGGATCGAAGCGTTCAGCTTCGCGCGCGAATGTCACGCGTTGGTGAGGAAGCGCGGAAACCGAAGCGGAAAAGGTACTGTACCTCCGCTAAGGCTTCGTCACCGTCAAACCACTGACGACTCCATCAGTGTTGTGCGCGAACCGGACTCCGTAGATCCCGTCCGTCGACTTGAGCTTTCCAGCGGCGACGACGTCCGACTTCTTGTACGTGCCGACAACGGCTCCGTTGATCGAGCACGTCACATTATCACCCTTCACCGAGACGGCAATGTCCTGCGACACAGGCGATCCGGGGCCCGCTGCCTTGTGGACGGCTGGATTCGCCTCGCCACGACGACCGTTCAGCTGGAACGCCTCGGGGCCAAACCCGCGCACGATGAAGTTGCCGTTTCCGTAGGCCGCGCAGTACAGATAGCTCTGAGCAGGCGTGCCCATCTCGTTGCCGCCGATGAAGATCCCGTACGGGTGCGGATGATCGTTCACGTTCATGTACTTGGGCTCCGTGAACGTCGCCTTGACGGTGTAGTCTCCGCTGGCCTTGTTCGCCGGATTCCAGTACGCCGTTGCCGGCCCGGTGGTGACGTGAAGTCCGCCAGCCTCGCTTGCGAGCTTGGCGTTTGCGATGACCTGTCCGCGGCTCGCCTCGGAGGCATCTATCTGGCCCGTCCAGCCCGCCGCGGAAATTCCCCCGCCGGTAACGGCGCGCGTTTCCTCCATCGGAGTGCTGGTTGAGGCCGTAGAGGTGGTAGTGGTGCTCGAAGCCGAAGACTCAGTCTGAGGGTTGCTCGTGCAAGCCAGCGGAACCAGTGCTACTGGAAAGAGATAAGCGTAGACGCGACGCATGCGAGACCTCGTTAAGGGAGACGAAAAAATATACCTCAGGTACCTTCGAACTTGAATGAAACCTTGATCTTGGCCCGATAGAACTCGACCTTGCCGTCTTTCAGCGACATATCAAGTTGTAAGATTTCCGCCACACGCAGGTCGCGGAGCGACTTCGATGCGCGCTTGACCGCCACCGCCGCCGCTTTCTCCCACGACTCGGTGCTGGTCCCAACCAACTCGATCACTTTGTAGACGCTCTCTGCCATGTCAGTACCCTCGGTGTCCTGCATTGGTCGTTGCCTTACATGCTCGTTGCAATGCTTAGACTGCCGACCATCCTGAATACTTGCAAGGGCGTAAGGATTACCTCGCGTCAGGCAGTCGGCAACACCGTGTCTTCCCGCGCGAAGTCGATGAAGCCGCGCATGGGGTCGACTGACAGCAGCACCACACCTGTTTCGTCGCCGACCTTGAAGCCACGTCGCCCTCTAACCAGGCGACCTTCGATGTCATCGGGCACGATCTTCAACCACGTTGCCTTCTTGGATATCCCCGACACCACGGCGCGGTATGTCTCGCCGATGTGATCGCGCAGGGCCAGAGCCGCCGCACGCTTGCGCACCAATCGCTCTTCCTTGGAGGGATCGATGCCCTGGGCGTACTCGAAGTCGATGAAGCCGTGAACACTGTCGGTGTTGACGAGCTTCACCGGCACCTTCATCCCGACGGTGAGCGGCTTGTAACCCCGCACGACGCGTCCCTCCGCCGAGCCGTCGACGAGCCTGACATAGGTGCCACTATCTGACACGCCACTCACCTCGGCATCGAACATCTGCCCGATGCGCGGGCGCAGCCGGTCGGCTGCAGCTTTCTTGCGGCGGCTCCGCTCCAGCTTCCGCGACTCACCTTCGCTCGCGTGCTCGAAGTCGATGTATCCGCGCACCGGATCGGCCACTACCAGCTTGAGGCGCACGGTATCGCCGACGTCGAGCCCGCGACCGCCGCGCACGATTCGGCCCTCGACCGGCGGATTCAGGATCCGCGCGTAAATGCCTTTCGGCGACGCCGCTGTCACAATCGCGGCGAAACTCTCTCCTACACGCTCAGCGAGCATCGAGGCCCCGGCCACTTTGCGCATTGTGCGCTCCACTTTTCGCGCCGCTTCTCCGCGCTCGGTGCAGCGACTGGCGATCTCGATGAGCTCCTGATCGGAGTACGGCGGCGCGCCACCTGAGGTCGCCGCACGAAGCATTCTTTGGGTCACCAGATCCGCGAACCGGCGGTTCGGTGCCGTCGAGTGCACATAGTCCGCGACGGCGAGCCCGAAATGCCCGGCTTCGCGGCGGTTACCGAGGCGGCGCTCGAGAACATAAATGCCGGGGCCGAGTAGCTTGACGACGGAGAGGGACAAGTCGGCGAAGTGGTCGGGATCGGCGGCGCGCCGACGCGCGAGAAACGCGCTCAGCGACACGCTGTCTGGTTTCCCGGGAAGCACTTCGCCGACTTCCGCCGCCAGTGCCACGATGCGATCCCACCGCTTGGGCTCGCGCACGACACGGCGCAGGGACGCCGATCCGCGTTCGATCAGGTAAAGGGCGACGGACCTGTTCGCCGCCACCATGAAGTCCTCGATCATGTCACGCGCGCGATTGCGCCGGTCCACGGCCAGATCGACGACCTTGCCGTTCGCCACGACCGGCCTCGCTTCGACGCTCTCGAAGTCGAGTGCGCCCGCGATGCTCCTGGCGCGGCGCAGCCGCTGGGCGGCCTCGTCCTGCATTCGCAGCTGATCGTGCAGCTCGGATGATGCGGCGATCGCCGGCGGCGCGGGTCCTTTCCCCTCGAGCCACAGCCCGACGGCATCGTAGGTGAGCTTGGCCCTGTTGTGCACCAGCGCGTTGTACACCGACGGCTTGGAGAGCGCCCCTTCGTCGGCGACGTCGAATTCGATGACGACGGCTAGCCGGTCCTCGCCCTCATTCAGCGATGTGAGGTCGGTGGAGAGCCGCTCGGGCAGCATGGGAAAGACTGCGACGCCGGTGTAGACGGAGGTCGTATTTGTAGCCGCGTGTGCGTCCGCCGCCGAGCCGAGGTGGACGAGACTGTCCACGTCGGCGACGCCGATGCGGATTCTGATCGAGCCGTCGGCAACGCGCTCTGCTACCTCGATCTGATCGAGATCGCGCGATTCGCGATTGTCGACCGATGACCAAACCAGTGACCGCAAGTCGCGGCAGTCCGGAGGGAGCGCATCGTCGGAGGGGTCGTCGAGCGACCTGACCTCACGCATCACGGCGGGCGAGAACTCCGGCTCGAAGCCGTTCTGCCGCATGGCGGCGACCGCGGTGCTGCGAAGAGTCTGCGTTGGGGGCGAGCTAAGCATCTGCAGTCATTAACGCAATTTGTACTCCCGCCGAATTCGCGTCGTGGGTATCCGCATCCGTTGCTCTGGCGCGGAAGTTGACCGTGGGAGAGGGGAATCTTAACATCCAAACGCAGGTTTGAGCTTGGAACAGGTACTTACCCGACAGCAGGGAGAGTTGGTCGCGCTCGAACGGCGGCTCGTTCTGCGCGTGCGCGACGTCCTGGCGCAATCCGATGGCGCGCGGGCCGACCTCGAGCGACTGGCCTCGCTCGTCAACGAGATGGACGAGCTCTTTCTGCTCGTCGTCGTCGGGGAGTACAACAGCGGAAAGAGCACGTTCATCAACGCTCTCCTCGGCGACGAGGTCTTCGCCATGGGAGACCTGCCAACGACACGCGCGATCTCGATTCTGCGGTACGGTGACGCAGGACCTCCCGAATCGATCGGTGATCACCTGCAGCTCTATCACTATCCGCTCGATGTACTGCGCGACCTCGACATCGTGGATACGCCGGGCACGAACTCCATAGAGCGAATGGAGGAGGAGATCACGCGGGAATTCGTGCCGCG
>JANMMF010000384.1:0-2089 GCA_031372985.1 Gemmatimonadota bacterium
ACCGAGCACACATCGGCGGGAGCGCGCGTCGACATAATCGGCGTAGTACAACAGCTCGAGCGCGCCCTGGTCGATGAGCTCGATTACCGCACTGAAGCCCGGAACGCCGCGTCGTTCCGGAAAACGCTGGCGACGTTTCCGCACATCCTGATCCCCCGCGTCATCGACGCCTACACGACGCACAGAGTCCTCACGTCAGAGCGGATCAGGGGCGTAAAGATCGACTCGATTCCGCCGATCGCCCGGATCGAGTACGACTTCTCGGAGTTGGCGGAGGAATTCGCGCATGCGTACCTGCATCAGATCACCGATACCGGGCACTTCCACGCCGACCCGCATCCCGGAAACGTGTTCATCGTGCTTCCCGGCCCCGACAATCCTCGCACGCCGGCCGAAGCGGCGGCGGATGATCGGCGCCAGGTAGTGAGGCCCGGCGCCACAGCGTTGGTCGAGTCGGAAAACGCCGCGAAGGCGGCGGCTGTGGCAGCGCCTCCACGAGACGATCCCAAGCTCGCGCTGATCGATTTCGGGATGACGGCGCATCTCACAGGAACGATGCGCGATCACGTCGTGCGACTGCTGCTGGCGATGGCGGAGAACAACGGCGATGCCGCCGCTGAGGCGCTGATCGAGATGGGGGAGGCTCCCGAGGACTTCAATCGCAACACCTATATCCGCGACGTGTCGGCGCTCGTCGCGAAGCACGCCAACCAGACGGTCGAAGACACGCCCGCCGGACTTGTCCTTTACGAGATGATCACCATCGCTTTCCGCGAGGGCCTGAAACTGCCGGCGGAGCTGACGCTCCTGGCAAAGGCGTTGTTCAACCTCGATGCCGTGACTAGATCCCTCGATCCCAACTTCAACCCAACTGAGTCCATCCGGGAATACACCAGCGAGATCGCCAACACGAGGGCCAGGCGCGAGATGTCGCCGAGCCGGCTCTTTCAGATGGCCGCGGAGACATCGGATCTGGTACGAGCGCTGCCCCACCGGCTGGACATCCTCACCAAAAAGATGGTGGCGGACGACTTCGCCGTTCGGGTGGACACGCCCCAGCTCGGCTCCCTGCTGCTCGGTCTCGAGAAGGTAGCCAACCGCATCTTCACTGGCCTCGTGCTCGGCGGGCTACTCGTCGCGAGCGGGCTGCTGATGGCGTATCAGCGCCCCCTCGGAATCGCCGGGTTTCTGATCGCTGCCATTATCGGACTCTGGATGGTTGGGACGATTCTGATCAGCGATCGTAGGAGCAGGAAGCGAAAGGGGAAGTCGTAGAAAGTAGCTCGCCGAAATCGCTACTTTACGGCATCGCACCCCACTCGTTGAAGCATTTATTCGTGACGCAGGACTACGCGCCGGACCTCGGTGGGATGGCGCGCAGGCACGTCGAGCTCTGTCGCAGATTCGGCGATTCGGCCAACACGATGGAGGTCTCAACCGTCGCCTCTCCGGGCGCGACGGCTTTCGACGCTTCCGAGTCGTACCGCGTCTATCGGCAACCCTTCCCATTCTCGCAGGCGAAGGTCTTTGCTAACCAGCTGCGCTGGGCGCGCTGGCTGCACTCCAATGCTCCAGGAAACGTCGACGTGTTTCATTGCGGGAATATCCGGCCGGTCGGCTATGCAGTCGCCCTTGCCCACTTCACGCGTCGAATTCCCTTCCTTCTCTATGTGAACGGCGCCGATCTTTTGCGGGAGATGGAGAGCAGCAACCGCAGCATGCGAAGGCGGATCGGTGGGCGAAGGATCTTTGGCGCGGCGAGCGGCATAGTCGCGACGTCGGCCTGGGTTGGATCGCTGGCCAAGGATGCCATGCGCGACCTCGGCATCGCGTCCGCTCCGCCTGTCGGTGTTTTCGACCTCGGAACGGATCCCGATTTCTTCAACCCTGATCGCGACACCGGCCAGCTCCGTTCGGCGTGGGGTGCCGGAAAAGATCCGTTGATCCTCACCGTTGCCCGGCTCGTGCCGCACAAGGGGCAGGACATCGTGATCAAGGCCGTTGCGTCACTCAGCGAGGAATTCCCGGCGCTGCGGTACGTCATCGTCGGCGTTGGCCCGGATGAGCAACGTCTTCGGGAATTGGCCGC
>JANMMF010000386.1:0-4100 GCA_031372985.1 Gemmatimonadota bacterium
GGCGGAGAGGGCTCGCTGCGCGCGGAGGTCGGAGTGGTCGAGCCGATGGGAAACGAGCAGATCGTCTATCTGACTCTTCCCGGAGGCGAACGAGTCGTGGCCGTGGCTCCGGTTCAGCCGCGGATTCTACCCGAAGAGAAAGTGTCGATCCGGGTTAGACCAGAGGGATTGCATGTGTTCGACGGACAGACGGGAAAGCGGATTGGGAAATAGCCGGTTGCAGTTTAGCGGGGCAACAACATCTCATCCGTCGTCAACGGGCCGCCATTCTCATTGAGCCAGGCTTCCGCCTCAGGAAGCTCCTCGAACACGTCGACATCGATCCCAATCGCCCGCGCGAGGATCGTGAAGGTCTTGGCAACTCTGTAGGTAGCTTGGGATTGCGCCACGATTGCGATTCGCCCAAGCCCACGATTGAGCAGCTCGCGCACGGCCCCGGCAACCTCGGCGAGCTGGAGCACAGTGATGTCAGGCTCGGCAGTACTGGCGTCGTAGAGTGCGCGCATTCCCGGAACGAGTTGGGGATTCGCGATCAACGATCGTATCAGACCGTGGAGATCTTCGGCGCGAATGGTTCCCGTGGCGACCGCATTCACCCTGCGCTGTTCGCGCGCTATTGTATACGTGATAGGCATCGGGGCGAGCTTTCACCGCAACTCCGTCGCCACTAAACCGATGTGTACGGGTTTACCTAAGCCTTTGGCAGCGAAAGCACAAAGGTGGAGCCTTTGCCCAGCTCGCTTTCTACTGTGAGATCCCCGCCCATGCGCCGCGCGAGATCGCGGCTGATCGAAAGGCCGAGGCCGGTGCCCTCGTGCTTCGATGCGTAGTCGCGGTTGACCTGAACGAAGGGCTCGAAGATCGCAACCAGCTTGTCCGCGGGGATTCCCGAGCCGGTGTCGACCACGCAGATGTAGAGCGTCTTCTCGTCCTCGTGGCACTGTAGCTCGATGGACCCGCCCTTCGGCGTGAACTTGATCGCGTTGGACAGCAGATTGATCAGGATCTGCCGCACCTTGTCGACATCGCCGCACGCCTCTGCATCAGGTATGTCGTGAGCCATCGTGAAGCGCAGGTCCTTTTCCCGAAGCTGCGGCTCCACGAATTCGTTCAGACTCTGTATCACGTCGCGCAGCGCGAGCGGCGCCGAATCGACCGCCACGTGGCCGGCTTCGATCTTGGCGAAGTTGAGAACGTCATTGATGAGCGACAGCAGGTGGCGTTGGCTCCGGTCGATGCGTTCCAGATCCTCACGCTGCTCTGGGGTGATGGGCCCGCGCAATTCGAGCTTGAGAAGCTCAGAGTAGCCGGCGATCGCGTTGAGTGGTGTGCGGAGCTCGTGCGACATCGTCGCCAGGAACTGGCTCTTTGCGGCGTTGGCCTCCTCCGCTTCCTGTCGCGCCGCGCGCTCGCTCTCGACCAGCTGTTTGTACTCGGTCACGTCTATTCCAGCAGTGAGCCAGAGACGGCGTCCATCGGGCAGGGCGCCCAGCGCGACACGGTGAAAATCCCAGATGCGGTCCTTGCCATCGGCCGCTCTTACGGTGTGCTCGCCGAGGCGGATCGATTCCCCCTCAGGCTGATCGAGATCGGCCGAGCCATGCGGAAGGATCGAGGCCTGATCGCTCTCCGGGAAGGCCAGATTTTCCCATTCCTCGGTCGTGGTCATGGGCGTCGAGTAATATCCGGTGAGCGTCATCCACGCCTCACTCAGCTGCAGGATCTCTCCATCCGATGCGTGAAGCATCAGAGGATAGGGGGCAGATTGAACCGCGGCCCTCAGCTGCATCTCGCTCTCGCGGAGCGATACCTCCGCAGCGTGCCTCTGCTCGAGATTTGCTTTCACATCAAGCTGCCGTTGACGCGCCCGTAACCCGGATCGTATCACGGTGGTGAGCGTCGCCACGCGAACGGGCCGCTCCAGCAGCGTGACATTCCCTTTCTGCGCTACGCCGCTGAGCGTGCGCGGCAGGGCGCCCGACAGCTCGTCTTCGCCAGTCAGAATCACGATCGGGAGGTCCGACCACGATGGCTGGCGATCGAGCGATTCGAAGAGTTTGTCCCGCGCTTCGGGTGCTAGCGCCTCTTCGGCCAGTAACAGCACGCCGATCTCTTCCTTCCTGATCAGCTCGCATACGTCAGACATGTCCGCGCAGACTCTCGGCTCGAGTCCCACCCGGCTGAGCACCTTCTCCGCCACTCTGCCATCCTGCCCCGTCGGCGTGAGAACCGCGACGGTGAGGGCGTCGGTGGCTGACGCTCTCACGGAGACGAGCTGGTGGTCAGCGGCTGGACCTCGTGTCGCGGCCGGCACCCGGTCAGCGGCTGGACTTCGTGCCGCGGCCAACACTCCGTCAGCGGCTGGACTTCTTTCTGCGACGCTTGCGCGCATGTTCGCCTATTCCGTCCTCAGAGTGATCTCCGGCTTCGCTCGACTGTTCCCGAGCTCCGGTCCTACCGTTGTTGGTGCCATCACCTTCCAGTAGCGGAGAGACCGTTCCCGTATAACGCGGAACTCCGGTAAGCACGCCCTGGAAGTCATGGAGCGGCTCTCCGACGAAGAGTCCCCCCTTCTGCACTTTGCACTCACGAATCGTGCGCTCGTGATCACTGCTTCTCTTTTTCACCACCGAGATCGCCTGCCGCACGGTTCCCGACACCTCGAAGTAGCGCATCAGGATTACAGTGTCCGCGAGGTAGCTCACCTCGACCGCCTCGTCCACCGGATTGCCGAAGATCCCATGCTGCACCAGCGTCATGATGCAGGTAACGCCGTTGTTGGAGAGGAAGCTCAGAAGCTCGTGGATCTGAATCGGAAGCAGCCTCTCCTCCGGCATCGACTGCATGTATCCATTGATGGAGTCGACGATGACGAGCGAGCATTTGTCGTTTTCGACCGCGCGCACCACCTGACTCGCGAATTCGCCGGGTGAGAGCTCGGTCGGCTCTACCTGCCTCATTTTGAGCTGGCCCGACTCCCTCGCTTCGTCCATGTCCATTCCGAGCGCCGCGGACCGCAGCCTGAAGGTGCTCATGCGCTCATCGAACAAATAGAACAACACCCGCTTCCCACGCATGATCTCTGCGCGCGCGAATTGGGTGCACAGCACCGATTTACCGGTTCCCGCGGCACCCGTGATGAGAGTGCTGGTCCCGCAGGTAAGGCCACCACCGAGCAGCGAGTCGAGCTCCCTGGAGCCGCTGAGGAGACTCTCGCCAGTCACGGCGACTCGCGGCTCGTCCTGCAGGACGCGGGGATAGACCTCGATGCCGCCGGTCAGGATCCTGAAGTCGTGAAAGCCGCCGCGGAATTTTATTCCGCGAACCTTCGTCACCTGGAGTCGTCGCCTCTCCGAGCCGTACTCGAGAGCGACGTGCTCGAGCATTATCACGCCGTGCGCGAGGCTGTGCAGCTGTAGGTCTCCCTCAGGAGCCGTCTTGTCGTCGAGGAGGATCACGGTGCAATCGCGGCCGCTGAAGAACTGCTTGAGCGCGAGAATCTGGCGGCGGAAACGGAGCGGCTCGCGGGCGAGGAGCCTCATCTCCGAGAGCGAATCAAAGGCTATCCGCGCTGGATTGTGCTGCTCGACGACCTTCAGCACCTCATCGACCGTCTGCTGGAGCTCCACCTCGGCCGGGTGGAAGATCGTGTAGCCTTCCTCTATATCGAGGGCATTCTCCTTAGACAGCTCGAAGATCTCGACTCCGTCGAGGCTCCAGCCATGGGAGTTGGCGACGGCGTTGAGCTCGGCGGCTGACTCGGAGAGCGTGACGTACAAACCGCGCTCGCCCTTCGCCACGCCCTCGAGCAGAAACTGCAGCGCCAGCGTCGTCTTTCCGGTGCCAGGGTCGCCGTCGAGCAGATAGAGATGGTTGGTCGGCAGGCCGCCGCCCAAAATGTCATCCAGCCCTGCTACACCAGTCCGTGCTCTCGGGATTTCTTTACTCGCTTGGGGAGTAGATGGACGAACCACTGCTGATTCTCCTGCCTGATGGCGGCTCTAGGCGCTGGCGATTCTTCGCAGCGCCTGAATCGCGTCAACTATTTCCTTGCTCGGCATCGCGCCAGCCATCACAATTGGCACGAGCTTGTCATCCCG
>JANMMF010000333.1:0-4531 GCA_031372985.1 Gemmatimonadota bacterium
CTAACGCCAATTATACCGCAGAAGGATACTGACTCCTGCAAGCCATGCAGCGTATCCGCGGACAAATCTCTTGCGTTGGAACGCAGCTAACCTCAAGTCACGACGCATTTAATGCCTAGTCGGAAAGAAGTGATGGCCGTGCGCGAAAGACTGCAGCGAATGCGATGTATCACGCTGCGGAGATTTATCACGTCGCAAGGAGCGAATCAACCGGGCTCTTAACCCCTCGCCCTCCCCGGTTCAACACGTGAGTATAGATCATCGTCGTCCGTACATCGCTGTGGCCAAGTAGCTCCTGGACGGTCCGAATGTCGTACCCAGCTTCCAACAGATGAGTCGCGAAGGAGTGTCGGAATGTGTGACAGGTCGCCGGCTTCGTGATTCCGGAGGCACGGACTGCATCGTGAACCGCCCTCTGGATTGAGCTAACATGCAGGTGGTGACGCCTACGTTCTCCACTCGGCGGGTGGAAGTAGGTTCTGGCTGCAGGAAAAACGTATTGCCACGACCACTCGCGGCCAGCGTTCGGATACTTTCGGGACAATGCATAGGGAAGATCCACGCGACCGGCCCCGCGCTTCAGGTCGCGGTCATGGATGGCCCTTACTCTCGCCAGATGGGCCCCCATCGCACGATCGGCCGCGACTGGCAGCATCGTTATTCTGTCTTTCCCACCCTTTCCGCGCCGCACTAGTATTTGGTGCGATCCCAGGTCGAGGTCCTTGGTTCTCAGATGAAGACACTCGAGAACCCTGAGGCCCGAACCGTACAGGAGTGTCGCCGCCAAGCGCTGAGTACCATGCATCGCGCCGAGCACCAGGCGGACCTCCGCCTTTGTCATCACGACCGGAAGGCGCGCTGGGCGCTTGGCGCGGACTATCCCTTCGACGGCGTCAGCGGGCGGTGGAGGACTTCCCGGTAAAGAAAGTTCACCGCGGCTAGCGCCTGATTCTGGGTCGACGCGCTCACGCCGTGCTCGACTGCCAAGGCAGCAAGGAAGTTGAGGAGATCGTCTTTGGTCAGCTCCAGCGGCGCCTTCGCTTCAGAACGCGACCCGAAGCAATTAACTTCCATCGTAGCTCGACTTGTCCCAACACTAGCGCCGGGACCCACGGTTTTCGCACTGACAGGGTCCGGATTCGCAACAACCAAGGCATTTATGCCCGATAAATCCCGCACCCCCGTAATCGTCGGCGCCGCCCGCACTCCGATCGGCAAATTCCTCGGCGCCCTCTCGCCGCTGAGCGCCCCAGAACTCGGCGCCATCGCCATCCGCGAAGCACTCAAGAGATCGAAAGTCCCGGCTGAGGACGTCCAGGAAGTCATCATGGGACACGTCATCCAGGGCGGCACCGGCCAGGCCCCGGCGCGACAGGCCGCGCTCAAGGCCGGACTCCCCGCCACAATCTCGGCCGTCACGGTCAACAAGGTCTGCGGCTCCGGACTCAAGGCCGTCATGCTCGCGTCCCAGGCGATCAAGGCTGGCGATGCGCAGGTGATAATCGCCGGCGGACAGGAATCCATGTCCAACGCCCCCTATTACGTCTACGGCATGCGCAACGGCGTCAAGCTCGCCGACCAGAAAATGGTCGACGGCATGATCAAGGACGGACTCTGGTGCGCATCGTGTGATGTCCATATGGGCCGACACGCCGAGTACACCGCGAAGAAGGCAGGGGCGACGAGAGAGGATCAGGACGAGTTCGCCGCCGCATCCCACCGTAAAGCGGTGAGCGCGATCGAAGCAGGGAAGTTCAAGAACGAAATCGCCCGCGTGGAAATCCCCGGCAAAAAGGGACCGACCGTCGTCGACACCGATGAGGGTCCGCGCAAGGACACGACTCCGGAAACCCTCGCCAAGCTCCGTCCAGCATTCCCAGGCAAGAACGGCGACGGCGATGACCTCTCCGTCACAGCCGGAAATGCATCGAGCCTCAACGATGGCGCCGCCGCACTCGTCGTCGTCTCCGAGGACTACGCCGAGTCCCACAACCTCGAGATACTCGGCCGCATCACCGGCTACGCGACCGGCGCGACCAAGCCGGAAGATCTGTTCTTCGCCCCGATCAAGGCCGTCAGAAACCTGATGGCGAAAACCGGAGCGAAGATCGACGACTACGACCTGATCGAAGCCAACGAAGCTTTCGCCTCGCAGGCCATTGCCGACGGCGAAGAGCTCGGCTGGGACTGGAAGCGCGTCAACGTCAACGGCGGCGCGATTGCGCTCGGACATCCGATCGGCGCCAGCGGTGCGCGGGTTCTCACGACACTCCTGTACGCAATGAAGGAGAGAGGCGCTAAAAGAGGTCTGGCGACGCTCTGCCTCGGCGGCGGCGACGCCGTCGCGCTCAGCGTCGAGCGCGCGAACTAGCGGAGATTGACCGCGCCCGCGCAGTCGAGGATCAAACGGTCGCTCAGACCGGTCTGGCTCATCCTCGCGTTCATCCTCATTTCCTTCCTCACGCTCGGAATTCTCGAGGGTGTAGCCGCGGTGGTGTTTGGACCGCGGGCGCTCAACGCACAGGACCCTCTTTTCCAATGGATTTCGCTGGCGGGCGTAGTGCTGGCGACCTGGATAATGCTGCGGCGGGTCGAGAAGCTGCCGTGGAGCACCGTTGGTCTGGACCGCGCGGCGGCGTCCCCGATATTGATCGCCAAGGGCGCGGCGTTCGGTGGCCTGACGATCGGGATCGCCAGCGTAATCCTGCTCGCCACCAACATGCTGCGAATCGACCAGACGCTTCCGGGGAGCTGGTGGGGAGAAGCCTGGAGATCGACGCTCGTGTTTCTGCCCGCCGCGTTCTTCGAGGAGCTCTTCATCCGTGGCTACGTCTTTGCCGTACTGAGACGCGCCGCGGGTTGGAAGCTGGCGCTAATCGTCACCAGCGTGGTGTTCGGACTTCTGCACGCCTGGAATCCGAACCCGGATGCCGAATCCATCCTCGCCGTGATCGTCGCGGGGTTCTTCCTGGGTGCGATATTTCTGGCGACGCGAAGCCTCTACGCCGCCGGCGCCGCGCACTTCGCCTGGAATTGGGTGATGTCGGGAGCGCTCCACATCGCGGTCAGCGGAGTGCCGTCGCGCGATCCCGATTATCGCGTCGTCGAGACGGGACCTGACTGGCTGACCGGTGGACCGTGGGGGCCCGAAGGCGGCCTCATGGCCGTCGCCGCGATGTTCGTTGTTTTCTTTTACCTGTACGGGCGCTACCGGCGCCAGATGGAGTGGAACGCATGACCGACCGCATTGCGGTTGTTGGGGCGGGGCAGATGGGAAATGGGATTGCGCACGTCTTTGCGCAGTCGGGCTTTCCGGTGACCATGATCGACGTCTCGCAGGAGGCGCTCGACAAGGGCAGATCGACGATCGCAAAGAACATCGAGCGGCAGGTGAAGAAGGGGACGATTCCCGCCGAGGAGCAGGTGAAGATCCTGTCGCAAATCGACCTGAACATGGATCTCGAAGCCGCTGGCGAAGCGTCCCTGATCATCGAAGCCGCGAGTGAGGACAGTGGTCTCAAGTACCGCATCTTCACCGACCTTGACCGGATTGCCAAGCCCGATGCGGTTCTCGCCACCAACACCAGCTCCATCTCGATCACCGAGATCGCGCGACGCACATCCCGCCCCGACAAAGTCGTCGGGATGCATTTCATGAACCCCGTGCCGGTGATGAAGCTGGTTGAGATCATTCGCGGACTGGCGACGTCGGACAAAACGACGGAGTACGTGGTCGGCCTCAGCAAGCAGCTCGGCAAAACACCGGTCGAGGTCAACGACTTTCCCGGCTTCGTGTCCAATCGCGTCCTGATGCCGATGATCAACGAAGCGGTGTATTGCCTGATGGAAGGCGTCGGTAAGCCGGAGGCCATTGACCAGGTGATGACCCTCGGCATGAATCACCCGATGGGACCGCTCGCTCTCGCTGATCTGATCGGACTGGATACCTGCGTCGCCATCCTCGACGTGCTGTGGGAAGGGCTCGGAAATCCGAAGTACGCGCCGTGTCCGCTGCTCAGGAAGTACGTCGCCGCCGGCTGGCTCGGCCGCAAGAGCGGTCGCGGCTTCTATACCTATAGTAAGTAGAGCGCGCATGTCCTGGGCTCTGCACCCGCTGACCGAAGAACAAACCGAGGTTCAGAAGCTCGCGCGGGAGTTTGCCCACGCCGAGATCACACCTCACGCAGCGGACTGGGACCAGCGGGCCTACTTCGAGCCTTCGCTCGTGAAAAAGCTGGGCGAGCTCGGATTCCTGGGGATGATGGTCCCGGAGCAGTACGATGGTCTGGGCGCCGACACCGGAACGTACCTGATCGCGCTGGAAGAAATAGCGGCAGCAGACGCATCGGTCGCCGTCCTCATGAGCGTGCATAACTCGCTTCCAACGCAGATGATCCTTCGATACGGGAGCGAGGCACAGAAGGATCGATTCCTCAAACCAATGGCGCGCGGTGAGATACTGGGCGCCTTTGCTTTGTCCGAGCCCGACGCTGGCTCAGATGCGTCGGCGCTGTCGACGCAGGCGGTGAAG
>JANMMF010000340.1:0-3353 GCA_031372985.1 Gemmatimonadota bacterium
GAAGGAATCCACGCGGAGGGCTTTGGGATTTCCTTCCTGGAAGCCGCTGCGTCGGGACTGCCGAGCGTGGCCGGCGACTCTGGCGGTGTTCGCTCGGCGGTCAGACACGGAACGAGCGGACTGGTGTTACCTCCGACCGACGTTGGGATGGTCGCGGCGGCGTTTCGCGCATTTCTGACCGACGAAGCGAGACGTGCGGAGATGGGGCGAGCGGGCCGAATGCTCGTCGAGAGCTACTACAACTGGGATCGCGTAGCTCGAGATACGCGAGACTTCACTCACGAGGTGTTGAAGTCGGACCGAAGGAGTTAGCGACAAAGCTACCGTCGCAAATCGGGCTCTATTTTTTTGCGATCGCGATGACGCTTCTCGACGTCAGCATGTCGAGAGACCAGACGTCCTTGAGAATCGAGGAGTTTTCCAGGACGACGTCGCGCTTGCGCGCATTGAGCCGGCGCCGGAGGAGCCGATTGCCGACCCAGATGACCGGACCGCAGATAATGAGCAGCAGCTTCGCGGACAGCTTGAAGCGGTCATACGCGACCGATGTCGAGGCGAACCCGGCGCGTCGCAGCTGGTAGGCCAGATAGTAGTACGAGACCGGATTGATGTGCCCCGAAGTGTGGACCGGATCGGTGCTCGACAGCATCAAGGGATCGAACAGGACCGCAAATCCGGAATGCAGGTTCCTCCAGCGGGAGTTGACGTTGAGCACGTTCGGCGTGCTCACGAGCGCGATACCTCCCGGCTTGAGGATCCGAAACAGCTCCCGCGCAAACGCGAACTGATTCTCGACGTGCTCGACGACCTCGAGGCTGCAGGCGATGTCGATCGATGCGTCGTCGTAAGGCAGCCGCCCGTCCGGGGCGATGGTTTTGCAGGTTATCGCCGGGTAGCGAAAAAACTCGGGGAAGATGTCGCAGGCGGTGATCACACTCGCCGGTGGGATGCCAAGCTTCGACTGCACGTGCCGGCCGACGAGCTGAGCGAAGTAGCCTTCTCCTGCACCGATATCCGCGAGTTTGACTCCGGGTTTTATCAGCGGGAGCACCAGCTCCATGATCTTGTCGTTGGTGCTGGTGTGCGAGATCGGACGGATTTCGACGGCCTTCGGGTCAGGGGTCATGTCAATAATCTGCGCCAGAACCCTGGATCCGCGCGACCACGCTCGCGACGTATTGATCGACGCGTTCGCGCATAACCGCGTCGCTAATACTCGGCAAACCGCTGGCCCGCCACCCTTCGTACATCGATGGTGGGCCGGGCAGAAGCTCTACCACTGACATCAGATCCCAGTAGGGATCGTACTCAAAGTCTGATCCCGCAGCCGCGGTGTATGCCGCGAGAAAATCGTCGGCCGCGGGCACGCCGTGCAGATTCGCGAGGTTGTGACGGCACCACGCGACGTCGATTCCTGCCGGCCCTCGGCATCCATTTACCCAGTCGACGACGCCGCTCACTCGACCATCCAGCCAGAGGACGTTGCTCGGATGAAAGTCGCGGTGCACAAAACACTCGCGATAGGAATGAGCCGGGCCCTGAACTACTTCGATCGCTTTCTTCCACGCCTCGGGCTGGCTCGACCAGCGAGGCACGACAAGCCTCTCACGATCGTTGTAACGGCGGTACTGCCAGCGGAATCCGGCGGCGTCAACACGATGGATTTGCGCCGCGGCGTGGGCCAGACCTTCGAGCCATCCCTTCCAGTTCGTTGGCGTGAGCAACACCTCGCCGCGAACCATGGTTACGAGCGTGGCGGGAACGCCGCAGTACGAGCCGTCTCTGTCCGTTGCGACGAGCGCCGGCGCGGGTAGACCTGCTCTTGTGGCCTTCTCTACGCTCGATGCCTCACGAACCGCGATGTCGGGCTCGAGTCTCACCCACGCCTCATTGGTGAACCGTCGCAGAACAAGCTTGTGCAGTTGGCCGTTCCTTTCGACTTCGATCGAGTGGAGCACCGAAGACGTGGCGCCCGGGAGCACAGCCACCGAAGTGACGCGCCCGCCAGCGACGTCCTCTATCCAGCGTCGTGCGTTGTGGGAGAGCGTCACTCCCACCGGAGAACGATCTTGCCGAACGTCTCGTTCGATTCCATAAGCTCGTGCGCTTTCCGGATCTCCGCGAACGAGAAGACGCGATCGACAACCGGGCGCAGCTTTCCGGCATCGAACAAAGGGATCAGGCGCTCCGAAGCATCGCGAGCCAGCGCGATCTTCTCCTCTAGCGGGCGCGCCCGCAGCACCGTCCCGATCATCGTAAGTCGCTTGCGTAGAACGACCCCCATGTCCAGCTCGGCTCGCGAGCCTGAGGTGAGCCCAACGATGATCATCCGTCCGCGGTGCGCGAGCACTCGCAGATTCCCAGCGAGGTAGGCGCCGCCGACGAGATCAAGGATTGCGTGGATCCCCTCGCTTCCGATGGCCGCGTCGATTCTCTCGACCCAGCTACCACTCGAAGCATCGACCATTACATCGAGGCCGAATTCCCTGGCGCGCTCGAGCTTGGCGGGAGACCGCGAGGTACCCACGACCGTCGCTCCTCCAGCTCGGGCGAGCTGGAGTCCCGCCGTTCCCACCCCGCTCGCGACTGCGTGAATGAGCACGGTTTCTCCCATGCGGAGATCGAGCTGCCGATACAGTGCGTCGTACGCGGTGAGAAACGCTTCCGGAATCGCCGCCGCTTCTTCCCACGAGAGCCCTCGCGGAACAGGAACCGCCTCCCGTTCGTGCACGCAAAGGAACTCGGCGTGCCCTCCACCACCGACAAGGCCCATCACCCGATCCCCGATCTTCCACATCATCGCCGATGGTCCGAGCGCATCGACCTCGCCCGCGTACTCCATCCCGCTGATGTCCGCCGGCGCGCCAGGCGGAACGGGGTAATTCCCCTGGCGCTGGAAGATATCCGCGCGATTGAGCGCGGAGGCGCGGACGCACACGCGAATCTGCCCAGCCCCCGGCTCAGGCTTCGGCTTGTCCCGCATCTCCAGCACTTCAGCCCCGCCCGGCCGCGTAATGACGATCGCTTTCATTGATTCCAAGATATCCAGCGCTGCAGGTGATGCGCAGCGACACTGGATTCTCAAGCCCGCAGCCCCAGGCCGGCGCGCCCCGCCGACCTCTCCTCTAATCACAACGGTGAAGCCCTACCGAATCTTCTTCCCGTCAGGATCCCACACCTCTACCGCTCCAAGATTCCTGGCCCGAATGGGCGCCTCGATCTTGGACAGATCACCCGCCACTACCACGACGAGGTTGTCAGGCGTGAGCTTGCTGCCGGCCACACGGCGCACATCGTCCGGAGTGACAGCGGCGAGCCGCTCGCGGTAGGTCGCGTAGAAATCCATCGGCAAT
>JANMMF010000376.1:0-5118 GCA_031372985.1 Gemmatimonadota bacterium
GGCACGCGCTACTACGCGTCAGGCTCGGACAAGCAGGAGTCCGGGATCGCACTGAACACCGGCGCCCGGCGTCAATCGCTTCGCGCAAACATTGACCAGGCGGTTGGACAGCGCATCACGATCAGTCTTGGATCGAACCTGCTCCGGTCGTTCTCGCAGCGCGGAATCTCGAACAACGACAACGCGTTCTCCTCTCCCCTTTACGGCTTTGCCTACACCCCGGCCATCATCGATTTGCAACAGAAGGACGCTCTGGGCCAGTATGTCTTGAACCCGTTCGCCGGCGGTGGCACGCGCCAAGGATCGAACCCGTTCCAGACGTTCGACCTGATGCAGAGCAATGAGGATGTCTACCGACTGATCTTTTCCGGACGCGCCAACTGGGCCGCGTACAACGGGGAAAAGAACAGCCTGAACTTCAGCGTCCAGGGCGGCGCGGACAGGTACAGCAACGAGAACTATATCCGCGCGCCGCAGGAGCTTCAGTTTCAGCGCGCTGGGACGGCGCAAGGCGGCACCTTCCCCGGAACGATCATCCAGGGAAATGGAACTGAGCGCCTCACCAACATCAGCGGAAGCGCGGTATGGGCGTTCTCGCCCCGGTGGGTGTCGGCGACGACATCGGCTGGCGTTCAGCTTCAGGACCGCGCCTTCAACGATTACAACATGGTCGGTCGGGGGCTCGGCCCACAGCAATTCGTCGCGGCTGGAGCTCAGAACATCACCGTCACCGATCGACAGGAGAAGTCCCGCACTCAAGCGGCATACGTCCAGGAAGAGCTTCTTCTCCTCGGCGAGAGACTCTATCTCTCAGGCGCAATACGCGGCGAGCGGGCGAGCCTGAACGGCGATCCGAACCAGATCCATTACTATCCGCGTGCCTCGGCGTCGTATCGCTTTGCTTCTCCGGTGCGATTCGTGGACGAGCTGAAGCTCCGGACGTCATTCGGTGTTTCTGGAAATCAACCTGGATACGGCGACCGCTTCCTTGCCCTCACCAGTTACGGTCTCATCGGAGGCCTGCCGGCCTACGGCCTTCCGGGGACTATCGGCAATCCCAACATCAAGCCGGAACGGCTTAATGAGTTCGAGCTCGGATTGGACGGCGCCTTCCTTGGCGAGCGCATGCGCCTCGAAGCGACGTACTACAATCGCAAACTGACCGACCTGCTGGTGCGTCCACAGCTGGCGCCGTCGACCGGAATCAGTGGAACGACGGTCAATGGCGGAGAAATGACGACCAAGGGTTATGAGTTCGGTCTGACGCTAGTGCCGATCCAGCGAAACGATCTCAGCTGGACGTCGCGGACAACGTGGTATCAGAGCCGCGCCGACATCACCAGCTTTCCCGAGGGCGTTCAGCCGTTCACAACGGGAACTGCGGCGGGAGGCTTCGGCAACGCATACGGACGCCTTCGCTTCACGCCCGGCCACACCGTCACGACGATCTGGGGAAACAAGATTGTCAACGGCGCCACCGTCGGCAACACGCCGCTCGCCGATGCAAATCCAAAGTACGTGATGAGCTTCGGCAATGATTTGACCTACAAGTCCTTCAACCTGAGCGCCCTCGTAGACTACCGGAGAGGAGGGACAATTTCCAACATGACCCTCAACCTGTTCGACGAAGGGGCGAACACCTGGGACTATGACAAGCCGTCGCCTGACCCAACGGTCGGCGCGACGCTGGGCGAGTACCGGTACAACAACTGGGGTGGAGGAGCCAACACGGCGGCTTACCTCGTCGACGGCTCATTCACAAAAGTCCGCGAGGTCAATCTTTCCTAT
The DNA here is from genome assembly GCA_031372985.1 of Gemmatimonadota bacterium. Taxonomy (GTDB): domain Bacteria; phylum Gemmatimonadota; class Gemmatimonadetes; order Gemmatimonadales; family Gemmatimonadaceae; genus UBA4720. Next base: position 1,789 of record JANMMF010000376.1, read on the forward strand.
CAGGTTCCGTCGCGGATGGTTTCACGCATCCGGGGCGCCCAGAATGCGAAGATCAGCCTCTCGGGCCGGAATCTGTTCATTATTTCGGGGTACAACGGCTTTGACCCTGAAGTGAACAACGGCGGGAATTTCGTCGCGCGCTTCGTGGACCTGGCGCCGTTTCCGCCTAGCCGCAGCTTCTGGCTGTCGCTCGATCTGGGATTCTAGCCATGACATTCACAAAAATCTCAATACCCATGGGCTCCGGCCCCAGGAGACACGCAATGACCCGCCGCCGCTTCAGGCACGGTGCACGTTTAGGATTGCTGCTTACTGCGATTGCAGCTTGCAGCGCCGACAGACTGGTGATTCCGAACTACAACCAGCCGACAACCGAAGGTCTCAGCAAGGATCCAGCAGCCGTGCAATTGCTCGCCTCGGGCGTTATGGACGGGGTCAGGGACGGGATCGCTGGCATGACTCGCGATTTCGGTGTTTTTGGCCGCGAAGTGTACAACTACTTCCCCACCGACGGGCGAACCATCTCGAATTACCTGGTCGGAATTCCCGGCCCACAGCGTCTCGATCCGGCTGGTTTCGCGTCGGGCAACTGGAACATTCGCTACCAGAACCAGCGCAACGCGGTCCAGCTCATAGATCTTTCGGAGGCGTCAAGCTTCTCCGCCGAGCAGAAAGCAGCCGTCGCCGGATTCGCGAAGACATTTCGAGCGCTCGAGCTGTTGTATACCATCGTCTCGCGCGATACTCTCGGCGCTACGGTAGACATACCGGCAGACCCGAACAGTCCGGCTGCGTTCGTGGCGCGCGACTCGGTGTACAGGTTCGTATCCGCTACGCTCGACGAGGCGGCTACGGATCTGGCGGCCGGCGGGGCGTCTTTCCCCTTCGTACTCCACAGCGGCTTCACGGGCTTCAGCACGCCCGCCACGTTCCTGCAATTCAATCGCGCGATCGCCGCCAGAGTGTTGGCTTACCGAGGGTCATTGGGCTGCGGAGCAGCGTGCTATAACCAGGCCCTCACGGCGGTCGCAGCCAGCTTTGCGTCACCGGTGGGCGGGGCGACATCGCTCGCCGACCTCGACAGGGGGGTCTACGCCATTTATTCAACCGCTGCCGGCGACACTCCCAATGCGAACAGCTTCGCACAACAAAACTATATCTTCGCCCACGCCAGCATCCAGAGCAATGCTCAGTCGGGCCCGTCAGGAATTGATGCCCGCTACACGCGCAAGGTCGTTCCATTGGCCTCGCCAGTAGCTCCCCCGCAGAACCTGAACATTCCGGCGACACACCGCTTCACCATTTACCCGACCCCGAACTCACCGGCTCCAATCATCCGCAATGAGGAGCTCATGCTCATTCGCGCGGAAGCGAACATTTTTACCGGCAACTTCGTGGCGGCCATGCAGGACATCAACAACATCCGCTCAGTGTCCGGAGGTCTCAATCCAGTGGCTTTCGCGACGCCGGCGAATGGTTTGACAGCTTTGCTCTACGAAAGACGGTACTCGCTCCTGTTCGAAGGGCAGCGGTGGCACGACCACCGGCGCTTTGGCCTTCTCGGTCTGCTGCCGCTAGACCAGGCAGGTCAGTTTGTCGCGAAGGTGATGCCTATCCCACAGGCTGAGTGCGATGCACGCCCGGTAAAGCCCACCGGATGCACCTGACCGTAGCGTTGAAAGGCGTTACCGAGGGTGGGAAATGAACAACGGGTCGCCTTTTGAAAAGGCGACCCGTTGTCTTTATCCATAGGCAAAGCGCGGTACATGCGGCTATGATATAAGAAGGGCATCCTCAATCGAGGAAGTGTGTATGGCTGCAGCTCGCTGGCTCTTGCCACTTTTTTTCGCCGCACTGTCAGCGTGTAGCTCTCCGCGATTGGCGCCGCCGCGGGGGCCGGATCCGCAGCTGATCACTGAGGACGAGGTTGCCGCATCGGCTGGAACGACCGCGTACGAGCTGATTCGCAACTTGCGACCAAACTTCCTCACTTATCGGGGGGAGACAAGCCTGGATAGGCGGACCTCGAGGCCCTACCCCAACGTTTATGTCGACGACCAGGTGTTCGGGCCGATCTCGGTCTTGCACAGCATTCCCGCTTCTGACGTATCATTTGTAAGACTTTACAGATCGTGGGAAGCGATGACGAAGTTTGGTACGGGCAACGCCGGCGGAGTGATCGCGATCAGCACGCGACGTTAAGTGCTCTGTATCTCCGCTTTCGGAAAGAGCGACGGCCCTTTATCCACCTTCCACGCAGTCGGATCGAGTCGTTGCAGTCCGCTGAATCTCATATCGCTTGGAGAGCTCGGGGCGCCGAGCGACTTCCACAGCTCCTCCGATTTACTCGGCATGAATGGCCAGAGGTACACGGCCTGTCGCGCGAGCTGTCTCACCAGTGAGGCGAGCGTGCTTTCCAGGTCCGCACGATGGGCCGGGTCCTTGGCGAGCTTCCAGGGCGCCTGGCGGTCGACGTACTCATTCGCCCTCGCCACGGTCTGCCATACCGCTCTGAGCGCGTCGTGCAGCAGGAATCCTCTCGGGCCAAAGGAGGCGTGGTACGCGTCGAGATCCGTTTCGTCCGCCTTGTCTATCTCGTTGCGCTCTCCCGCCGGGACAACCCCTCCGCAGTAGCGCTCGACCATCGAGATGGTACGGCTGGCGAGGTTGCCAATTCCGTTGGCGAGGTCCGCGTTGTAACGCTCGTCGAATCTCTCCCACGAGAAATTGCCATCGCCATCGAACGGAACTTCGCGCAGCAGGAAATACCTGAACGCGTCGGCCCCGTAACGGGCTACCGCTTCGCGCAAATCCAGATTACCACCCGCCGATTTGCTGACGCGACTTCCTCCGACCAGGACGAACCCGTGGGCCCAGATGCGCCGAGGGACCGCGAGGCCGGCCGCCATCAGCATGGCCGGCCAGATCACCGCATGAAAGCGGGTGATGTCCTTGCCAATGATGTGCAGATCCGCCGGCCACAACTTCTCGAAATCGGGATTCGGAAATCCCGTCGCGGTGAGGTAGTTCGGCAGCGCGTCGAACCAGACGTAGGTCGTCTGCGCGTCGCCACCGGTTCCTTTGCGAGGGAAGGGAACTCCCCACGAGAACCTGCTCCGGCTGGCGGAAACGTCCTCGAGCCCCGAGTCGATGAATGAAAGAACCTCGTTGCGACGAGACTTCGGCTGGAGGAAATCCTCGCTCGACACGAGCGCTCTCAACCGGTCGGCGTACGCGCTCAGCCGGAAAAACCAGTTCTTCTCCTCCACCCACTCGAGCGTGCGGGTCGGGTGAAGGATGCATTTGCCGTCCGCGATCTCGTTGTCCTGC
>JANMMF010000391.1:0-2900 GCA_031372985.1 Gemmatimonadota bacterium
ATCATCGTCCCTGTCGACCGGTCATTCGGGAAGCGATCGCCAGCGGAGCAGGCACGCATCCAGGAAGCATTCCAGCGGAGCGCTGCATCGGTCGACATGCCCGGCGTAGTCGTACCGGTGTGGGAAGATGCTTCGGGCAGAATGGCGTTTCGCGCTCCCCCGCCCTGGCACGAATTCCTGAAGAGCATAGACATGGTCTATGTCGCCACGGCGCTGAATCGCAGCCTGAGTCTGGAGTAGGGGCACCCGCGCGTCTCCATCGGAGACGTTTCTGAAATTCAAGGATCATTTCTCCGATCGCGCGGCCCTCTACGCCACCTGTCGTCCGCTATATCCTGATTCCCTCTTCACGCCTCTCCGATTGACGCTTCGCGCAGGGAGGGTTTCCGCATGGGGAAATCCTCCCAACGACACAGTTGAATCCGCAGGCGCGCGCGGTGATACTCCGTTCATGATCCATCTTTCATCACGTCGCACACGGTTCGGCTTCGCGGCATTCCTCGCTCTGTTCGTCGTTGTGACGGTAGCATCCCGCGCCGAAGCCCAGCACACAGACCACGCAACAACACGGGCCACGCCGGCCGACACGCTGGAAACAGCGCCGACCACGCCCGGCCGCGTGGTCGCGGACTCGGCGCTGATCGCGGATTCGCTGCTCAAGCTGTGCAAGCCGCACGTCAGTCATTCCATCGACGCCTACTCCACGTGCATCGGTGACGGCATCGGGTCGCTGTCGTCGGCGGGCAACATAGCCCTGGCGATGGGTACGCTCGACTACGTCATTCACAGCGATCCGTCTCTGGTTCTGCTCGGTCACCCCCTCGCGCACGCGCTCGGCTACGCGGTTCGATCGACTCCCAGGACGGCAACGCGACTGCTCTCACAATGCGACGACCGGTACCAATCAGGGTGCTATCACGGAATCCTCCAGCGCTACTTCGACGCGCGCATCGGGATGCCAATCGCCGAACGCGTGCTTCTCGCACCCTGCGACGGATTGCGAGGCACGAGAGAGCAATTCCGATTGTTCGACTGCCTGCACGGTACCGGTCACGGCCTGATGATGTATCACCGCTACGACGTGAACGCGTCCCTCAAGGATTGCGACAGGCTCGCGGCAGACTGGGATCAACGCAGCTGCTACAGCGGTGTGTTCATGGAGCACAACATGGGCGCGCGAATGCAGACCTTCGGCGACGGCAAGTTTGGAATGCACCGCCACTCGACACCCGCGTCCACGGTCGTACTCTTCAAGCCGAACGACCTGCACTACCCGTGCAATGCAACAGCGGCGCGCTATCGTCGGGAGTGCTATGAGCTGCAGGCTGATCTGATCCTTCCGGCGGTCAGGCAGGACTATCGGAAGGCCGGCCAGGTATGCGACTCAGCGGGTACGCCCGACCTTGTGCGGGTGTGTTATGTCGGGCTCGGCAGGAACGCGTCGGGAGCCGCGGCGTTTCAGTACGCCGGCATTCGGAAGCGTTGCGACCTCGCGTCGGCCGCTGGATTGCCGTTCTGCTATCAGGGTGCGGTGCGACATCTCGCGTACGCGCCGAGTGAGCTCCCGCGCGGAATCGCCTTCTGCAAATCGCTGCCGGATGGAGAAGCGCGGTCACGGTGCTGGGGTGGCGTGGGACTGCAGATCGGCGGGTTCTTCTCCGATCAGCCGTCACGCCAACGTGCTTGTCATTCGGAGTCGGCCGCCGACCTCGCCGCCTGCGCCCAGGGGGCCGGAGTCGTGGCCGGCTCCACGGCGAGATAGAGGAATACCCAGTGGAGCAGCGAAGAGTCGGGTCGCTCACGGTGACGGTGGTCGGAATCGGCTGCAACAACTTCGGCGGTCGCATCGACGAGAAGCGCACCGAGGAAGTGATCAACGCCGCGCTCGACGCAGGGATCAACTTCTTCGACACCGCCGATACGTACGCCAACGGAAAGAGCGAAGAGCTGCTCGGGCGTTTTCTTGGCGTCCGCAGATCCGACGCGATCATCGCCACCAAGTTCGGCCTCGAGATGGAGGGCCAGGGGAAAGGCGCCCGCCGGGACTACATCCGCAAGGCGTTCGACGCGAGTCTCCGGCGGCTCAAGACGGACTACATCGATCTCTACCAGCAGCACATTCCGGATCCCGACGTGCCGATCGCCGAGACCCTGGGAGCGCTCGACGAGCTGGTGAAAGCTGGGAAGGTGCGTGAGATCGGCTGCTCGAATTTTTCCGCGCAGCAGCTGCGCGAGGCGGCGGCAGCGAGCGCTTCGCGTCCGGGCTCAGCCAGCTTCGTCGCCGTGCAGAACGAGTACAGCCTTCTCCACCGTGAGCCCGAAGACGAAGTCCTTGCCGAGTGCGAGCGGCAGGGTCTGGCGTTCCTGCCCTTTTTTCCGCTCAAGAGCGGCCTGCTGACGGGCAAGTATCGAAGGGGGCAGCCGATTCCAGATGGTACTCGGGTCGCGAAGTTCGAACGGTACCGGAATCTGCTGACGGATGACAATCTCGAGAAAGTCGAAGCACTGATCGAATTTGCCGAGTCACGCGGACATACACTGCTCGAGCTCGCGTTTTCGTGGCTCCTTGCCCACCGCGTCGTTGCATCGGTGATAGCGGGCGCGACGTCGGCGCAGCAGGTGCAGGACAACGCGGCGGCCGCGACATGGAAGCTGACAGCGGCCGACCTCGAGGAGATCGACTCGTTGCGTGCGCGCCGCGGTCTGAGGCTTCCTCGCGTCAGCGGCGATCGTTGCTGACGCGAACCTCAGCCGTAACAGTTCCCGAATCGCCAAAGTCGAAGCGACGTGCAACGCAAAACACAAGTGCCCCGAGGGGTGGTAGCTGGAGCGCACGCCCGTTTAGGTTACGCGTCATCCATAACACTGGAGATACAGTGAAGCGAATCATGCTTTCTGCT
>JANMMF010000401.1:0-7868 GCA_031372985.1 Gemmatimonadota bacterium
TCGCGCCTCGATCTGACCGATAACGCCGTCCGGTTCCATCTCACGGCGCTCGAGCGGGAGGGCGGTGTCGCGAAGGCCGGTGTGCAACGGCGTCCAGGTGCTGGAAAGCCGGCTGTCCTTTATTCGCTCACTCGGGCGGCCGACGAGGCCTTCTCACGCGCGTACGCACCGGTGCTCGCCGCATGTGTCGAGGAGCTCCGGGCCATCCTGCCCGCGTCGCAGCTCACCGCGTTTCTGGAGCGCGTGGGGAAACGTCTCGCGGGTGAAACGAAGAACACCAGCGAATCGCTTCAAAAGCGAGTTGCCGGTGCATCGGAGCTACTGAATTCGCTCGGCGGCATCACCACAGTCGAGCGATCGGGCGACGATTACCGCATCGTTGGACGTGCTTGCCCGCTGGCTACGGCCGTCGAGGCGGACCATTGTGCCTGTGCTGTCGTCACCTCTCTCGTCTCCAGCGTCGTCGACGCGGAGGTGAAGGAAAGATGCGACAGATCCGGAAAGCCCAAATGCTGTTTCGAGATTTCGAGCGGGAAAACTAAAACCGGCGGACGTCGGGGAGCTGCTCGCTGACGGCAAGGAGATGCGGGCGTCAGGCCGCGTCGTGGATCGTCTTGAGCTCGATGATCTTGAGCCGGCGCGTCGATGCCGGAAGCTTGAGTACCACGGTCTCACCGACGCTTCTTCCGACCAGAGTTTTCCCGATCGGCGAGGACATGCTCACGTGTCCCTCCTCGAACTCGACCGAGTCCCCGAATACCAGGCTGTAGGTCTCGCGCTGACCGGTATTCTCGTCCTGCACCACCACGTGCGAGCCAAGGCCGACCTTGTCGGAGGGGATCTGGGAGACGTCGATCTGAGAAAGCTTGCTGAGCCGCTGCCGCAGCTGACCGAGGCGGGCCCGCACCAATTGCTGCCGCTCGAGCGCGGCTTTGTACTCGCTGTTCTCGCGCAGGTCTCCCATCTCCACCGCCCTACGAATCTCCTGCGGCAGCGTGACGTTCAGCTCATGCTGAAGCCGCTCGACTTCCTCTCCCAGTTTTATCTTGAGCTGCTCGATCATACGACTAGAGCCTTCCCGGATTGTTACCGCGCGCGGCCGCGCCGAAAAATCGAGCGCCCGACCGTATACCGGCCGGGCGCCGCACTCTCAAGCTAGGCAGAACCGGGCGTAGAGGCAATTGCCGGGTGCCGACGGTTTCCAGTTGAAACGCTGACGTGTATCAACAAAAGCCGCTCGGGCAGGCTACCGAGACGGAAGTTTGAATGACCTGCGCCCTATCGCTACCGGTGCTGTGGAAGCTTGGAATCCGTGTGTTCGATCGGCGGCGGGGCCGCTGAAGACTTCTCGTACTCCTCGCGCAGCCTCGACATCATGGCTTCGCGACGGTCGAAGAGCCGCTTGAGGGCGCGAGCTTCGTGTCGCGCGAGAGCGTAGGACGTCAGGAGCGGCAGCGCCACCGTCGAATCGAGATAACACACGACTGCATCCGGCAGTCGGTCAGGGTCGATCTTCCCCCAGCTCACGGCCTCGGCCGGAGTGGCACCTGAGAGGCCGCCGGTGTCGGGACGTGCGTCGGTGATCTGAAGGAAGTAATCGTGACCCTTTTCATCGATGCCCAGCACTTCCTGGATCTGCGGCTCGGTCTGGAGCATGAAGTTCTTGGGACTTCCTCCGCCCAGAATCATCACGCCACTCTTTCCGCCGCCCCGCTTCGCGTCGAGAACTATCGATGCGGTCTCGTTTACGTCGCGATTCGGGTCGAGGAGGAGCTTGTTTCCATCAAGCGCGAGCGCCGCGATGTTCATGCCGATGGAGCTGTCGCCCGGAGACGAAGTGTAGATCGGAACGCTGGCCGTGTATGCGGCCGAGAGCAGCGACTTCTGACCGATGCCAAGTGCTTTCCCGCGCTCGCGCACGTACTTGCCGCAGAGGTTGTGAAACTCCGCGCTGGACATCGGGCGCTGAAACTCCTTCCCCGTAATGATCTTCCGGAAGAACGCGTCGGTCGAGAGCAGCACGTCGTAATCGAAGAAGATGTCGTAGATGCGAACGACCCCTTCCTCGCGGAGGACCACGTCCGACTCCTGCGCGTTGCCGCGATGCATCGCCAGTCCGAGCCCGAAGTGGGTGTCGTGATAGAGATTCGCCCCCGTGGAGATGATCCAGTCGACGAAGCCAGCCTCGATCAACGGAATCAGCGCCGACATTCCGAGCCCGGCCGGCGTCAGCGCTCCCGTGATCGACAAGCCGACCGTGACATCCGGCGCCAACATCTTCTCGGTGAAGAGCTGACACGCTTCGCGCAGACGCGCCGCGTTGTAAGCGAGGTAAGTCCCCTCGATCAGCTCGGCGACGGTTTCCTTCCCATCGATGCGGCGCGGGTCGATGCGCTGCCCTTTGAGAAACCGGCTCCCCTCGTGCGCGGTGTGTTGAGCCCCGCTCTTCTCGCGCTCTTCGGCTGCGAGCTTCTGTTGCGCCTTGGGGCCGGCAGCGGATGCTTTTCCGTGGCGCGACGACTTGAAGCCGCCGCGATCGCGTCCCCCTCCCCCTCCCTTTCCCGCATCGTTGCCCTTACTGTTTTTTGGCATCTCTCGCTTCTTCCACGATTTCCTCGAACTGTTCTCCACCGGTTTTGCCGATGGACTTGTATGCCGAGACTACCGCCTGCGCCGCTTCGGCCGGATCGTCGGTCACCAGCATGAGATCGAGATCACCTTCAGAGATCTTTCCCTCGCTCAGCACTCGCGCCTGGAGCCAGCGCAACAGCCCTGCCCAGTAATAGCGCCCGAAAAGAATGACCGGGAAGCGGTAGATCTTTCCCGTCTGAATGAGAGTCAGCGCCTCGAACAGCTCGTCGAGCGTTCCAAATCCGCCGGGGAAGATAATGAATGCGACCGAGTACTTGATGAACATCGTCTTGCGGACGAAGAAGTACCGGAAATTGACCAGCGTATCCACGTAGGGATTGGCGCCCTGCTCGAACGGTAGCTCGATGTTGCAGCCGATCGAGCGGCCGCCGCCAACGCGCGCGCCCTTGTTCGCTGCTTCCATGATCCCTGGCCCGGCGCCCGTGATGATCGCGAAGCCGGCCTTGGCGAGAAGACGCGCAGTCTCCTCCGCCGCTTCGTAGTGAGGGTCGTCCGGGCCGATGCGCGCGGAGCCGAAGATCGTCACCGCTTTGTCCACAGACGCCAGCGTGTCGAATCCTTCGATGAACTCCCCCATGATCCGCATCACGCGCCACGGATCAGTCCGGGTGAAGTCGATGCGCGGCCCGGGTTGCTGGAGAAGCTTTTCATCCTCGGTGACGGCAGCAACATCGCGGATGGAATCGTCGACGATCCGCGTCGCGCCCGATCTCCGGCCCGAGCCCTCCTGCTGCGACGGGGGAGTTCTTCCCGCCTTGAGGTGCCCTTCTTCCGTCCGCTGCTTCAACCCTTCCCGCGCCTTTTGTTCGGCGGACGCCATCACCTGCGGATTGAGTTTCTTCCCGCCGGCGGTGCGCGCGCGCGTGGATCGTCCTGGCGCGCTCTTCGCCGCCTTTGCTTTCGGGATATCTTTTCTGTTCTTCATTGTTGGCCGCTGTCGCGGGCTTCGGCGAACCATCTCTGACCGACAGAGAAACTAGTCTGTCGGCTCTCTCAACGCGGAAACTAAAGTTGCGTGCGTCTGCAGGAAGCCCGCCAGGTGATGGTGCTCAGGTAGTCATGATCATAGCGGATGGAGTGAGACCGGATGTGCTCGCTCGCTCCATCGCTCGCGGTGATCTTCCCGCGCTCGCCGGTCTGCGCGACGAAGGATCGCTCTCGACCGTGACGTCCGCGTTCCCGTCGGTGACCGGACCAGCCTACGCGCCGTTCATCATGGGAAGATATCCGGGCAGCGTCGGGCTTCCGGGTCTGCGCTGGTACGACCGCTCGCGCCGGATTCCGCGGCTATCCGGACACTCGAGAAGCTACGTCGGCCCGGAGATGCGCTTCGTCGATCGCGACATCGACGGTGCATCGCCGACTATTTTCGAGCTCGCCAAGCCGAGCATCGGCGCATTGAGCGTCATCGCCCGGGGTCTCCGCCGTCGCGAGCGAATCGGTCAGAGCCCGGCATTCGTGGCGCGCGCCGCCGCCACCCACTTTCGCGGCGACGTGCGCGGCTGGCTTGCGATCGACCGCCACGTCGGAGAGGAGGTCGCGCGACGCTTGCGAACGCGACGAATAAAGTACGCCTTTGTTGCGCTCACCGGCGTCGACAAGACATCGCACGCCGAGGGTCAGGACTCACCCATTGTGAGCGACGCCTTGCGGATTGTCGACGATACGGTGTCGCAGATCCGTTCCGATGCCGAACGGGACGGACGGTGGGGGAAGATGCATTTGTGGGTCGGGAGCGATCACGGACACTCGACGGTGCGTGACCACGAGGATCTCACCGCAATTCTCGCCGAGTGGGGATATAGCACGCTCTCCCATCCATGGGCATTCAACACCGCGGCCGATATCGCGGTGATGGTGAGCGGCAACGCAATGGCCCACCTCTATCTGAATCTCGATCAGAAAACGAGACCGTGGTGGCCATCGCTCTGCGGAAAATGGAGCGAGCTCGTCGAAAGGCTTCTCTCGCGCGAGTCGGTCGACCTCCTCATTCTTCCGACAAGTCCGTCGTCGTGCGAGATCCTGGCTCCCGGTCGAGGCGCTGCGAGACTCTCGTGGAGCGAATCCAGATATTCCTACATCCCATCAACCGGCGATCCGCTGTGCATAGGAGAGCAGCAGCCGCTCGACGACCGCGAATCGTATGATGCGACGTTTGGGAGCGACTATCCCGACGCGCTGGTGCAGATAGCACACCTTGTCGGTTCAGCGCGAAGTGGTGACATCGTGCTCTCCGCCGCGAGAGATTGGGACTATCGGGCGAAATACGAGCCGATTCCGCACGTGTCTTCTCACGGAGCGTTGCACCGGGAGCACATGCTCGTACCGCTGCTGCTGAGCCGAGCGCCGGCGCGCTCGCCGCGCCGGACTGTTGATGTGATGCCGAGCGCGCTGGACGCGCTCGGCCTCACGCCGCCAAAAACCCTCGACGGAGTTTCTTTCTTCTAGCCCGGTACAACCCGCTACTGCACGATCACGCTGCCGCGCATTCCTGAAGTCGGCGTGCCGTGAATGGTGCAGTGGAACGGAAAGGTACCGGCGGATCCGAACTGTCGCTGATTCGAGCCGGATGGATGCTGCGGACTGTTGCCGGCGCTTCCGGCTCCATCCGCCAGCGCAGCTGCTGGCGCGTCGAAGATCACGTCGTGCTCGACTCCGCCGGAATTATTTGTCCACGTCACCGCTATGTTGGTGGCGACCGTCAGACTCGGATTGCTACTACTGGTGGCCGTAGCGAATGTGCTGGACCCCATGCAGAACGTGCCGGCGGCACAGTTTCCTCCGCCTCCACCACCCCCTCCTCCGCCACCTCCACCACCCGGCCCGGCGGAATCACCACCGCACGAAGTCAGGGCTAACATAAGAGTGAGCGCACCAAGCAAACCAGAAATTTTCCGCATCCTACCTCCTCGTCGAGCTGAGCCCGGCTTCGCGGTCAGCGACCGCACCAAATCGCCAGGGATGGGCACAAGTCTTTCAAATAACCGCTCGTCAGCGGTTAACGCAAAGATTCGACCGGCAACTGTATGGACCTGGCCAGCGGGCGACAGTTGATCTCGGGTGAACGCCTGACCGGCCGCCACTATTCCTTCATCGCGCACGTGTAAAGCCGCCAGTCGGAATCCGAGGCCGCTACCGCCGCGATGTATCCCGGCCGAGGAGCAAAGAGCTTGTGGGTGAGGCTCGCCCGCGCCTTCGCCGCGTCGGGTCCCGACCAGACTCCCTTTCCATCCGCCTTGAGCAGCGCCTCGCGAACCACCCACGATTTCAGGAACGCCGTGTCGCGCTGCTCGGGAGCGGTCGCAGCCAGCGAGCGAATTTCGTCCTCCGACATGAACCGCTGTGCTACATCGAGCAGTCGGCGCACCGGGCGCTCGTTCTCCACGTCCACCCCGACCGGGCGATCAGGCGCGAAAGCGAACAGTCCGAGCTCGGCTGAATGCGACACGTTGAAGTGGATGTCGTGATCAGCGAGTGATGGCTTCCCAGAAGTGCCATAAGTGAAGCGCAGCTTCCCGGCCGAAGTACCGGTAAACCCGGAGAGCAGAGAGCGTAGAATCCCACGCCCTACTATGAATCGGCGCGCGAGAATCGGAGCCATCCCTTCGGCCCGACCCTGCTCTTCTGTTGAAAGGCAGCGCGAGAGCTCGGTGTACCTCGCATCCGCTACCTCGAGGGATGCGACCCACACCTGCACCTCCTCTGTCATTAGCTCAAGAGATGTCAACGATCTTCACCTCTGCCTTACCACGCTTGATAGTCAGTCTTGCCACGCTGGGGGTGAGATCGAACCGCTTCGGCCCTGCCGCTCCAGGATTCACGAACAGCTGGCTCCCAAGCCAGGACACGAGCGGGCGATGAGTGTGGCCGAAGACGACCACGTCGGCGTCGTAGCGTATCGCCAGCTTCTCCGGGGTCGGGCTTCCGACCTCGTGGCCATGACTGACGTGCACGCGAATGCCGTCGATTGCGACGGTAATTGCCTCGGCGAGTTCCGGCTCGTCCGGCGGGTCGGTGTTGCCGAACACCGCCTTTACCGGCGCAATCAATCGGAGCTCGTCCAGAATCCCCGCCCCACCGACATCACCCGAGTGAAGGATGAGCTCGACCCCCGTCAATGCCTCGTGAACGCCGGGCCGAAGTAGCCCGTGCGTATCGGAGATGAGCCCTACCACGCGCGTCTGGGAGTCTGACATGAGCTGTTCTATATATTAGCGTCATGCAATGGCTCCAACTCGCACTGCGACTGACATTGAGGTCGTTGCGTCGTCCGCGTCTTGCGCTTGATCTGATCCGAATCACCTGGCGATTCAGGTCAAACAATTGGTACCGACAATTTCCGTTTCTTCCCCTGCCCGATCCCACGTATCTCCGCTGGCGGATGTACACCGCTTATGGGGACTACAATGCGGTGCCATCGGTCACTGAGGTAGAGCGCTACGCCAGCTGGGCAAGTGCAAACGAATGAATGCCGTGGTTGCTGAAGCACTGTCGCTCGAACGCCTGATAAAGGCCCAGGCCTCGGGCCTGGGTTTCGATTTGGTGGGAATCACCTCCCTCGGTCCGATGGAGACGGCGGGCGAATTCGAAGAATGGGTCGCGCGTGGATATGCCGGTGAGATGGATTACCTCCCGCGCGGCGCTGATAAGCGCCGGGATTCCAGGTTGCCTGTGCCGGGAACCACGAGCGCCATAGTCGTGGGCCTGGACTACGGCGGTCGCGCGCCGAGCGGCCCCGTAGCGCGGTACGCACGCGGGGACGACTACCATGAGATCATGCTCGGCAAGCTCAATGAGCTGCACCAATGGCTCGAGTCCGAGCTGGGGACCCCGATCAGAGGAAAGGCGTACGTCGACACCGGTCCGATCCTCGAGCGGGATCTGGCTCGTCGCGCGGGACTCGGTTGGTTCGGGAAGAACACGAATCTCGTGAATCCGCGGATCGGGTCCTTCTTCTTCATCGGGTCATTGCTCGTCGATCTGGACCTCGTGGCGGACACGCCGTTCCAAGCCGATCGCTGTGGAACGTGCACGCGCTGCCTCGATGCGTGTCCTACCGGCGCCTTCGTCGAGCCGCGGCTCCTCGATGCTGCGCGCTGCATCTCCTATCTCACCATCGAGCTGAAGGGCGCGATTCCCGAAGACTTGCGTGAGCAGATGGGCGCGCACCTGTACGGCTGCGACATCTGCCAGGATGTCTGTCCCTACAACGTCAA
>JANMMF010000418.1:0-18029 GCA_031372985.1 Gemmatimonadota bacterium
AGTCCTCGAGTGATTCGACGCCGAACATTTCGAGAAAAGCGGGATTCGCATCCACGATCTCGCCGTCGAGCGTGGTGATGTAGATTCCCTCCTTCAGGCGCAACGCCAGCTCACTGAGTGTCTTGGGATCGCTCAGGTTACGGAAGTTTTTCGATTTTTTGGGCTTACTGGGGGCCTGGGTGCGACTCACATCAACGCCTCAGCGAACGGCATGTCCGTTGCTTTATATGGAAGGATACAGATTGGAGATATAATGGCATCCAGACGAGAGAAGGAACAAGGTACGCAACCAGCCAGGCAGGGCGACGGTGATTCAGGCACGCGCTCCGGACGGCCCAACCCGGAAGATGTTCCGTCCCACCCGAATGAGCACAAGAGCGGTTACGGCGGCGAGCTCGGCTCTCCCCGGACGAGCACTGACCAGCGCGAGACTCCAAAGAAAAGCTAGACAAGAATCGGAACGATGAGCTTCCGCACGGCCGGTATTCATCATGTCACCGGTATAGCCAGTGACCCGCAGCGGAATCTCGACTTCTACGCCGGAATTCTTGGCCTCAGGCTCGTCAAGCGTACCGTAAACTTCGACGATCCCACCACCTATCACTTCTACTTCGGTGACGAGCAGGGGACTCCGGGAAGCATCCTCACTTTTTTCCCCTGGCCGGATGCTCGCCGCGGAAGGCAGGGTGGCGGTCAGGTAGCGGTAACCTCCTTCGCGATCCTGCCCAGCTCGGTCGGTTTCTGGATCGAGCGGCTGATCAAGAAACGCGTCGAGTTCGACCAACCGGTTGCGCGCTACGAAGACGAGCGCGTAATCGCCTTCAAGGACCACGAAGGATTCATGGGTGAGCTCGTCGCACACCCTGCCGCGGATTCGCGCACCGGTTGGTCGGGCGCCGGAGTGCCCCCCGAGCACGCGATCCGCGGCATTTACTCCGTCACGCTCTGGCTAGACGCCAATGAGCTGACGGGCCAGCTGCTCACGAACACTCTGGGATTCAAGCTCGTGCGCGAACAGGGGAGCATATTCCGGTACGCGGCCGGTGATGGTGGTCCCGGAACCATCGTCGATCTGCGCTGCGTCCCGGGAATCTGGCCTGGAGTGATTGGGGCGGGGACGGTGCACCACGTCGCATTTCGCTCCTCAAGCGAAGCAGAGCAGATGCAGGTTCGCACCGAACTCTCCTCACTTGGCTTCAACGTCACTCCCCAGCTGGATCGCGACTACTTCAAGTCTATTTACTTTCGTGAACCCGGTGGAGTTCTCTTCGAGATCGCGACCGATGGTCCCGGATTCGCAGTCGACGAGCCGGTGGACATGCTTGGCCAGTCGCTCAGACTACCCGGATGGCTGGAGCCGCGAAGATTCGAGATCGAAGCGCTACTTCCCAACATTCACGCACCCCTCGAGCTCCATGGCCCCAATGCATGACTGAAAAAGACCTCGGCTTCATCCACCGCTTTTTGCCCGCGGGAGAGTCGACGTCCGGCAAGACCTTGATCGTTCTCCACGGAACCGGCGGGGATGAGAACGATCTGATCGGAATCGGCCAGGCAGTAGCTCCCGGCGCCGCCATTCTGAGCCCGCGCGGGAATGTTCTCGAGAACGGCGCTCCACGCTTCTTCAAGCGTCTGGCCGAGGGCGTGTTCGATCCGAAGGAAGTGCGCTCGCGAGCCGAGGAGCTGGCGCGATTCATTCGCGCGGCGATCTCGAGCTACGGTTTGGATTCGAGCCGAGTCCATGCACTGGGCTACTCGAATGGTGCGAACATAGCATCGACCGTGATGTTCATCGAGCCGGGGCTGTTGCAGGGCGCCGTGCTCTTTCGCCCGATGCTCGTGTTCGAGCCTGAGAAGCAGAACGATCTCAGTGGCTCCGGCGTTTTTGTTTCAGCTGGTCGTATGGATCCGATCGTTCCGGTCAGTAGCGTGGAGCGACTGGCTGAGCTATTCGAGGCATCACACGCTGAAGTCACCCTGAAATGGCAGCTGGTCGGCCACAATCTGGTGCCGAGCGAAGTGCGTGAAGCGGCGGACTGGTTCGCCCTGCAACGCGCCCGCGTATGAGCTAGTTTCCAGACGACAACACCATCCGGCGTGACACCGCGCATACACCCCATTTTCTGGCGCATATAGCTCCCAATGTCCCAGCCAACCGATACCGCCTTCGTTACGCGGTCTGCTCCTCCTTCATCGCCATCCGCTTCGGGTCAGTCGCTCGAGGATCTCTGCATCAACGCGATCAGAGTCCTCTCCATGGATGCCGTTCAGAAAGCGGACTCGGGCCATCCGGGCACTCCGATGGCGCTCGCTCCGCTCGCCTACGTACTCTGGACGAAGCACCTCCGGTACAATCCCGCCGATCCGAACTGGCTGAATCGTGACCGCTTCGTGCTGTCGGCCGGACACGCGTCAATGTTGTTGTACAGCGTTCTCTACCTCACCGGCTACGATCTCAACCTCGATGACCTGAAGCAGTTCCGGCAATGGGAGAGCAAGACGCCGGGACATCCGGAGCTCGGCTACACGCCGGGCGTCGAGACGACAACGGGGCCGCTCGGTCAGGGCGTTGGCAATGCTGTCGGGATGGCGGTCGGCGAAGCCCACCTCGGCGCCGTGTTCAATCGCGACCAGAAGATCATCGATCACAACGTGTACTTCGTCGCCAGCGATGGCGACATGATGGAAGGGGTTTCGCACGAAGCTGCATCTTTCGCCGGCCATTTGAAGCTTGGCAAGCTGATCGGGTTCTACGACGATAATCACATCACGATCGAAGGTGACACCGCTCTCACGTTCAGCGACGACACAGGGGAACGGTTTGCGGCGTACGGATGGCACGTGCAGCACGTCGCGGATGTGAACGACCTCGGCGCGCTCAACGGCGCCATCGATGCGGCGAAGGCCGAGACATCGAAGCCATCTCTGATCGTCGTCCGGTCCCACATCGGGTACGGAAGCCCGAACAAGCACGACACCGCTGAAGCGCACGGCTCCGCTCTGGGCCCGGAGGAGATCACTCTCACCAAAACGGCGTTAGGCTATCCGTCGCAGGAGCCGTTTTATGTCGCACCAGAAGCACTTGGCTACTGGCGCGAAGCGGCGAAACAGCGGGCGAAGTTCGAAGACGAATGGAAGAAGATCTACGAAGCCTTCAAGGCGGCGAATCCGACTCTCGAGAAGGAGTTGCAGCGCCGTTTGCGCGGTGATCTGCCAGAGGGCTGGGAAGAATCGCTTCCCGTCTTCACGGCCAAGGATGGCAACGTCGCCAGTCGTGCTGCATCAGGGATCGTCATCAACGCCATCGGGAAGAAGATCCCCGAGCTGTTGGGCGGCTCGGCCGATCTGGCCAGCTCGACCAACACCATAATCAAGGGCGAGCCGAGTTTCTCCGCCGAGAACTACGCCGGCCGCAATTTCCATTTCGGAATTCGCGAGCACGGCATGGGCTCAATCATGAACGGCATGTCGCTGACGGGCGGGATGATTCCCTATGGCGCGACGTTCCTGATTTTCTCGGATTACATGCGGCCCCCGATCAGACTCGCGTGCATCATGGAGCGCCACGTCATCTACGTCTACACCCACGATTCCATCGGGCTCGGCGAGGATGGACCAACGCATCAGCCAGTCGAGCAGTTGAGTGCGTTACGCGCCATTCCGAAAATGACGTTGATCAGGCCGGCCGATGCTTCCGAGACAGCCGAGGCGTGGAGAGCCGCGCTCAAACACACGAAGGGACCCGTCGCGCTCGTCCTGACGCGTCAGAAGCTGTCGTTCATCGACAGGACGAGGTACGCGCCGGCGAGTGGGCTGGCACGTGGAGCTTATGTCTTGGCCGACGCGCCCGGCGGAGCGCCCGAAGTCGTGTTGATGTCCAGCGGCTCCGAGGTCGTGCTGGTGCTCGACGCCCAGAATAAACTCGAAGCCGATGGCATTCGTGCGCGCGCCGTAAGCATGCCGAGCCACGAGCTCTTCGCGCGACAGGACGAGACCTATCGCAACAGCGTCTTGCCCAGGGGAGTGAAGCGGATCGCAATGGAAGCCGCCCACCCGATGTCCTGGTACCGCTGGGTCGGCGACGACGGCGTGATTCTCGGTATCGAGCGCTTTGGCGCCTCTGCTCCAGCCGCGACCATCTATACGCACCTCGGCATCACGGTGGACCGGATGGTCGAGACCGCCAGGAAGCTCGTGGGCCGTACGCAAAGGTCTTAGGGTGAACGGTAACGAGCCCACACTCCGTGACATCAGCGTTACGCTCAACCCCGACACTCCCGTGTGGCCGGGTGATACTCCGTTCACCTGCGGATGGGCGTCGTTGATCGGCGCGGGCGCTAGCGTGAACGTGTCGTCGTTTACGTCGAGTCCCCACGTCGGGACCCATGCCGATGCTCCACTCCATGTTCGCGAGGGATGGTCCGGCTCGCACGAGCTCTCGCTCGATGTCTTCTATGGTCCGGCTATCGTGGTCGATGTCTCCAGTCTCAGCAAGGAGATCGAAATGGAGGATCTCGAGAAGATCCAGTCTCTGCCGTTCGTGGAGCGGCTGCTTCTGCGGACCGGACGAACGATTGCAAGCGGCGCTTTCCCGGAAGACTGGCCGACGCTCTCCGAAGCATGCGTCCGCACTCTGCTCGGACGGGGTCTCCGCCTGCTCGGCGTCGATGCTCCGTCGGTCGATCCCAGGGAGAGCAAGAATCTTCCAGTGCACAACATGATTTTCTCGGGCAACGCGGCGATCCTGGAGAATCTCGACCTCAGGCGAGTTACTCCCACGATGTACGAGCTCATCGCGTTCCCGCTCAAGCTCATGGCGCTCGATGCGGCTCCTGTACGCGCTGTACTCCGACAGATCGTTGCTTAGGACCGATCGAGCGCCTTCCTTTTTGCCTCGGGATCAGTCTCGATCAGCAACTCTGACTTTCCCTCCCCTCTCTCGTGTGTAACGGATAACACGTCGCCTTTCCTCACACCTTTCGGAAGCATCCACTGAGGTATGGGTGTGACTGTGCGGCCATCTACTTCGATGGAGACCGAGCCATCCTCGATCACATCTACGATCCACGTGTGCTTGGAATGCTTGCCCATTGGTTACTCTCCTGCACTCTTGTTCGCCGCGTGAATTGACACACTGAATCCCGAATCGGTACGTGGCATGTCCTATGCGCCATTGACCCGATTCCCGCAGCACGACTCGCACCAATAATCGCAAAGACCACCTATGCACAGCGACTCGGGTCACACGACCTCCGTCTGGATGGGCACAACCGAAGTTCCGCAGTTCCAACCGCTTACCCAGGATGTGCGCGCGAATGTCTGCATCATTGGAGCAGGCATCGCCGGAATGACAACCGCCTACCTCCTCGCGCGCGCTGGACGTGCTGTAGTCCTGATCGACGATGGCCCGATCGGTGGTGGGGAGACGAGTCGGACCACTGCTCATCTCACGGCCGCACTGGACGACCGTTACTACAACATCGCCAAGCTCCACGGCGATGATGGCGCCCGGTTGGCGGCGGAAAGCCACATGGCCGCGATTCACCGCATCGAGACGATCGCATCGATGGAAGACATCGATTGCGATTTCCAGCGTGTCGAGGGTTACCTCTTTCTCGGCGGCAACAGCCAGCGCAAGGAGCTCGAGCGTGAGCTCGAGGCCACTCATCGAGCCGGAATCAGCGATACACAGTTGGTTGACCGCATCCCGTTTGATTTCTGGGACAGCGGTCCCGCGCTTCGGTTTCCGCGTCAGGCGACGTTTCACCCGCTCAAGTATCTGAAGGGGCTCGCGCGCGCGATCCTTCGCGACGGGGGCAAGATCTACACTGGCGTCCACGCGCAAAAGATCGAAGACGGCGAGCCCGCGCGAGTGACGACGAGCGAAGGTTACGTGATCGGCGCCGACAACGTGGTTGTGTGCACGAACACTCCGGTCAACGACTGGCTCATCATCCACACCAAGCAGGCCGCATATCGGACCTACGTCATTGGCGCGCGGATTCCCAAAGGCTCCGTGCCGCACGGGCTCTATTGGGATACACCGCATCCGTATCACTACATCCGGATACAACAGGGCGAAGACAGCGCCGGGCACGAGCTCGATTACGACATCCTGATCGTTGGCGGCGAAGACCATAAGACGGGTCAGGCGGCCGACACCGAGGAAAGGTTTGTCCGTCTCGAGCAGTGGACGCGCGAGCGCTTTCCGATGATCGAGCGCGTGGAGTATCGCTGGTCAGGACAGGTGATGGAGCCTGTCGATTACCTGGCTTACATCGGAAGAAATCCGGGCGGCGACGAGCACATCTACATCGCCACCGGAGATTCCGGAAACGGAATGACGCACGGCACCATTGCCGGTATCATCCTCAACGAGCTGATCCAGGGCCGGAAGCACCAATGGGCCAAGCTCTACGATCCTTCGCGCGTCAGGCTCCGCGCGACGCCCGAATACCTGAAGGAGAACATCAACGTTGCCGAGCAGTACAAGGACTGGTTCACCAAGGGCGATGCCGATGACGTCGAGCAGATCAAGCCGGGTGACGGCGCCGTCCTTGGAACCGGCAGAGGGAAGATCGCCGTCTACCGCGATGAGCGTGGCAACATCCACCAGCTTTCAGCGGTATGCCCACACCTCTATGGCATCGTTCACTGGAACGACACCGAGAAAACGTGGGACTGTCCCTGCCATGGTTCCCGCTTCGACCCTTACGGCAAGGTCGTGAACGGTCCCGCTATAGTCGGGCTTTCGCCTGCTGGCTCGGCACTGAAGAAGACGCAGAGCGGAGAGAAGCAGTAGCGCGATGGCGCTTCCCATCGTCGATGAGGTGAATAGCCTTCTCTACTGCGTTTCCATCCACCGTCAGTTCCACTGTTCCAGTCTGTAAGCCATCGGGGTTCTCGACGGTTATCTCGTACGTCGATGCCCCAACGCGGTATTCGATGGTGAATTCCTTCCAGTCCGCTGGAATGCACGGCTCGATGAACAGCATGTCGCCACGTTGCTGGAACCCGAGGATGGCCTCGAGGGCGACGCGATACATCCAGCTCGCGGAACCGGTATACCACGTCCAGCCGCCACGTCCGAGATGTCCCTTAGCCGTGTACACATCGGCCGCAACGACGTACGGCTCTACCTTGTAGATATCCACTCCATCCGGACTGTCCGCGTGTGTGATCGGGTTGAGCATCTGAAAGAGCTCGAAAGCCCGGTTTCCCTCCCCTTGAAGCGCGGTCGCGAGCACGGCCCACAACGCCGCATGCGTGTACTGCGCTCCGTTCTCGCGCACGCCGGGCAGATATCCCTGGATGTACCCGGGATCATGCGTCGTCTTGTCGAACGGTGGCGTGAGCAGAATGATGATCCGCGCATCTTCCCGAACGAGATACTTGTTGAGAGACTGCATCGCGAGGCTGGCGCGTTCCGGCTTTGCCGCGCCCGATATCACGCTCCAGCTCTGTGCGATCGAATCGATCTTGCATTCGTCACTCGTGCGCGAGCCCAGAGGTGATCCATCGTCGAAGTACGCACGCCGATACCATTCCCCATCCCACGCGGACCGTTCGACGGCTTCGGCATATTCTTCGGCCTTGGCAAGCGCTTCGTCGCCCATCGCCCGGTCCCCACGCTTCTCTGCGTGCATCGAGAATTTTCGCAGCGTTGCGATGAGGAACCAGGCCAGCCACACGCTCTCTCCCCTTCCCTCGATCCCGACCCGGTTCATGCCGTCGTTCCAATCGCCGCTGCCGATGAGCGGAAGTCCGTGCACTCCCTTGGTGCACGCCCTCCTCAGCGCGCGAACGCAGTGATCGTAGATGCTTCCGGCCTCGCCAGAGGGCTTCGGCAAGTCGTAGATCTCGTGCTCGTCCGGATTGAGCTGCCGCATCGTGAGATACGGAACCTCGATGTCGAATACTTCTCGGTCGGCCGTAACCGTGACGTAGTGATCGATGACGTACGGTAGCCACACCAGATCGTCCGAGAAGCGCGTGCGCACGCCTCGGCCCGTCTGCGGATGCCACCAGTGTTGAACATCGCCTTCCACGAACTGGCGCGACGAAGCTCTCTCGATGTGTTCTCTGGCTACTGCGGGCTCGGAATACACGAACGCCATCGCGTCCTGCAGCTGATCGCGGAATCCGAACGCGCCGCTCGACTGGTACAGCGCCGAGCGCGCCCACATGCGGCACGAGAGCGCCTGATAGAGCGACCACCGATTCACCATCAGGTCGAACGTCGGCTCGGGAGTTCGCACTCTGATCGTCGAGAGTCTTCTCTCCCACGCATCGACATTGGCGGTGACCGACTCGCCGGCGGAGGCCGGCGCGCGATGGCGCCCGATGATCTGTCTCACCGCGTCCTCGCTGTCGGCGGCGCCCAGCAGCATCACGATGTCGCGCTTCTCGCCCGGCTCCAGTGTTACGCTCACCTGTAGTGCGCAGCACGGGTCGATCGTCGCGCCGATCGACCCCGAGAGTCCCGCGCGCTCGAGTGCCGCCGGACTCGATATCGTGCCGTTCCTGCCGAGGAACTCGCGCCGATCAGCCGTATAGTAGGCGACGCGCTCGCTAATCGATGCGAAGGCGACCTTCTCCGCGAAATCCGCGTCGAAATAGTTTCGGGCGAACATCGACTGCGTTTCTTCGTCGAACTCCGTGCGTATCTGGTACTGAGTCTTCTCGCGCGTGACGCCGAGCACCCATTCCAGATACCACGTGAGCGTGAGCTTCTTGCGAGCCGCGCCATCGTTGCGAAGAGTCAGCACGCTGATCTTCACCGGATCACTCTGGTCGACTCCCAGGCGCAATGAGCTGGCTATTCCCTTGTGGTCGTGATCGAACACGGAGTAGCCCGCGCCGTGCCGCACCCGATAAGGTGTGGGCTCGCGGATCGGGCAGGGCGTCGCCGTCCAGAGATCACCGTTCGTGTCGTCGCGCAGAAAGACAGAGTCGCTCGACGGGTCTCGCACCGGGTCATTGTGCCACGGAGTGATACGATAGAAGAAGCTATTGCCGGCCCACGTCGTGCCGCTCCCACCTTCGCTCACCAGGAATCCAGCCGACGGATTGCCGACCACGTTTATCCACGGCGCCGGCGGCAGATCACTGCCCGTCAGATGAATCTCGTACTCGCCATCCTCATTGAATCCGCCCAGGCCGTTGAAGGACTGCAAGCCAGTGCCAGGATCCGCCGTTTCCGCGTGGATCGCCACTGTGCCAAGCGGCACAATGTCACGGTTCATGATCTCCAGCTTGGGAGGATACCGGTCCTCGACCCCCGGGAACTCGAGGAAGTTTCCGAGACCCAGCCCGTCGCAATTCACCTGCACTCTGGCCATCGCCTTGAGCAGCGTGATCTCCTCAGGCCGCAGAAGATCCGCGCGCCGCACGAATACTCCGCCCGGGCGGTCGAGAAGTCCGGCCTCGCTCGACGCCATTGTGGTGGCCAGCAGCTCGTCGCTCAGCTCCTGCATGTAACTGGCGGGATGCACGTTGAGAATCACGAGATCGCAGGTGATTCCCTTGAGCCGCCAGTAGTGGTGCGTCCGGAGGAGCTGTCTCACGCTCGGCATTCCGACGGAGCTGTCGATGGTCGCCAGAAGAATCGGCCAGTCGCCCGAAACGCCCAGTACCCAAAGTGCTTGCTGGCCGAGCCGGTTCTCCTCGACCGCGCTCTGCGCCGGGCGGAATCCGGGATGCGGGAAAATCAGATGACCGGCGAGATCCTGATACAGCGCTGCATCCGCCGGCGCGATTCCCAGATCGCGCAGCTCCGCCTGCGCCTGCGCCCACGACAGGTCCAGCGCGCGCCGGGCGCTGTACGGATCGTGATACAGATCCGCGAGCTCGATTGCGCGCTCTCTCTGCTCGGTGACGAAAGTCGTGAACGCGACGTGGGCCGAGCCACCCGGCGGAATGCGAACGCGAACGCGTAGCGAGAAAATCGGATCAAGCACCGCGCCTACAGTTCCGCTGAGCTCAGCGCCTTCATCCAACGCAGCCGCATTTCTCACCGAACGCCCCCGTCCGACGAATTTTGCGCGATCGGTCTCGCAGGTGATCGTGCCCACCGCCTCCGGACCGCAGGCGACGACGTGCGCGCACCAGATCGACGCCTCCGTGGATGAGCGCGGGCGTCGCGTCGCCAGCAATGCGGCCTTCCCAGCCAGAAATTCGGTCTGCACGAATAGATTCTGGAATGCCGGGTGGGCTCTGTCCGCATCTGGTGGGGCAAGCACGACTTCCGAATAACTGGTGAGCTCGATCTCCCGCGGCTGGAGCGATCTGTTCGTCAGGATGACTCGACGCACTTCGGCCGCATCGTCGGACGCAACCGCAATCTCGGTGACCGTGTCTATGTCACCATCGCGGCGGATGAACGTGATGCGGTCGCTGGCGAACAGCACCCGGTACCACTGGGGCTCGGTGCCCGACGGCTGGTGCGCCGTCGACCAGACATGGCCGGTGCTCAGATCCTTTACGTAGCACCATTGCCCGTAGTTGTCGCGGGTCGAGTCGTGGCGCCACCTCGTGACAGCGAGATTCCCGTAACGGCTGAATCCGCCCCCAGCATTCGTGATCAGCGTCGTATACGGCACATTGCCCAGGATGCCGACGACAGGCTGAGGCGTGTGCGGCGTCTCGATCTCGCGCACCGCCGGCTTCTCCATTTCGCTCGGGACGCGCGTGGCGTCGTCGCCCTGAACGTCCTGCACCGTGAGCCGCCGCGGAATTCGCTCCTGCAGCACCAGCTCTGCCGACCGCACGAGCGGATCCAGATGGAACCGGCGCGGCCATATCTGTCGGTTGAGCGCGTTGGTGAGTGCAACAATGCTCATTCCGATGTGGTGCGCCATGAACGTGCACACGATCGTCTTCCGCGAGCCCGGCGATGGCCGCGTGTAGTCGAGCGCGTCGCGGAAGCCGTACGGTCCGAGCGCGCCTTCTGCTTCGAGAGCCGTGAGATTCTTGAGGGCGTGCCGTGGATCCACCAGCATCGCCAGCACCGTCGCGTACGGAGCCACCACCAGCTCCTTGCTCAGCCCGCGCTTGAGCGCCAGATCCGGTACGCCGAAACCCCGGTACTGGTAAGTGTGCAGCCTGTCGCGCACCGCGTACGCGCATTCCGAAACACCCCACGGAACCCCCCGCTCCGCGCCGTACGCGATCTGGCGCTTGACACTTCCCTTATGTGTCTGATCGAGCAGCGTGAACGGGAACGTCTGCATCACCAGCGCCGGCATCAGGTACTCGAACATGCTGCCGCTCCACGAGAGCAGTGTTCTCGTTCCCGCCGCTGCGGTCAGGGATCGGCCCAGCCTGAACCAGTGATCGACCGAGACGTCGTCTTTCGCGACCGCCATAAAGGACGCGAGTCGGGACTCCGAGGCGAGCAGATCGTAATACGAATTGTCTACGGTGTTGCTTCCGATGTGATAGCCGATCGTGAACAGCTTCCGCTTGTCATCATAGAGGAAGCGGAAGTCCATCTCCACGGCGTAGGCGTGCGCGCGCTCGGCGATCGCTCGCAGGCGCTTGGAATCGAGCTCTGTGCACGACGGATCCTTCATCATCTCGTAGCACGCCTGCTTGAGCGCGATCAGGTGACCGGCGAAGTTGCCGCTGTCGACCGTCGAGACGTACGCCGGCTCGAGCACGCGCAGCTCGTTCAGATCGTACCAATTGAAGAAATGGCCGTGAAAGCGTCTCATCCTCTCCAGCGACCGGAATACCTTCTCCACCCGGTCGATCATGTCCGGGCGCGTAATGAAGCCGAGGTCGACCGCGCTCACGGTTGAGAGAAGCTGCAGCCCGATATTGGTCGGCGATGTGCGGAGCGCCAGAACGGGTTCGGGGTCTTCCTGGAAGTTGTCCGGCGCCAACCACTGCGTTTCTTCGCTCACGAACTTCTCGAAGTACATCCAGTGCAGCTTTGCGTAGCGCAGCGAAGCCTGCCGCTCGGCATCCGTGAGATGCACTTCGCCGAGAATCGCCGGACGGCTCAGCGCCAACGCCATGCTCGGGCTCGCTAGCCATGCCAACACCAGTGGTAGCGTCCCCATCACGAACAGGAACTGCTCGTTTGGGTTTGAGGCCGCGCCAACAGTGACGTGAAGACCGATCATCGCTCCCAGCATCAGACAGAGCGCCGTCACCGGCCACATCTTGCGCCACGTCTCGAGCTGCGACCCAGCTCCCATCGTTCGTTCGACCTGAGATGCTGTCTGCCATTCGAGAAGCTTTCGGTGGCTGATGAACAGTCGGTACAGAGTGCGAATGATCGCATCGGCAGAGACGACCGCCTGGTGCGGCAGGAATACCAGCGCCAGCGCAAACTGCTGCAGGTTGGTGTTCGCGTCGCGCCCAACCGCGAGATAATACGCGAGCCACGATTGGTCGCGCGGCGGCCGGAGCAGCGAGATCATCAGCGAGAACAGCCACGGGAACGCGATCGCGATCAGAACGACGGCCGTCCACTTGATGGCGGAACCCGATAACAGGAACCAGCCGGTGATCAGCATGGCGAGCTGAGCGATCTCGACGAGGCTGCGACGCAGGTTATCGAGAATTTTCCAGCGGGAAATCACCGAAAGCCGGTTCGACATCGGCCCGTCTGGTCCAGGAACGGTTCCCTTGAGCCAGCCGAGGAGCTGCCAGTCTCCACGAATCCAGCGGTGCTTCCGGCGTGTGAACGTCAGGTATCGCGCCGGATAGTCGTCGTACACTTCGATATCGGTCGCGAGTCCGGCGCGCGTCCACGTTCCCTCGATCAAATCGTGGCTGAGCAGCGTGTTCTCGGGAAATCTCCCGTGTGTTGCTTCCTCGAAGGCATCGACATCGTAGATCCCTTTTCCGGTGAAGCTGCCCTCGCCGTAAAGATCCTGGTACACGTCGGACACGGCGGTCGTATAGGGATCGACGCCCGGATGTCCCGAGTGGATCGCTGCGAAAAGGGACTTGTGCGCGCTCGTTAGCGACACCCCGACCCGTGGCTGGATGATCCCGTAACCTTCAGTGACGCGACCGACGTTGGGATCGTAGTGCGCGCGGTTGAGCGGGTGCGCGATCGTGCCGACGAGCAGCTGCGCCACATCCCGTGGCAGCACCGTATCGGAGTCGAGTGTGATGACGTACTGGACGAACCTGAGTCTGCTCGTGTCTCCAATGATGGTGCTGAACGCGTCCTGCGCTCCGCCCCGCAGGAATTTGTTGAACTGGGCGAGCTTTCCGCGCTTTCTCTCCCAGCCCATCCACACGCCCTGCTTCGGATTCCAGAGTCGCGGCCGATGGAAGAGGAAGAACACATCCTCGCCCGCGAGCGCGTACCTCGCGTTGAGCGATTTCATTCCCGCCGCGGCGGCTGCGAGTATCCCTTCGTCGTCTGGCCGGTGTTCCGTCGGCGAATCGGTGAAGTCGCTCAGAATCGCGAACTGAAGGTTGGGATCGCGATTGGCGAGGTACTGTACTTCGAGGTGCTCGAGTGCTTCCTCCACGGCGTGCACGCTTCCCAGAAGCGTCGGCACTACTACCGCGGTCATGTATTCTTCCGGAATGCCGTCGTCCCGCAGCTCGAGCTTGGACATGAGACGCGGTGGCATCAACATCGTTATCATCTGGTTGATGATGCCGATGCCGATCTCGCTCGCCGGGATGAGCGAGACGAGCGCGATGATGACCTGTGTTGCCAATGGCGCGAACTCGATTACTTCCAGAACCGTGGCGAGCGCCAGAGTTGTGAAGACGGATATTCCGCCGAAATACAGCGCGTTCGGATGCCGCTGCGTCCAGCGATACAGCCATTCGCGCGGCGGTGGAGTATATCCAACCTTTTCCTCGAGGACCGTACGGCCCCTGTCGACGAGGAAGTAACCAACGTGAGCGTGCCTCGTGTCGTTCGGGTCGGCGAGCTTTGCCAGCGCCAGGGTTTCGCTTGCGATCTCCTCCTCGGGACGTTTCACCCGCTTGGCGATGTGCTCGACGACGTGGCGGTAGTGGTCACGCGTTCCGAACGTCATCGACGTGTAGTGTCCGCTCGGATCCTGGCGCAGGGTCTTATCCGTCACGCTCTGCGATTCGACGAAGTCCTTCCAGTCGAGCCGCGAAATGGTACGAAGGCTGGTGATGCTGTTCGCAACGGTGACCTGAGTCAACGCCACACGTCGGTTGGAGCGCGTAGCTGCTTCCTCGGCGCTCGGTCCATCTTCGGCGATCCACTGCTCGAGCCAGATGAGAGGCGTGAAGTTCGTCTGGTACGATCGGACCTGCTGGAGGAATCGCGCGACCCAGGTCGGCGTGAACGGCGGATGGTTGTCGACGAAGTCGGCTAGCGCCGCGGCGAGCGCCTGTTGGGACTCTTCGCTCGCCTCGCGCAGTACGGTCGCCGCTCTATCGGCCGATTCCACTTCCTGAAGGCGTGCCGCGACACGGAGCGCCATTCGGCGGATATTCTCGACGAGTCCGAGACGGAGCATCGTGGGAATCGCCCACAGCTCACCCATGCGAAGCGCCGTGACCGTCTGATACTCACGGACGAAAAGGGTGATGTTGTCGAGATCGAGGTGGCCCTCTGTATGCGCGATGAGCTCGATCGCCACTTCGTAGGCGCGCGGGTATCCGGCCAGAGATCCGGTAGCAAGCTTGGGGAGCTCCTCGTAATAGCCTTTCGGAAGACTTGTCCGGATCTCCCTGATGTGCTCCTGAACGATGTAAAAATTGTCGAGCAGCCAGTCGCCGGCCGGACTGATGTCCAGACCGCGCTCGGCGCCGGTGTTCAGCTCGTGATAGACTCGATCGAGAACGCTTCGAGTGTCCTCGAGGCGAAGTAGCAGTGGGCCAGCGCCACGCTGTTTCTGGGCCGGAAGAAGGTGATGCCCACGCGCGACCGCGCGCGCTCGCTCACCGAGTCGTTCAGCGCCCAGCACTTCGCCACGAATCGGACCGACGAGTTCTTCGCCGGCACCGTTTCGCGAACGGCCGAATAGACGACTGAGAATTGTTGTTGGAGCCTTGGGCGGGATTGCTGTTGCCACGTCACTTACTCAACGCCAGAGATGTGCCGCTCACAATTGGGGCACGCCCGCAAAATATCCCCGTTCCTCTATTCCGCGTAATACGCCTGGATGCAGATAGTCACCAGTTGCTGGCGGATCCGTTCGTACTGATCCGCGTTCTGTGGTCGTAACGACTCCGCCAGTGAGTTCCACAGTTTCTTGAAGATGACTATCAGCTCCTCCGGAGGAATGCTCTGCTCATGCGCCTCGTCGGCGACTTTACGGAGAAGGATTGCCAATTCCGGCGTCGGCCCGTCGGGCCTTTTCAGCTGCTCGGTGAGCGCGGCGCGCAGCTCCTTCATGGTGCCTTCCGAGAGTGAGCTCACTTGCGCTCGAGCAAATAGTTTTACCAACCCTCTGACTGGTGCCGAAGAGGGTGGACATCTGTTCCTGAATATCTAAGCGGGGCACCCGATCCGCCAGAGAATCCATTGGGTCCACAAGTTGCCGCAACCGGTAGTACGGTCGGCCGCGGAGTGTCACGGGATCAGGTCATTCACCCTGCCTACCGATGTGGGGACTTTCGGACAGGTGCTCGATGTCTGAGCTGGACACACCAGTGGAGATTGTGACCCATGACGAAAAAAACGCCCCTTGATGAGGGGCGTTTTTCTTGATGGTATGTTCGGCTTCATTCCTTCCTGTCCACGTCGAGTTTGCCGCCCGGCTTCGGGATGAGATTCGCATTCTTTTCATCCTTTTCGCTCTGCCTGAGGTGTTGCTTGTCCATCTCGTGTAAGTGCTCGTCCTCAGTTCGGGTTTTGTGATCCGTCGACATTGCATCTTTCTGATGCCTGGTATCCATCTCTCCTCCTCTCAGGTGTCCCGCTTGGAAGTACAGAAAGCGTGCCCGTGTTTCGATACGTGTGAGGTGTGGGGAGACTTGCTCTCCCGCTAGCGGAAGCGAATCCCCCCATTCACTCGAAATAGCGTTGCGTCGGAAGGCACTGAGTAAACCTGCGCGCCGACGTCCAGTATTTGGCGAAGAACTGCCGTGACACCGCCAAAAACCGCCGCGCGGGTAAGCGGGTTCTCGAGCTGAACCTGAGTCCTGTCGACATTTCCATTCAGGTCCGTAAAACCGACCTCGAAATGCGGATCGATCCTGTTTGCTCCGGCGCCGGCGTAAAAGGAAACCTTGCCCGATCCAGGGGCGAATCCTGCCGCGACCTCCCCACCGAACATGTCAGGGTGAAACGTGTCCTTCGACGGGCTGTTCCCATAGCACGGGCTCGAGGGCGAGTTTTGCTGAAGCTGCGATCGCGGACACGTTATCGCCCCTTTCACGTTTCCAAACGTGCCGTGCAGGCGCAGCATAAGAGTCATTCCGCTGGGAGCTGGACCGACGGCTAGACGGCGGGCATTTGAAATTGCGAAGCTGAAGAGATTGGGTTTCGCCCGGGCGATCGTCACGGGCGGAAGGTACGCCGCCTCGAACGCAAACCCGAACGGACCTGCAACCGTGATCCTCGGTCTGCCGAACACAGGAGAGAGCGAAGTATGCTCGCTTTTCTGCGTAAAGCACGCTCCCGTCTGCTCGATCGCAGGATCCGGCTTGGGGATGTACTCGCCCTCGGCGCCGATTCGGATCCGGCCCGGCGGCATTTTCTGCGGAGCAACTGCCATGGAGAAGACGATCGGGGCCGTGTAGAACGCAAGAAGTTTTCCTTCATTGCTGTCTGTTCCCACCTTGCACTGTGCGACCGCCTGTTGCTGCGCGGCAAGCACAAGGATTCCGACGACCAGACCTCGATGGATCATATCTCCCCTTGTAACCGGATTTCGGTGAGGGACTAAAGTAGGATGGGCGCTGCGGTCAGGCGATGACGAGTCGGCAAGCGCAGCGATCCGGGGTGTCAACGCATATCCCTGACGGGCGAAAGTGGAAGATACCGTTCGGCGCGCGGCCAGAAGCGAGTTCAGGGCGATGCGATTCTGCGCGCGTAAGTGCGCAACAGGCATTCGGAATAGAATGCCGGACGCTCCTGATACGCGCTCCATTTCGCGTTGGCCTGTGTCATCACTTTGTCGTAGGCAAGGAAGAGTGTTGTCTTTTGCCTCACCTGCTCGCCTGACCGGTTGGCAGCCCGCGTCGTCAGGGCGTAGCCGACATAGTACACGACGTTCCACCTGTTCTTCTTGCGTGAATCGGCGACGAGCAGGCCGGCCATCCGGTGGTCGAAGTGATCGTGCGGATTGACTACGACGCTTGGATCACTCGTGTGAACTGTTACGATTCGGCTCGCCGAGCTCTCGCCAATCAGGGAACCCACGGTCGACACTACATCTGCCCAGCTGGTGTAGGCGGCACTTCCGTCCACCGCTGATATCGATGCGATACGCTTCCGCCGCAGCTTTCGCAGACTCTGATAGGAATGCCTGGCAAACCCAATCCCGTTCCTCTGTCCGTCCGGAAGGCGGAAAAAGTAGGATTCGGTATTGGCGATCGTGCACTTCCTGATTGAGTGATTGAGGACTCTCGCCATCGAGCATTGATCCAGCTCGGGCTCCGTAGCCGCAGTGCCAGCAGCAATGCGCGTCGACCCGAGCGCAGCCCGTTCTCGAATCATCCAGTAAAGCGTATCTCGCCCGTCGTCTCCGGCGGTGAGATAGATGAAGACAAGACGGTTTCCGGTCCGGATCTGTGGGACGATCGCATCGCCCATGAAGAGCTGCCAATCATCCTGATGCGCTACCAGGACAGCATCGACCCGAGAGTTAGCTATATATCTAATTGGCTGAGTCGGGGCGGCGGCTCCGCTCCAGGAAAGGACTGCAGCTAGCAGCACAATCATGGACACAGGCCGGGCAGAAGACGCCCGAACTAACCTTTCGAGGCGGATCAGATTAAGTCTTGCTTTCTCATTGCCGGAATCTACCCCGGAAATGCAAAGTGGGTGCGCACGTGCGCACCCACTTTGCATTTCCGGGGTAGATTCCGGCAATGAGAAAGCAAGACTTAATCTGATCCGCCTC
>JANMMF010000422.1:0-6066 GCA_031372985.1 Gemmatimonadota bacterium
GTTGAGTGCCCCCATCGACTTCCCGAACGGAATCATCAGGCCGCCGCCAAACACCCAGGCGCGGGACCAATCGTCATAGTTGGTGGTGCTGAACGAGTCATCCGAGGCGTCAATCCCCGAAAGCGATGACTCGGTCCAGAAATAGGTGGTTGCTATTGCCGCATTGGCGTAAGGCCGGAACCAGCCGTCAGGGATCTGTACCTGCGCTCCAATTGCGCCAAACCCGATACGATTGCTGGTCTCGACATCGAGCGAAACGCGGCCGGTGTTGGGAAAGTTGACACGCTGTGTTTCCCGTCCGTATTGAACACCGCCAAGATCCGCGCGGATGTTGAAGAAGCCTCGCGGGTCTACTCTGAACATCCCAGTGACGTCGAAGCCGACGCCATTGGGGGCGTTGTCAGCGAACTCGCCCTTCGGCTGCGAGATCACAAGATCTCCGCCGACAGAGAAGCGCGACGGAAGCGAGCCGGAGTAAAACGAAACTTGCGCGCCGAGCGGCGAGCCCGATGCGACAATAAAAGCGCTGATTAGTACCGACACAGCCCTGGACTGCATAGTTTCCACCCTCTTGGTTTGGATCTAGTGTTGGCAGGGACGGTGCCCCGCTCTCCGGCCAACGCTATATCAGTCTACGGTAACCGGTTACAACGAGTTTCAGAGGCGAGCAAACAGACTATTGCCCTCTGAGCGGGACACTCCTGGTGGTCCAATGGTGACAGCGCTCGACAATTCAACGCCCGCCCTCCGGGTGAAAGGACTCCGGAAAGCCTACGACGATGTCGTCGCTGTCGACGGCCTCGACCTCGAAGTCCATACCGGCGAGTGCTTCGGGCTCCTCGGGCCCAACGGTGCCGGGAAGACCACGACGATCGAGATCTGCGAAGGACTCTTGCCCGCCGATTCCGGCAGCGTTGAAGTGCTGGGCCGACGTTGGGAGTCCGATGCGGATGAGCTTCGCGAGTTACTTGGCATCCAGCTACAGGAGACGCAGCTCTCCGAGAAGCTCTCCGTGGATGAAACCCTCACGCTGTTCCAAAGTTTCTATCGCGACGCGCGCGATGTGGGCGAGGTCATCGACCAGGTCGAGCTAGGTGAGAAGCGGCATTCACGAGTCGGTGGACTCTCGGGCGGCCAGAAGCAACGCCTCGCCGTCGCTTGCGCTCTCGTCGGGAATCCTCAGCTCCTCTTCCTCGACGAACCGACTACCGGACTGGATCCGGTTTCTCGACGTCAGATGTGGGATCTGATCGCCAAGTTCCAGGCGGAAGGAAAGACCATCCTCGTAACGACCCACTACATGGAAGAGGCGGAACGTCTTTGCGATCGCGTCGCGATCGTGGATCATGGGCACGTGATAGCACTGGGGGCGCCGATCGATCTCATTGAGTCGGTCGATCTGTCGCACCTGCCGCCCCCAGAGCCGCGGAAAACCTCGGCGACTCTCGAGGACGTCTTCGTTTCACTCACCGGCCGGACTTTGCGCGATGAGTAGGCGAGTTCCCTTTCCGATGACCGACGCTGAGGCGCGCGCCGAGCGGAAGCCCTTGAAGAGGAGAAGCTTCAGGGAGAGCTCGATGGTGCAGCTCACGCTCGTCCGGTTCCGCGAGTTCATCCGCGAGCCCGAGGCCGTGTTCTGGACTTTCGTTTTTCCTATTCTGCTTGCAGCCGGACTTGGTATCGCGTTCCGGCAGCGTGGCCCTGAGAAGGTACGGATCGGTGTTGTAGGCTCGGCAGCGAGCGCCGCCGCAGTTATCGACGCGCTCAAGAAGGATTCGACGTTGATAGTCGAGACCTACGGTGACAGCGCTGCTGCCCTGGCGCTCCGCACCGGAAAGATTGCGCTGCTTGTAGTCCCCGCATCAGTCAAAGACAGCGTTCGTTACGTGTACGATCGCGGCAGGAGCGAAGCAGTGAACGCCCGGGTGATCGTCGATCGCGCCGTCCAGTCGGGCGCCGGCAGAGTGGACCCGGTTCGCGCCACCGAGACTTATGTGACCGAGGCCGGCTCGCGCTATATCGACTTTCTGATTCCCGGCCTGCTCGGCATGAATCTCATGGGCTCGAGCGTCTGGGGGATCGGATTCTCGATCGTGACCGCGCGCAGCAAGAAGCTCCTCAAGCGACTGATGGCGACGCCGATGTCACGCGCCCAGTATCTGTTGTCGTTCCTCGCCTCACGATTGGTTTTTCTGATTCTCGAAGTCGTGACGCTGCTGGGATTCGGACATTGGGCGTTCGGTGTTCCGCTCAGAGGGTCGCTCGTCACCCTGTTCCTGATCTCTCTTCTGGGTGCGGTCTCGTTCGGCGGGCTCGGTCTTCTCGCCGCGTCGCGCGCCCGCACAACGGAAGCAGTGTCCGGAATCATGAACTTCATCATGCTCCCGATGTGGATTTTCTCGGGGGTGTTTTTCTCGTCGTCGAACTTCCCGCAGGTGGTGCAGCCGTTCGTGAAAGCGCTCCCGCTGACCGCGGTAAACGATGCGCTGCGGGCCAACATGCTCGAGGGCGCGTCGCTCGCGGCGGTGACTCCGCAGCTTCTGATCATCCTCGCCTGGGGACTCGTGACGTTTTTCGCCGCGCTCAGGCTATTCCGCTGGCGGTGATGCCGTGAGCGAGTCGCCAACACCGCCCGCGTCCGACAAGCTTCTGGCGGTCAACGACTCGTTCTCGATCCCGCGCAGCGAGCTCGACGTCAGGGTGTCGAGAGCATCGGGAGCCGGCGGACAGCACGTCAACAAGACCTCGTCACGCGTCGAGATTTTCTGGAACGTTGCCTCGTCGCGAGCACTCACCGACGATCAGCGCGCGCGACTCCTCGACAAGCTCTCGTCCAGGCTTACCACTGAGGGAAGCATCCGCGTCGTCGCCAGCGATATGCGGAGCCAGAGTCGCAACCGTGATTTGGCCGAGGAGCGCCTCACGGAGCTCGTCCGTCGGGCATTGATAGTTCCGCGGAAACGGAAACCAACCAAACCCACGCGCGCCGCGAAGGAAGCTAGACTCGAAACGAAAAAGCGGCATTCGAACAAGAAGCGACAGCGTCGCGGTCCTTCGCTCGACTGACCGAGAGTATCGAGTCGAACGTGGCCGGTTAGATTTGTCGGCTACCCTTCCCCGACCTACCCAGATCTCCCTCCATTGAACGACGGCCACACAAGAGCCTCGCGCGGGCAGATTCTCGCCGCGTTCGCTTCCATCTACCTGGTCTGGGGCTCGACCTATCTCGCAATCAGGTACGCGATCGAGACGATTCCGCCGTTCCTCATGGGTGGACTTCGCTTTCTCGTGTCGGGTGTTTTGCTCTACGCCTGGGCGCGATACCGAGGCGCGCCTAAGCCGACGCGATTGCATTGGCGCAACGCAGTCATCGCGGGAGCCTTTCTCCTGCTCGGTGGCAACGGCGCGGTAGTCTGGGCAGAGCAGTTCGTTCCTTCGGGACTTACGGCGTTGCTCGTCTCTATCCTTCCCTTCTGGCTCGTGATCATCGAGTGGGTGAGACCTCCCAGACGCCGGCCGAGCGGCCTGGTGCTCCTCGGACTGGTGCTAGGCTTCATCGGAATCATCGTGCTCATCGAGCCCGGCAACATTGGAGGTCACGGCGACATTCCACTCGTGGGAGCGCTGGTTCTGATACTGGGATCGCTGTCGTGGGCGATCGGATCGTTCTGGTCCCGCGACGCTGAGCTTCCCAAATCGGGGCTGCTCACGACCGGAATGGAGATGCTCGGCGGCGGAGTGCTGCTACTGATCGTGGGAGTGTTGAGTGGAGAGCTCGCCGAGTTCGACATTCATCGTGTCTCAAAGGCATCTACAGTGGGATTGCTTTATCTGATCACTTTCGGATCACTGATAGGCTTTACGTCGTACATCTGGCTGCTCGACAAGGTTTCGCCGGCGAGACTTGGCACCTACGCGTATGTGAATCCAATCGTCGCGGTGCTGTTGGGATGGGTGATCGCCGGGGAGGGCCTGACAATCCGCACCGGAGTCGCGGCGGCGATTGTGATTTGCGCGGTGGCGCTGATTACTTCAGCGCGGAGTTCGACGGCGGGACAGCGCGGGTAGGAAGCTATACAACCAACTCCGTCGGCAAATCCGACATGCGCCAGACTGCCAGGGCTTTGTCGGCGTAAGCTCCGCCCTCCTCGGTGCAGTCTTCGAGAATCACGCTGAGCGGTGCGGGAAGCAGGAAAGGTATTTGTTCGAGACTGAGCGGCCGCCAGTCTCCATCCACGATATCCTTGTTGACCTGTCGATCGAGAAACGTCGTCGTTAGGAGATACCGTACTCCGCTGGCTTTCATCGTACGAAATGCCGCGATGATGTTGTCGAAGGAGAAATGAACCAGACAGTCGCGACACAGTATGACGTCGGCGTCCGGGAGTGGTCCGCTGGTGAGATCTACTCTCGTGAACTTCCGAGCGGGTGACTCATAGCGTGCGCGATTCGCGTCGATCATGGACTCGACGATGTCGCTGCCTATGTAGTCGATTCCCGAGAGAACTACCTGACTCATCCAGTTGAAATCACCGCACGGCACGTCGAGCAGGCGGCGCGCGTTCAGACGGCGAAGCAAGGGCGGCAATTCGGCGCGGAGCCGCGCTGTTGAGTCGAGACTGGAACCGGCGCCCGAGCGCGACTCGGCGTCAGACCACAGATTCGTCCTGTAGATTCGCGCGAAGCGCTCCTCGAGGCTGAGCCCAGAGAGCTCAGCTGCCTCCTCCGCGAAGCGGCGTTCTGCTACAGTGGTGGGGCGCACTTAGCGAATCCACTCCCACGGTCGGTCGACGTGGGACCATGGAACGAGATCAGGATGGAACAGGTGAGCGAGCAATTCCACCCCTTCCACTACTCTCGGCCCGGGGCGCGCAAAATACGCGTTCGCATCCACAGCGTAGACCGCGGCGTCCGACACCTGTGGCATTTCCCGCGCGAGCTCGGCCGCGCGCTCGAGACGATAGCCGCAGGGCGATACGATGATCATTTCTGGCTTGGCATTGGCGACATCGTCCCAATCCATCCGAACTGAATCTTCACCAGGCCGTCCGAGTGGATCGTTACCTCCAGCTAGCGAGATCATCTCCGGTACCCAGTGACCGCCGCAAAAGAGCGGCTCGGTCCACTCCAGAAAAACGACTCGACGAGTTGGCGCCTCCGCGACGGCAGCGCGCACTTTCGCAAGTCGCTCCTCGTGATCACGAACCAGTGACTGGGCCTCGGCAGCCCGACCGATGGCGCGGCCGACCGTGATGATGTTCTCGATGATTTCAGCGATGTTCCGCGGCGTGAGGAACAACACCTCCGGCTGCAGCTGAAACTTCCTT
Source organism: Gemmatimonadota bacterium (assembly GCA_031372985.1). Classification (GTDB taxonomy): domain Bacteria; phylum Gemmatimonadota; class Gemmatimonadetes; order Gemmatimonadales; family Gemmatimonadaceae; genus UBA4720. Next base: position 5,328 of record JANMMF010000422.1, read on the forward strand.
ACCGCACGAGTCAGCTCATCCCCGGAAGGAGCGCACACGCGACAGAGATTCTGCGTGAGGATCACGTCCGGCCGCAGATCACGGAGCAGAACCTCGTCGATTCTGTAGAGTGTGTCGCCGCTCGCCATGCGGTCCGCGACGGCCCGATCGATTGCCTCGGGCGAAGAGTCATCGAAATCCAGCGTGGGTCGGCTCACCACCGGGAGAGCCGTCACTGATGAGGGATAGTCGCATTCATGCGACCGGCCCACGAGCTCGCCTCCAGCGCCGAGTGCATGGACCATCTCGGTGCCGGCGGGCAGAAAGGAGACTATTCGGGTCACAGTCACTCAATATCGCAGAACATGAAACGTTCGTCCCGTAATACAGTTTGTCCCACACGGTAAGGTATTGGAGTGCTGAACGGTGGCCCGTCCGACACGAAGGTGTGGAACTCACCACGCTCACCGCATGGATCCGCCGTCACCGGAAGATCAGCCAACAGCTGCTCGTCGAACAGGCGTCCGGCAAATCCGGCGTCGAGCTGCGTGGTGTCGACGCAAACGAGGCGCGCGGAGAACCCATCAGCGATGAACCGCCTGGCCAGAGTCGCGGTATCGAGACCCCAGATCGGGAAAAGCGGCTCGAACCCGCTACCCGCCAGCAGGCGCTCCCTATACGCTCGCACATCCTCGAGAAAGAGATCGCCGAATGCAATGTGAGCTACGTGCGGGAAATCCCACTTGATCTCGTGAAGAGC
>JANMMF010000424.1:0-3002 GCA_031372985.1 Gemmatimonadota bacterium
CTTCTGTCGCTTGGAGGTGTCCGGCTTCTCGCCGCGAGCCAGGGGGCGAGGAAGTGTGTCCGCCTCGACCCAGGTGTAAACCACCTGCGGATTTGAAGGCGACACTGCAATGCCGATGCGTCCTTTCATCGTTTCAGGAAACCCGCCGCCGCGAATCTCTTTCCACGTTGCGCCCGCATCCGTGGATTTCCAGAGCCCGCTGCCGGGACCGCCACTCTTGAGGAAGTAGGGGCCGCGCACTCTTTCCCAACTCGACGCATACAGCGTGTTGTGATCCTTTGCATCCATGGCGAGATCGACAAACCCTGCCCTGTCGCTAACGAATTTCACCAGCTTCCAGGTCGTACCGCCGTCGCTCGACTTGTACAGACCGCGCTCCGGATTGGAGTTCCAGGTGTGACCAGGTGCGGCGACATAGACGATGTTCGGATCGGCCGGATCGACGACGATGCGACCGATGTGCTGCGTCGCCTCGAGGCCCATCAGCTTCCACGTTCGGCCGGCGTCGGTGGACTTGTAGAGTCCTCCGCCCGGCGAGATGGAATTGCGCGAATCTTCCTCGCCCGTTCCGGCGTAGATGATACTGGGGTTCGAGGGCGCCAGAGCGATGTCTCCCATAGAGACCACTCTCTCTTTGTCGAAGAGCGGCACAAAAACCGTCCCGGCATTGATGGTCTTCCAGATCCCACCGCTGGCGGTCGCCATGTAGAAGATTTTCGGGTTGTCGGGAACAGCTTCGACGTCCGTGACGCGCCCGCCCATGTTGGCGGGGCCTATCGGCCGCCAGCGAAAACCGGCGAGCGTGGTCGAGTCCAGCGGGGTCGTGAGTTGTGCGTCGAGGGTACCGGCACAGAGAAGTGCGCCGGTGAGAGCAGTGATGACTGGATGGGCTCGCATTGTTGTGACTGTGGGTGGGACAGAACAGGATCCGGAGCGGATCGCGAGGCATTTTGCGACTAAGCTAATACGGAACGTGGTCGGGCGACGTTGAGCGCCATCCGCGCGGAGGCGCATTCTCCGGCGGACGCTTACATTGAACAAGAAGGAAAAGACCGATTCGAATCGGGGGGATTTTGATGGCGATGCCAACATTGAGCGGACACCTGCTAATCCAGGACCCTGTTGCCACAACACAGTCGGGGCAGTCGGCTCCGCGAGCCGCCGCGACTGGTGTTCCTGCTCCGCCAGCTCCGCCACGCGAGCCGCGCACTTTCACGATTAGCGGACCGAACGGGGAGCGGACGGTCATTGGAATGCCCCCGCCGGGGGAGATAATTCCTCCGCAGGCAGTCGACATCTCGATCGCATTTTTCCTTATGGTGGCAGTGATCATCATTGGACTGCCGCTCGCCCGGGCCTTCGCCCGGCGCATGGACCGCAAGGGCGGCGGACCCGCCCAGATTCCGAGGGAAGTGTCGGAGCAGCTCGTCCTGATCAATCAGGCCGTGGACGCGATCGCGCTCGAGGTCGAGCGAATTTCAGAGGGACAGCGCTTCACCACTCGGCTGCTCTCCGAGCAGCGGGACGCGGCGCAGCAGACTCTTCCCTCGGGTGCGCAGCGCTAAGGGCCAACCGACAGGTTTGAGGCGGGGGGCGCGGGCAGGATCACCCTAAATGTGCTGCCTTCCCCGAGTTTGCTCTCGACGCTGACATCGCCGCCCAGCAAGCGAGCAAGGCTTCGGCTGACGCTCAGACCCAGACCCGTCCCGCCGGCCCTGCGGGTCGCGCTTTGTTCAACCTGCCAGAACGGGTCGAAGATTCTTTGCAGATTCTCGTCGGCGATGCCGATACCGGTGTCGCTGATCGAGATCTCGGCCGCTTCTCCCCTCAACCGGGCCCGCACCGTAATCTCGCCACGATCCGTGAACTTCACGGCATTCGAAAGCAGGTTCAGCAGGATCTGACGGAGTTTCCCGGCGTCGGTCGACAACCGAGCGTCCGGCACCTCTGCCAGTAACGTTAGCCCTTTCGCCTCGGCGAGCGGCTTCACCATCGTAACTGCCTCTTCGACTATAGGGCGAAGCTGCGCTTCGTCGAATCGCACAACCTCCTTGCCCGCTTCCATCCTGCTGTAAGTCAGTATTTCGTCGATCAGACCGAGCAGATGGTCGGCGCCCGCGCGGATGCGTGACAGCTGCGCCAGCTGCGACTCGTTGAGCGAGCCGTCGATTCCTTCCTTGAGCAGCGATTGATAGCCGATGATGGCGTTGAGCGGGGTCCGCAGCTCGTGACTCATCGTCGCCAGGAACGCCGATTTCGCTTCGCTGGCTGCGAGTGCGCTGCGGTATAGCTGGGCGTTGTCGATGGCAATCGCAGCGCGCGTGGCAATCTCCATTGCGAGGGCGAGGTCCGCATCACCATAGCGCCGTCCCTTCTGCGTGCTTATCAGAGTGAGCGCGCCGAGCGTCTGGCCCCGCGCGATCATCGGGACCACGAGCGCCGACCTGATCTGCAGCTCGCGCGTGATCGCGAGGTGTCGCTCGTCCTTCGCCGCTGCTACCAGCATTTCGTCCGTGATCTCGGGATAGAGCTCGGGCTGGCCCGTACGGATGACGTGCCCAACCCCCGTCGGGGCCGTATAGTCGGGTGGATAGCGTTTGTTGAGCTCCTTCGCCCATTTGATCTTGGCCTCGTCGACGTGCGAAACGACCGCCTGCCGAATGCCTCCGCCAGGCTGAACGAGATCGACCGAGCACCACTCCGCGAGATCACCGACGGCGAGACGGGCGACTGCCTCGAGGGTCCTCTCGTAATCGAGAGTCGACGCGAGGACGCGGCTCGCTTCGGCGAGGAGCTCGGCTCCCTGCTGCTCGCGTTTCCGCCGCGTGATGTCGCGCGTGTAGGTCATCAGCAGACCGCTGGCGGGGACGATGGTGTTCTCCAACCATGCGTCGAGCTCCGGCAGGTACTCTTCATACTCGACCACGCCGTTTTCCCGGGCAGCCCGCCGAGTCCCGCTCTCGAACGGCGTGCCCTTGAGCTGCGGGATCTCCTCCCAGAGC
>JANMMF010000009.1:0-3160 GCA_031372985.1 Gemmatimonadota bacterium
CCACCTCTAACGAAAGCGCTTCGGAGAATCCTTCGACCGCGTATTTGGTGGCGTTATAGTAGGCGAGCGACGGAAAGCTTCTCAGTCCGCCGATCGACGAGATGTTGACGATGTGCCCGCCGCGCAGTTTGCGCATTGCCGGCAGCACTGCCCGCGTCATGCGTGAGAGTCCGAAGAAATTGATCTCGAACATCCGGCGGACCTCGTCGTCCTCGCTCTCCTCGACCGCCCCGAAGTACCCGATTCCGGCGTTGTTCACCAGCACGTCAATGCGCCCGAAATGCTTCACGGCGCTCTTGACCGCTGCGTCGACCTCCACCGGATCGGTCACATCGAGCTCGAGCACGAGGGCGCGATCCTGTCTCCCCGACGCTATGTCTTCGACCTTGGCGGGATCGCGGGCGGTGACCACAGCGCGGTAGCCGCAATCGAGAACCGACTTGGCCAGCTCGCGTCCGAAGCCGGTGGAGCAGCCGGTGATGAACCAAACCGGCTTCGCGCTCGTAGTCTGATCTGACGGTGTCATGATCTATTCAGGTGGCGGTGAACCCGACACTTCCCTATTGTCTTTGTGCGAGGACCGGGCCGCCGCCGCCGGCATCGCCGATGGCGCGGCTCCAACCAAAGTAAACACAGAATGGACCTCAGGAAGCGTCTTCAGGAAACGCTCGGCGATACGTACTTCATCGACCGCGAGCTGGGCACTCCGGGGATGTCGCGGGTGTTCCTGGCGCAGGAGATGGCTCTCCAACGCACGGTCGTCGTCAAGGTTCTTCCCCCCGACCTCGCGGCGTCGGTAAACCTCAAGCGATTCAACCGCGAGATCCGGCTCGAGGCAAAGCTTCAACACCCGCACATCGTTCCCGTTCTGACCGCTGGTGTCGCCGGCGGACTTTCCTACTACGTGATGCCGTTCATCAAGGGTGAGACTCTCGGAGAACGACTCGCCCGCGTCGGCGAGCTATCGGTTGCCGAGACGGTGCGCATCCTGTCCGACGTGCTGAGTGCCCTGGCGCACGCGCACAAGGAGGGCGTCGTCCACCGTGACATCAAGCCGGACAACATCCTGCTCAGCGACGATCACGCCGTCGTAGCGGATTTCGGTGTCGCGAAAGCGCTGAGCGCAGCGATGGATCCCACCTCCAGCCTGACCTCGGGCGGTATCGCTCTTGGCACGCCCGCGTACATGTCTCCGGAACAGGCATCCGGTGATCCTTCCACCGATCATCGCGCCGACATCTACTCCGTCGGAGCGATGGCCTACCAGATGTTGACCGGGTCTCCAGTGTTTACCGGGCGCTCGCCGCAGGCAATATTCGCCGCGCACGCAATCCAGCGTCCCCAACCGATCACCTCGGGCCATCCCGAGATCCCGCCCCGCCTCGCCGAGCTGATAATGCGGTCGCTAGAGAAGCGGCCAGACGATCGGCCGCAGTCGGCGCGCGAGATGCTCGCCGAGCTCGAGAAACTGAGAGCTGCTCCCTAGAACTGGTGCGCGAATCGCTAGCGGGCCGATATTCCCTGCACCACGCCTTTCGCTTCTGCCAACGCCGGAATATTGGGATCCGCGTTCTTCCAGTTGATCAGCAGCTTCGAGTACGCGTCCGCTGCGCCCTTCGAATCGCCCGCGCCAAGACGCGCACGCGCCAGGCCAAGCAGCGACTCCGAGCGGTTTCGGCGTAGCTCCAGCTCATTAGTAAACGCAGCTATCGCTTCCTGAGGCTTGCCCGCTTCGAGCAAGGTGTTCCCCAACACTTCGAGCGCTGGGGGGAGATAGGGCGGACCCGTCGGGGATGTCTTTGACTCCAATTCTGCCGCCGCCCGCAACAGCTCGATCGTCTTGGTCATGTCTCCGGATTTTTTCGCCAGGAAAGCGTTCGTGATGTTGAGCCCCATCGTGTAACTGCCCCGCGAATAATCCCCGGCCACAGCCGAGTCCGCGCGACTCTGGATGCGGGTGACGAGCGAGCGTGCGTTGGCGGTGTCGCCGCGCATCGCCGCCGCGATTGCCCGCTCGAGCAGCATCGTGCTCGAGTACGCGACTGCACGAGGCGAGTGCCGATCATCCTGACGACCGGGCAACGGGAGATTGAGGTCGCTCCAGTCGCCGCTCGCGAGGCGGTACTTGAAGGTGAGATCGGGACCCACCATTGCTGCGTCCGAAAACTCTTTCCCGAAATCGACGCCCTTGAACAACACGCCAAGCGTATCGATCAGCCCTTTCGCCGCGCCGTAGCGCCCCTGCTGGATGTAACCGTACTGGAGCCAGGTGAGACTGTGAAAGTCGCTATCCGTGTTCGGGAGCTTGTTGCGCGCGACCCAAGCTCGGGACGAGGCCCAGGCGCGCTCGTTGGACGCCACGACATCGTCCCAGAGCCCAAGCTGCAGAAAGATGTGCGACGGCATGTGCACCGCGTGCTCCGCATCCGGCGCGATCTGCGCGTATTCCCTCGCGAACGGCAGACCCTGCTCGGCCCGACCCGGAGCGTCGTAGGCGTGAATGAGGTAGTGCGATGCGCCTGGATGCCTCGGATTCCTGTCAAAAACGCGCTGCGCGTAACGGATGGCGTTCTCCACCTCCGCCGCCCCGGAGGCGCGAGGCAGCTGGGCCCACATGCCTAGCGAAGCAAGCGAGGCAAAAGCCGATGCCTCCAGATCCGTCGGATACGCGTCGGCGACTCCGCGCATTCCGTCCGCGAACGCGCGAACGCGATCCCCTTCCGCGCCCTCGGCGAAGAGCGCCTCGACCGCCGCGCCGTAGGCGCGCTCGCGTGGTGTGTTCGCGCGGGCAAGGCGTGCTTCGGTACTCGATCCGAGCGGTTTGAACGCGGCACGCGCGTCAGTCAGATACTCCTGTCCCCACAGCGGATGGCGATATGTCAGTGCCTCCATCCAGTACGCGAGCGCGAAGTTTTTGTCGGCCTTCTGCGCCGCCTTGAACGCCTTGGCCGCGTCCTCGTACTCGAAGCTGTGAAGGAGAGCGACTCCGCGAAGGGACTCGGCCTGGGCCGCGCTGGCTCCCGAATTCGCGAAGACGACGCTGCCCAGTCGTGAATGCTCCGCCGAGCTGGCGTGGGAGTGATCCTGTGCACGAGCGAGGGACGGTGCGGTGAGCGCGAATGCTGAAAACACGAGCGCGCGAGTCTTCATTGGAGCTCCC
>JANMMF010000028.1:0-8038 GCA_031372985.1 Gemmatimonadota bacterium
TGTTCTCGAACAGCCTGTCGGTCATCAGGGAGAAAGCCGCGGCCCGCAACATCCGTCTGGTCATGGACGCCCCGAAGGAGTTGGGCTCGATTCGCAGCGACGCGCGCAAGGTGAAGCAGATCGTGTACAACCTGCTCTCGAACGCGGTGAAGTTCACCAGCGAGCAGGGCGAAGTGACATTGCGAGCCAGTCGCGTTGGGCGAGATGAAGTGGGACAACTGTCCGATTCTTCCATGGGTCGCAGCTTCCCGCTGGCCGACAACGAGTTCACCGAGTTTCTCAGGATTAGCGTCTACGACAGCGGTATCGGCATCTCGCCCGATGGGCTCGAGAGGCTCTTCAAGCCGTTCAGTCAGGTCGACGCCGGCCTGGCTAGAAAATTCGAGGGCACAGGGCTCGGTCTCGCCATGGTCAAGCTCCTCGCCGATCTGCATGGCGGCGCGGTGGCAGTAGAGAGCGAAGTCGGGAAGGGCTCCTGCTTCACGGTCTGGCTCCCGTTCCGGCCGTCGGAAGGAAAGCTGCTCACACCGGCCAAAGCAGTAACCGCGCTCCCTCCCGATTTTGTGCCGGGATCGCGAGTCGCGCTCGTGGTGGAGGACGACTACAAGTCCGCTGACTTGATCCGCGTCCAGCTGGAGGCGGAGGGCTTCACGGTGCTGCACGCCCCGACGGCCGAGACGGCGTTCGTTCTCGCGGCGCGCCAACCGCTGGCGCTGATTACGCTGGACATCATGCTGCCCAACATGGACGGCTGGGAATTCCTCTCGCAAATCAAGCAAAATCCGTCGCTGAGGCACATTCCGGTCGTGATCATTTCCATCGTTTCGGATCCTGCCAGAGGCGTCGCGCTCGGCGCGGCGGGAGTCATGCAGAAGCCGATATCACGCCAGGAGCTGTATGAGACACTCGTCGGACTCGGTCTGTTTCCGATCGCGGAGGGCCGGTCGCTCAAGATCCTCGTTGTCGACGACGACCCGAAGGCTGTCGAGCTTATCGCCGTCCGAGTACTTGGGCTCGCCAGTACCGTGTTGCGGGCGTATGGCGGTCAGGAGGCCATCGAGTCCGCGCGGCGAGAGCTGCCGGATTTGATCGTGCTCGACTTGATGATGCCCGAAGTCAGCGGCTTCGACGTGGTGGCAGCGCTCAACGAGAATCCGGACACGTCCCGGATCCCAATTCTGATCGTCACGGCAAAGCCCATCACGGCCGATGACCGCACCAGGCTCAACGGGTATGTAACGGCGATCATGGAGAAGGCCAACTTCGATCGCGATCGCTTCATCGCTGAAGTTCGGCGCGCCGTGGCGGGCCGCCGCGCGGTCGCCTGAGGTGGGAAAGATTCTGGTGGTCGAGGATAACTCCGCCAACATGACGCTGGCGATGTTCCTGCTCAAGTCGGCAGGGCACACTGTGCTCAGCGCGACTGATGCGGAGTCGGGAGTGACCCTCGCCCGCTCCGCGCAACCCGACCTTATCCTGATGGACATCCAGCTCCCGGGTATGGACGGACTTCAGGCGACCGCGCTACTCAAGGCGGACGAAGCGACCCGCGCTATTCCAGTGATCGCGCTGACCGCTCTTGCCATGAAGGGCGACGAGGAGCGGATTCGCGCGGCGGGTTGCGATGGCTATATCGCCAAGCCCCTGGCATACCGCGAGTTTCTGGCAACGATCTCCAACCTACTCGTCAAGGCGCCTCTGTATGGGTAAGTCTCCGACGTCTCCAACCGGATCGGCGCCCAACACCGTTGATCGCCCTGCGTGCGTCCTCATCGTAGACGACGAGCGCGCCAACAGAGATCTGCTGAAGGTGATGCTCGCGCCGGAAGGGTTTCTGCTCTTGACGGCTTCGAGCGGCGAGGAGGCGCTCGCGGTTGTGGCGCACCAACCGCCCGATCTCATCCTGCTCGACGTCATGATGCCGGGAATGGATGGTTATGAGGTTGCGGGGAAGGTCAAGGGCGATCCGGCTACCAGCAGCGTTCCCGTGATCATGATCACCGCCATGGACGACCACAACGCACGGATGCTTGGCCTGAGCGCGGGAGTGGAGGATTTTCTCACCAAGCCCGTGGATCGCGGGGAGCTGCGTGTACGCGTGAAAAATCTGCTGCGGCTCAAGATGTACGGCGACAAGCTGCGGGCCACCCTCGCCGACCTCGAGTCTGCGAACGAAAAGCTGGATCGGCACACTCGGGAAATCGAAGCAGCGCAGGCGATGGCGGGTGCGGCGACGGCGCGCCTGGCGCGACTTCAGAAAATAACGGCAGCGCTCGGAAGTACAGTCACGCAGGATGAAGTCGCCGATTCCGTCCTGCGCGAGGCGATCATCGCCCTCGAATGCGACGCGGGTGCGGTTGTCATCAAGAGCGAGGAAAGTGGTGAGCTGACGCTGCTCCGCGAATCCGGATCGCTCGATGCGTTCATGCGCTCGTACAAGGACACGAAGCCGCCGCGGTCTCGCGGCCCGTACGCGCGCGCAGTGGAAAGGTGTCGTTCGCTCTACCTGGAGTCGTTCGAGGAGATGCTCATCCAGTACCCGGCATTTCAGAGTGGCACCAAGAGCGATTCACGCGGCGCGTGGATATTTCTTCCGCTGGAGATCAACCGCGAGGCCGTCGGAGCGCTCGCGTTCGGATTCGCAGGCCCCCGGAAGTTCACGATTCTGGACAGACAGTTCGCCGAGACTGTTTCCCGCTATTGCGCGCAGGCGCTCGATCGCATCAGGCTTCGCATCGCCGCTGCGAGGGCCATCGAGGAAGCGGGCGACGCACGCATGATGGCGGAGCACGCAAACAACGCCAAGACGGTGTTTCTGCGCGCGATGAGTCACGAGCTTCGCACTCCTCTGAATGCGATCTCGGGCTACACCGAGATTCTCGAGCTGGGAATTCGCGGAGCGGTCAATCCGGACCAGATCAAGGACCTTGGGCGGATCAAGCGAGCGGCCGCCTATCTGCTGCGCCTGATCAACGACGTCCTCACGATTGCGAGGCTGGAAGGTGCGAGGCCACTGTACGTGATTTCAATCCCAGTGAATCCAGTGCTCGCCGAAGTGGAGGGACTTTGCGTGCTTCAGGCGAAGGCAAATGGGCTGACCCTCACAGTCAAGCCAGCCGACGGAGAAATTCTCGTGGCTGCGGATGCTGAGAGGTTTCAGCAAATCCTCCTCAATCTGATCACCAACGCAGTCAAATTCACCCCTGCCGATGGGAGTATCACGGTGACGTGCGATAGCGACGCCGGCGTGGCGCAAATCAGCGTAACGGACACGGGCGTCGGCGTTCGCCTGATGGACATCGAGCGCGTGTTCGAGCCATTCGTCCAGATCGACAGACACCTGACGACGGCGACCCAACAGGGAGTCGGCCTCGGACTTTCGATCAGCAGGGAGCTGGCGCGCGCGATGCGCGGCGACCTGACGCTCAAAAGCACCGAGGGAATCGGGTCCACCTTCACCCTGTCACTCCCGATTGCATCGGAGTCGCTTGGGCCTCCCGTTGACATGCCTGGCTCCGCAGTTGAGGTTCGCCCTCTGAGGTCGGCCCTCGCGTCCAGGATCTCCGGCTAACGGCATCGCCGCTTGCTGGAGTACTGCTGACGTTCGAGCTTATGTCCAGAACGCGGGCGCCGGAGTGTCGACCCTTGCCGGGTATTGCGGCGGCGACGTTTTTGTCGGCTCCACCGTGGGACCAATCATCGTCCACCATTCCAGCGCCTGTTCCTCACCCCAGGGGTCCGTCGGAATCCATTCAAGACCCTCGCGCAGCCGTGCCGCGCTCTGCGGTCGGTCGGCGGGACTCTTGGCGAGGCATTGCATTATCAGCCGCTCGAGATCGGGGGACACGGGCCGAGCAGTGCGCTGCGACGGCGGAATCGGCGGCGTCTGCAAGTGCTTGGCGATCATCTGAAACGCCTTGTCGGACTCGAACACGAGCTGGCCGGTGAGCAGATAGTAGGCGACGCAGCCCAGCGCATAGATGTCAGCACGTCCATCGACGGCCTCGCCGAGCGCCATCTCGGGGGCCATGTAGGCGGGCGTGCCCAACGCCATCTGCCCGGGAATCGTCGCCAAAGAGTGCTCGACGCTCACGGTCGTCACTTCCTTCACCAGGCCGAAGTCGAGCACCTTCACGAAGTCGTGACGGAGTCCGACCAGTCCAAGGTGGATGTTCGCCGGCTTGATATCCCTGTGTACGAGCCCACGAGCGTGCGCTTCCTCCAGGGAATCGCAGACCTGGCGCAGGATATGGATCACGCGGCCAGCCGGCAGCGGGCCCGTCTCGCGAACGAGCGTTTCCAGGTCCATGCCGTCGAGGAATTCCATTACGAGGTACAGCGTACCGTCCTCGGTCACGCCGAAATCGTAGAGCTCGACGGTGTGCGATGACCTGAGGTTTGCGGCCGCCTCCGCCTCGCGCCGGAAGCGAGTGATCGCGAGCTTGGCTGCCTCTTCGTCCACGGCGCCCAGCATCTCGGTCCGTATCAGCTTTATCGCGGCGGGACGCGCGAGCATTCGGTGTGTCGCCTTGTAGACCTCACCCATTCCTCCACGGCCCAGCAGCTCTCCGAGCTTATAGCTGCCCATCTCACGAGCCTTGCTGACCTGCTGGCCGAGTTTCGTCACGACGTGAGCAATGACCACCGCCGCGCCAACGAGGATGTAATCCGGGTAGTGCATCAACAGCACCCGGCTCGAGGGTCCGAAATCCCACTCCCCCCGCGCTTTGGAGATAAGCATGCCGATCGGATTCATCGACGCGGCGATGAACCCGGCTATCAGCATTTTCTTTGGCGTTGTCGGCAGGATCGCAGCGAACATCAGCACGACCGCCCCGACCCAGGAAATCTGGGGCAGTATCGTTGAGTTGGTGGACACGCCGCCGAGATGGAACACAAGGCCGAGCGCAAACGCGGTGAACACCATGTACCCGAGGCCGAGATCCAGGACGAACCTGGGCTCTCTTTCCCCATCGCGCGTGTAGACGAAAAGCGCCAGCGACACGATCACGGTTGCGACGGCAATGCCATCCCCGATGTCGAATTGAAGCCAGCGCTGGCTCTCCGGGTGGATTGCATGTTCGGCAAGATGGCCCGCGACTACTCCCACGACCCAAAGCACGGCAAACAACAGCGACATGACTCCGAGGCGAAGAGACGCCTCTCTCAGCAGGTCGTCCGGCAGATTCCGGGATCGGCCGCGCGAGCGCTGCAGACCTGCCGGTGTCGATACCGGAGGCGGTCCGATCAGGTGCGGCTCAGACATTATCGCTGCGGTGCGCCGGCGGTGAGCGCGAGAGTGAATCGCTCCGCCTGGGTCGGGCTATCCGTCAGGAAAACAGCGGCGAGATTCCCCGAGCGCACGAACGTGGGCATCATCATCCACGGATTCCGGGCTCCGCGCGGCGCGGCGGAAAGTGTGTCGATCCTCGCAACATCGGCGGAGAGCGCGGATTCGTTCGGGTAAATGAACACCTCGGCCCTCGTTCGTCCGAGGGTGTAAGCGATTGGCCGAACGCTGAACCCGGCGCGGCGCGCGGCTTCGCCGCTGACCCGCCTGACCACGAAGCCCGATTGCATGAGCCTCGTTTCGACGCTGCAAGGCGCCCACATTCCGGTGCGGGGACACGCAGGGCTCTTCGCCGTACTGCTGGTCATGGTCCGGGGAAGGGAATCGCTCACACCATCCGACGTCGTTGCGGCCGAAGAGGCCGAATCTGCGCGCGCGGGGGAGGAGCGGCTGCATGCGGCCAGGGCCGCCAGAGCCAGGAGAATCGTGGCCGGGGTATTTGTCATCGGGACTCAAAGATAGATACAGCGCGCGCGCACCGCCCAGGTTCCGGGATGCACGACGGGGGAGGGCTCATCGCCCTCCCCCGTCGAAACTTCCGGCCCAGACTTCGGGCCGACCAGCTTTAGAACATGATACCGAAGGTAAGCGGCACGAAGCTGACGTTGCCGGTAGCGGTCTTATAGCTATTGTAACGCGCTTCGACGAACGCCTTGAACACCGTCAGCGGCAGGCTTACACCAGCGCCGGCATTCCAACCGAGGTGGTTATCGTTCGTGGCGCTTCCGCCGGTCGGCGTAACGGACTGCATGTACAGTCCACCACCGCCGATCAGGTAAGGCGATATGCCGATGCTCGGCAGACGCCACACGACGTTACCCGTCGCGCTGACGACGTGGAGCTTCGCGGGAATCCCCGCCTTCTCACCAAACTGGTTGTACGCACCATCGATGCGCAGGCCAACCGGGATGAAGGGAAGGTTGATACCCATTGCAACGGTGCCGTTGTAACCCATGTCTGCGGCATCCTTCAGGTCGCTCATGGGCTGCGACGCGCCGCCAGCAATTCCGAGCTGGAACGGCTTCACGAGGCCGAGCTGCGCGGACGCAGGGGCCGCGACGAGTGCGATCGTGGCGATCGCGAGGAACAGTGAACGCTTCAAAGCTTCTCCTTGTTCGAGAGTGCGCCCGCACTGAGTCGCGGTTGTCGGACCCTTAGGACGCTAATCTGGTTACGCGAGGGTTTGTGTCCCGTGCCCGCCCTTGTTGGGACGAACGAATGGGCACAGGCGTGCCTCGCCGACAAGACGACGAGCCAACAAATCCCCGGTAACGATCGTGAGGCAACTCCTTTGGCTGCCTCTGTCTAAGTCGCACGGATTTGTGATATCCGGCCGGGCCCGATCGTCAGAAAATCGGCAGATTAGGACCGGTCGGCACGAAGACAGAAACGCACCCGAGCAGGGTGCGTTTCTGTTGTTATATACGAGCAAGCCGCGATCTTGGGGTCGGGCTCTATTTGTCGGTCGAACCGTGTGTCGAGCTTAGGGCGCCGAAACGGTCAGTACGATTGTCTCTGCATCGCGTCCTGACGGCCTCGATCCGGACGCGCCGCGGAAGAACACGTTGGCGGCCTTCGCGTCGTAAGAAGCTCCGGATGCGACCACGGACGAAGCGGTCGTCACTGCGGAATACCCCGAGCCGCCGTCGGTCGACCACTGAGCGCGCGACCTCGCAGCAGCGACGCCAGACGCAGAGCCGATCGAGAGAACCCACGCCTGGGTTGCGTTGACGGTGATCGAGAGGCCGTCGGCCCTGGGCTGAACGGAGGAAACGCTGGCGGGAGCGGAGCTTGAAAAGGCGAGATTGGCTACCTGAACCTTCAGCCGCGCCGGGACCGAAACGCTGACGGTGTGGGTCAGGCTGACTGATCCGCCCTGGGCACCAGCTGGCAACGATATAGTCGCGCTACCCACTGCAAGAGCTGCCATGATAACGCGAAGCCCAGCCATCTCGGAATCTCCAATTTCGGGAGCGCCAGCTCACCGATTTGGTGATTGGTCGAGGCACAATATGCACCCCTCCGTGTGACGGCTTCGTGAGCCGATTATGACGCGTTAGTCATAATTCGCTGTGGTCTAAGTCTTTCCCCCTACAGGAGTTACGCGATCGAGCACGAAGCCGATGCCTCGTCTGGTGGCGATCGCGGCCGAAGCTCCCGCCTTCTTCAGTTTCTTTCGTAACCGGGCCACGTGGGCGTCGATCACGTTGGAGCTCGGATCGAAGTGCATGTCCCAGACTTTCTCGTGCAGCTCGCTCCGCGTGACGGCCTTGCCGGAGTGCAGCATCAGATGCTCGAGAAGCTTGATCTCCATCGCGGTCAGGTCCACCTCGAAGGAGTCGCACATGATGCGCCGGCTCAGGCGATTGAGCGTCAGGTTGCCGACGCTCACCTGCTCGGAGACGCGTGAGCCCCCGGAAGCGCCTCTGCGGATAAGAGTGCGGACCCGCGCCCGCAGCTCCTCGTTGGAAACCGGCTTGACCACGTAGTCATCGGCGCCGGCATCCAGACCCCTGACGATGGTGTCCGTATCGCTTCGCCCCGAGTACAGGAGCACGGGTGTGTGCCGGCCGCTGCGGCGGAGCTCCTGGAGTATCTCGAACCCGTGGCGGTCCCCGAGCTGGAGATCGAGAATGATCCCGTCGTACTCGTTGACGAGCGCGAGCGTCCTGGCTTCCTCGCCGCTTC
>JANMMF010000057.1:0-26542 GCA_031372985.1 Gemmatimonadota bacterium
GGAATCGTTCCGGGCGGCGGTGTCGCGCTCATTCGCGCGCAGAAAGCGCTCAAGACTCTCAAGCTCGCGGAAAGCGACGAGCAGATCGGTGTCGACATAATCCGTCGCGCCATCGAGGAGCCGATGCGCATAATCGTCCAGAACGCGGGTGGCGAAGGCTCGATTGTGGTCGAGAAGATTCGCCAGTCGAAGGACAGCAACTACGGCTACAACGCGCTGACCGATCAGTACGAGGATCTAGTCGCCGCGGGCGTTATCGACCCAACCAAGGTCACCCGGACGGCGCTGCAGAACGCGGCCTCGATCTCGGGCCTGCTCCTCACGACCGAAGCTCTGATCGTCGAGAAGAAGGAGCCAGCTGGATCAGGTGCTGGATCAGGTGGTCCTCAGGGCGGCGGTATGGGCGGGATGTACTAGCGCTCGGCAGCCTACGAGATAGCTGGCAAGAACGGCGGAGGTCGCGAGAGCGGCCTCCGCTTTTTTCTGTCCGGCTTGACCGCAACACCAGGGCAGGATATAATCCGGAACAATCGAAGTGCTTTGTGGTCATTTGCCGCGTATTGCAGCCACGTTAAATAAATGCTAAAAAGCGAGGAACGCCCGCGGCCTCACAGCCACGGGCGTTCTGCTTTCTGCGCGGAGTCCATCAACCAGGATTCCAATGCCTCCCCAGCAGCAGCTCGAGATCGATCCACGATCGGGGATCCCCGAGTTTCCCGTTTTACCGACCGGCTTTCAGGCGCGCTACGAGATCATCGGCCGCCCGGGCGCGCCCGTCGTCGCCGTCCTCGGCGGAATCTCCGCATCGAGACACGTCGCATCGTCCCAGCTCGATCCGTCACCCGGATGGTGGGAAGACGTAGTTGGGCCAGGCAAGTCCATCGACACTCGCCAATTCCGGGTCATCGGCATCGACTATGTGACAACTGGAACGGGTGAATGTCCAGTCACGACCGCTGATCAGGCGGACGCCGTCGCGCGCGCTCTCGATCAAGCCGGGGTCAGCAGCGTACACGCGCTGGTCGGCGCGTCCTACGGAGGCATGGTAGCGCTCGCATTCGGCGTCCGATTCGCGGCGCGCGCGAAGCGCCTGATCGTGATCAGTGCTGCCCACCAGAGCGACCCGATTGCGACGGCGCTGAGGCATCTTCAGCGTCGCGTCGTGGCGCTTGGCAGCGCCGTCGGTCGGGAGCGCGATGGGTTGGCGATAGCGCGGGGAATCGCGATGACGACGTACCTGACACCCCAGTACTTCGAGGAGCGGATCACGAGCTGCGATCGGGATGACGCCCGCGTGGTGGAGAGTCGCATCGGGAGCTACCTGAGGTCTCGCGGAGAACAGTTCGCCGACCAGTGGACATTGGAAAAATTCAACGCATTGTCGCTCTCGCTCGACCTTCACAGGATCGTTCCCGAGGAAGTCCTGATCCCGACGACCGTGATTGCCATCAGCGGCGACCGGCTCGTGCCGGTCGATCAGTCTCGCGAGCTGGCGCGGAGACTTGGAGGTCTCAGCCAGATCATCGAGATCGACTCTACCCTCGGGCACGATGCATTTCTCGGGGATTCCTCACGCATTACCCCGTTCATCAACGAGCTGCTCCGAGTTGGAGTGGAGGTGGTATCGTGACCGCCGACGGCAGGCGGCCTCCGCGTCGACCGGAAACGCGCGCGGTACGTGCGGGCATCGCGACCGATCTGCACCACGGCGCGGTGGTGCCTCCAATTCACCTTTCTTCGACATTCGCCTTCGAGGGTTTCGGGAAAAAGAGGCTCTACGACTACACGCGTACGGGCAATCCAACGCGCGAGTACCTCGCCAACGCGCTTGCCGAGCTGGAAGGTGGAAAGGGTGCGGTGGTGACGAGCACCGGAATGTCCGCCGTGGCTCTCGTGCTGCAGCTTCTGCGTCCCGGAGATCTCATCCTGGCGGCTCACGACTGCTATGGGGGAACGCATCGCATTCTGCGCTCCCTCGCCGCACGGGGACATTTCGACGTTGCGTTTGTCGACCTTACCTGCGAAACAGCGACTCAAACCGTGAGGGCGCGCCGCCCCAGGCTGCTCTGGATCGAAACGCCGAGCAATCCGCTGCTCAGGCTGACAGATCTTTCCCGCGTCATCGACGCGGGGCATGACGCGGGAGCCATCGTTGCCGTGGACAACACCTTCCTCTCTCCTGCGCTGCAGCGGCCGATCGAGTTCGGGGCGGATCTCGTCGTGCACTCGACCACGAAGTATCTGAACGGGCACAGCGACGTCGTTGGTGGCGCGGTCGTAGCATCTGATCCGACACTGGTCGAGGAATTGGCGTGGTGGGCGAACTGTCTCGGCATCACGGGTGCTCCGTTCGACAGCTTTCTCACGCTGCGGGGGGTGCGCACGCTCCACGCGCGTATGCGCGTACACTGCGAGAACGCGGCACGCGTGGTCGAATTGTTGGCTGGCCACGGCGCGGTGAAGCGCCTCTACTACCCCGGGCTGAGCTCGCATCCCGGACACCTCGTCGCGGCGTCGCAGCAGGACGGATTTGGCGCGATGGTCAGCTTCGAGGTAAATGGCGGAATCGACTGCGTCCAGCGATTCGTGAACGCTCTCCAGTGTTTCACACTTGCGGAATCTTTGGGCGGCGTCGAAAGTCTGATCGCCCATCCAGCCACAATGACGCATGCGTCAATGGATGAGGCAGCGCGCGCGACCGCCGGAATCACCGACTCGCTGTTGCGGCTGTCAGTCGGAATCGAGCACGGGGACGACCTGGTCGCTGATTTGGCGGCGGCGCTCGATGCCTCGGCGCCTATTTCCGAGAATTACTCCGCAGTGACGGAAGAAGTGGGCGCGAGTATCTGACCGTTGCACTCGTGCGGAACGGACTGCACTATCTAGAGTGTCAGCAATCACCCGATCACGTTTCGTTAGGAATTGCCCCCATGTCGAAGCTCGTAGCAGCAGTGTTCTTCTTCACGACCGCCGTGTCACTCGGCGCTCAAGCTTCAGCAACGGCGTTCATAGTCACCCGATTGGGCGTCGACACCGTGGCAATCGAGCGATACGCGCGCTCAAACACGAAACTCGAGGGTGACCTGGTGCTCAGGTACCCGCGCACCCGGACGTTCCATTACGTCGCCGAGCTGGGTCCTCGCGGAGAGGTAAAGACATTGACGACGTTCGTGCGGAGGCCCGGAGCCGACCCGATGGCGCCGGCGCTCATGCAGACATCGAGCAAGTTTGGGGATTCGATCGCCGTGATCGAGGTGCGCCGCAACGGAACGGCGGACACCAGTCTCACGGTGCAGAAGATTTTTCACGGGGCAGTGCAGCCGACATTCTTCACGGAGCCGCCCGCGTACGGGCTCTATGAGCAGGCTCTCTCCACCGCCAACCTTGGCCGCGACAGCGTCGTCTACGCCCTCGTCGGGCCAGGCGGAGGTCCGGTGCCTGATATCATTTTGCGGAGACGCGGGGCCGATTCTGTTGCATTTACGAGCACGTTCTTTCCCAACTGGACGGAAGTCGCGCGCGTCGACTCGCGGGGCCGCATCATGGGTTTCAATTCGACGGCAACGACCGTCAAGACGATGGCCGAGCGCGTGCCGAGTCTGGATTTCGACAACGTGGTGAAGGGGTGGGCGGCCGCGGACGTAGCCAAAGGTGGCGCAATCGGCGAGATGTCACCGCCGGACACCACCAAGGCGACCGTTGGCGGCGCGAACATACAGGTTGCCTACAGTCGGCCGTTGAAGCGCGGCCGAGTGATTTTTGGGAACGTCGTGCCGTGGAACCAGGTTTGGCGCACCGGTGCGAACGCCGCCACACAGCTCACGACAGACAGAGACCTGGTCTTCGGCACCACCGTTCTGCCCGCGGGAAAGTACACGCTTTGGACGCTGCCGACTCCGACCGGCGCGAAGCTCATCATCAACCGCGAGACCGGTCAGTGGGGGACGGACTATCATGCTGACAAGGATTTCGCGCGACTGGATCTCCGGACCAATGAGCTGTCGCAACCCGTCGAGCAGTTCATAATCGGTGTCGCCCCGCAGGGATCCGGTGGCGTGTTGCGGCTGGCTTGGGACGACAAGGAGTACCTGATACCGTTCACCGTCAAGTAGGGCGTGACATCGCCGGAAATCCCCGCGAAGGGAGATCGCTGGCTTCTCGCCATCGGTTATGGTTTGCTTGCGGAAGTCGCGACCATACTCACGATCGTGCTCGTGGTGATGCTCTACCGGTACGCACTTGCGCGCGGGCTACCCGAGACCGACTACGCATCGTTCGGCGAAAGGGCGGGCGCGCTGATCGGGATTCTTGGTGGAACGCTTTATACATTCGCCTTTGCGAGACGTTTGATGCGCAGGGTTTCCTCGCGTTTCATCGCGCACGGAATCGTCGTTGCGCTCGCCGCGATCGCGCTCTCGGTTGGGGGATCGATCGCGGGGCATCAGGGCGTTCCCGCTGGGTACTTGCTCGCGTCGGCGCTGAAACTTATCGCAGCCATCCTGGCAGGATCCCTTTACGGGCGATCCGAGGTCCGAAACCGAACGGTTTCGTGAGGGAGGGGCACGATCCACCCGGTGTGTGGCGGGAGCGAGCGCCGCAGGCTGCGGCTGAATAAGCGCAAGTCGGTCACGCGGCTCTTTGCTTGAGGTAGAAGCTGCGAGCGAAAGAATGACTCCCAGTGCGTGACTATTACCGCGGCTGGTTTGAGCACACGTAAGAGGCTGTCCGGGGTCGCAGCGACATTTGACGATGTAGCAGCGCACAGTATCGCGAGGTCAACGTTGCGTGCGGCCAGAACGCTTGCCGAGGGAAACCCGAGCGGTGGCTCGCTAGGGGCATCCTCAAAGTAGATCCGAAATACCGTGGTACGTGTCGAGTCGGAGAGCACGTCGATCAGAAATGCATATGGCTCGCCCAGTTTCCACTCAGCAGCCGTCTGCGGGAGGCTGTCAAGGTCGGTTGACACCGCGCCGGCGGCGAATGTGTAGCCCCAATTACCGATCGTGAGGATGGGGGCGTGGCCGGCGACGAGAGCGATGAAACGAAACGCGCTGTCGGCGGAGTAGTGCCAATCGCCATCCCTGGTGGCGTCGCCTGCCATTTCGAGTGGAATCGCCACGAGCCGCCTGGAGTTCGAACGCAGAACTGGATCTCCCATCAGCATGTGACGGATCGACGGCCCCCCGAAAATGACGGCCGATTTTGCCCGGCGAGTTGCGATGTACGGCACGTCGAGAAGGTGATCATAGTGGCCATGACCAACAAGAATCACCGAGGCGTGATCGGCGGATCTCGGAAGGAGTCGCTCTATCGCTGTCGAATCGACGGTGATCCGCGGGCCGCTTCGCAGCCACTGAAGAACACTTGGCCGCGCGATTGGGAACGAGGGATTGCTGAAGAAAGGCGCCGTGAGGAGAGCGTGCTCACCCCACTCGACGAGCACGCCGGAAATACCCAGATAGGTGACGGAGACCAGATTTCGGGGATCTCCACAGTCACCGGGTGCGCAGCCGACAGCATGCGGGCCAGATGCGATCTGGTGGGAGACAATCGTCGCGTGCCGACAGCCCGCGAGGACAATCAAAACGCTCGCAAGTGCTCTTAGCTCAAACGAAAAAGATCGAGGCACCGCCCGAAACCGGATCCTAACTCAGTCCGAGTTTCGTGAGCAGCTCGCCGAAGCGCCGATCATCGCGAATGACGTCGTACATAGGAGCCCGCAGTCCGAACCCAAGCGTGCAGTCGCGCTGCTCGTACGCCTTCTCGAGAAACGCGAACGCGCGGTCGTGCTCGGCGAGATGGGAATAGATCCACGAAATTACGGTCGGCCCGACGTACATCCGCTTTGATCGCTCGAGGAGATCGTCGAGCACCTGCCGCGCGGCCGTCGTTTCACCTGCCATCGCGTACACGGCGCCGAGCACGCCGCGAAGAAAGTTGACACCGGGAGAAAGGCCAACCCCGCGCTCGGCGTGAATGATGGCGTCCTTGTATGCGCCCTTCGCCGCATGTGCCATACTGATGCAGAGCAGCGAGAGAGCGGACGTAGGATCTCGCTCCAGGGCCCTCTCGGATTCCTTGATGGCCTGGTCGTAGCGGCGTCCATGGTACGACACGAGCGCGGCGACGCCGTTCGTCGCCGGGAGGAATGGGTCGAGCTCCTGCCCCATTCGAACTGCTTCGGCTGCCTCGGCCGATTTGTCCAGAGTGCTGAGTAGCCAGGCGTGAAAAGTGTGCGCTTGAGCGTACCTCGGGTTCAGCTCGATCGCGCGAAGGAGACTAGACTCCGCCGCTTTCCAATCCCAGTCCAGCATCTGCACGAATCCGAGCGATGTCCGGGTCTCGGCCAGCTCCGGTGCAAGATCGACGGCACGAGTTGCTGCCGCCATCGCCTTGTCGACTACTGAGGCGGGCGGAAGGAACGCGTAGAGGCCGAGTATGCTGTAAACGTCTGCCAGCCCGTGATAGGCGAGGGCGTAGCCGGGATCCTTCGCGAGCGCTGCCTCGAAGTACTCCAACGCCTTCTGCATCATGCCCGAGATGTTCCAACGGTACGAGCAATGTCTTCCCCGAAGGTAGAGCTCGTAAGCTTCTATATTCTCGGTTTGCCGTCTCCCAAGCGCCTCGTCCTGCTCCGTCGTGAGCTTCACCTTCAATCGCTCAACGATCGTTCTGGCGATTTCATCCTGAATTGCGAAGACGTCCTCGACTTCCCGGTCGTATCGCTCTGACCAGAGATGATAGCCATCCGCGGTGTTGATCAGCTGCGCCGTGATTCGTACGCGCTGACCCATGCGGCGCACGCTTCCCTCGAGCACGGTCCTCACGTTCAACTGCTGACCGATTTCGGCGATGCTGAGCGACTTGCCCTTCAACGCGAAAGCCGAAGTGCGCGAAGCCACATTGAGCGTTGGAATGCTGGCGAGCGCATTCAGAATTTCCTCCGTGATCCCGTCGGAGAAATACTCGTTCTCCGGGTCAGCGCTCATGTTTGCGAACGGCATGACCCCGATCGAAGCTTGCTGGGCTTCCCGCAGCTTCGCGGGCTCCCGGAAATTCACCCTGTATTGCGCGCGGTCGGCGGAGATTGCGGAGGCCGCGCTCGTGGCGTCGTTGGTTGCTTGCGAGCGATCCGGGTTGGGGTCGCTGGTCGACTTCGCGGCCAGCGCGGCAACGAGGTCCTCCGCATTCCCGTATCGGTCCGCCGGATTGCGCTCCAGCATCTTGGTCACGACACACTCGAGCCACCTCGGCGTGTCCTTTCGGAGCGCGGATGGAGTCGGAGCCGTTTCAGTGAAACGCTTCACGAACCCTTCCTTGCCGGCGAAGGGAGGCTTGCCAGTGAGCATTTCGTACAGCACGCAGCCAAGGCTGTAAATGTCGCTGCGGCCGTCGAGCTCCCGGTCGCCCATCAATTGTTCGGGACTCATGTACGCTGGCGTACCTGGTCCTCCCATACCCGTCCGCGTGAGCTGCTGAATGCCGCCCACGTCGATCGCGCGGGCGATTCCGAAATCCGCAACGACAGCGTGACCGCCCGACAGGAGGATGTTCTCCGGCTTGATGTCCCTGTGGATGATTCCCTGGCCGTGAGCGTAGGCGAGTGCGTCCGCAACCTCGCATGCGATGCGGACCGCGACATCGACCGGCAGCTGACGCTCGCGCGACATCCGGAGGCGAAGAGTCTCGCCACTGACATACGGCATCAGATAGTAGAGGAGCGCCTCCACGTGTCCCGAGTCGTGCAGCGGCAATATGTTGGGATGCTGCAGACGGGCCAGCACTCGGATCTCGCGAATGAACCTGAGCTCACCCGTCTCGGATCCCGGGTCTGCGTTCAGCACCTTGAGCGCGACCCGCCTCTCGTGGCGAGAGTCACGGACGAGGTAGACGGTCGCGAACGCTCCCTGGCCAATCTCGCGCTCGATCTCGTAGCGGCCAGCGAGAGCCGCCCGGAGCGGGGCAAGTGTATCCTGCGGGGCGGAAGGGGTCGTCATCCCTCCGTCCACCCCGAGGTCTGATCTCCGACTTTAAAAAGCGCGCACCAAAGTCCGGCAGATCTCAACGCTGAGCTCACGAGGAAAGCTGCGCAAACATAAGCTTACCCCCACGGTGCTGCCATAGCCTGAGCGGCCCTGGCGGCACCGGTGCCGACTAGTCGGTGATCGTCAGCGCGATCGGGTTGTCGAGATAGATGACTTTCTCTTCGCGGCGGGAGTGGATGATGCGCCAGAACCAGTTCTCCTCTCGCGGCTGGCCACCATGCTCCATGATGATTTTCGCCAGCTCGGCCACTTCCTCCGGATCCATCCGAAGGCATCCGTGGGACGCAGCGGAGCCGAGGCTCTCGACATCGCCTGTCCCATGTATGTAGTAGTCGGGCTCCTCGAAGAAAATCTTCACTACCTTCATCGGATTGCCGGGTTCGCCGGGGCCTTTGGCCTTTTTCCCCTTGGCCCAATCGGCGTCTGGCGGCGGCCTCCAGCTCGGGTTCCATATCATCTTTTTGATCGTGAACGTTCCGGTCGGAGTCGGATAACGTTCCTGCCCGACCGCCACCGCGAAGGTCCTGAGGATGCTGTCCCCTCGCTGGACGACTAGCATCCTCGCCGGAATGTTGGCTGTCAGCACCAGCGGGACCTCGACCACCATCGTCTGCTGGGTCGTGTCTCTCCCTGCCGTCATGGCGGTGGGAGGCAGGCCGATCTGGGCGAGCGCGACGCCCGTCGGGAGCGGCGCGGCGAGCGCGGCAAGCAATATTAGAGTATTTCGTGAAATGGTCATTTTGACTGACAGGGTTCATCAAAAAGAAAGGGTAGCTACAGATGATTACCTATTACAAATGCCGTTCCACACTTGGCTCTGAGATTCCGGCGTAAAAAGGGGGAACTTTCGGCGAGTAGGTACCAATTAGCGGTACATTTCAGGCACGGCGGCCCAACGCCCTTTTCACGATCCACCTGGAGCGCCTGGAGAGGCTGATGACGACGAGCAAGGAAACCGAGTGGATGAATCATCCGAGGCTGCGGAAGCTGGTCACTGCGGTGAACGAGCTCACGCTCGCCGAGCGGATCACGCTGGTGAAAGGCCTGGTGCCTGCGATCGCCGACGACCTGTCCGACACCGAGTACGAGAAGTTCGTCGATGCGATCCGGCTCAAGGGAGAGCGCTTTCACGAAGCGCAGGCGCATCCGGGAGAGGGAAGAGCGGAACGCAAGATCCCCGGAGAGCGTGACATCGAAGGACGTTGAGGAGATGAGACAATGAGTCTTCCGTGGATACTCGGGATTCTGCTCGGCGCGGCGCTGCTTTTTGCGCTCTACGCGGGCAATACCCGCCGAAAGCCCTAGCTAGATCCCCAGCGCCAGCTGGATCGGCGCGCTCACGTTGCCGGTGCTCGTGCCGGCGCCAAAAGGGCCAACTACTTTGCTCTGCGAGGCGGCGGTAAGCCGCCCCTTGAATCTCGCGCGGCGTAGCGCGTCCCCCACTGTATTCAGGGCAGTCCTCGGCGTGTTGCAATTCTCGCTGAGATGCGCGAGCACGATGTTGTTCAGTCCAACGTGTATGCTCTGACTGGCGGCTTGCGCCGCAACCCGGTTGCTCAGATGGCCGGAGTTTCCACTGATGCGCCGTTGTACTGAGGGAGGATACGGACCCGCGCGCAGCATTGCTTCATCGTGGTTGGCCTCGAGCACGAGGATGTCGAGCTTGTCCAACGCCCTCGACACGGTCTCGGTCACGTGGCCGAGATCATAGACAATTCCGGCTCTGACACCTTCAACAAGTGATGTCACGATGACGGCGATCGGCTCGTTGGCGTCGTGGGACACTGGAACGGTCTCGAGATGGAAATCTCCGACCACGACTGAGCTCTTGCGCGGGGTGAGAATCATGTTGAGGCCAGACCAGTTCGGGCACATCATCCTCGTCCCGGCGGTGGAGACGATGGTCCACCCCCATTTGCGCGCCGCTGCCGCGACTCCCTTCACGTGATCGGTGTGCTCGTGCGTCACTACCACCGCTTCGATCGATTCGGGTGCCACGCCGGCTACAGCAAGCCTGTGCTTCAGCACTCGTGGCGCGAAGCCGGCGTCGACGAGTATGCGCGATCTCGCAGTCTCCACGAGGACGGCGTTTCCGCCGCTACCACTTCCCAGGACCCACAGGTTCATCAGGTGCTCCAACGCTTCTTGTGCGCTTCGGCCAGCTGCTTCCGCGCATTCTGTCCAAGCTCTACCTCGCGACGCGCCATCGCCCGCTCGGCCACGACAAGAAACTTACTCACGTCGTACGTCTCGTAGGGCTCGGCGCTTCCCCACGCAAACGGGGGAACCGCTTTTGGCGGGGTGCTGGCACCGAAGACGTTCGCACCCGCTCCGATCACCGTACCAGTCCCGAGCATTGTTCCGATTCCGGTCTTGGCGTGATCGCCGAAGAGCGTCCCGAGGAATTGCTGCCCGGTGGTCCGTATTCCCGATGGAGTCCAGAGCTGAACAGGCCCGTACGTGTTCTTGAGATTGCTCGTAGTCGTGAGCGCGCCGAGATTGTCCCAGCGACCCAGGTACGAATGACCAACAAATCCTTCGTGTCCCTTGTTGCTGTGGCCCAGGACGATCGAGTTGCTCATTTCACCGCGAACCTTGCAGTGATCGCCGATGGATGAAGCGGTGATCCGGTCGCCCAGTATCTGGGAGTCGCGCCCGATAGCCACTGGGCCGAGGAGATGCGTGAACGGGGCGACCACGGCGCCCTTCCGGATCAGGATGGGCCCCGCGGTCGCATCGAGAACCACATGCGGCCCTATACGCGCGCCTTCTTCTATGAACACCTCTCCGCCCCCAACGACCGTCGCATCGCTCTGCGCGGTCGCCGCGAGCGATTTCGCGCGACGAGGAATGTCCTCGGCCAATTGCTCCGGCAAGGTTCCGATGAAGTCCCATACCTCGTTGATCCAGCGTCCGCTGATCTTGCGTCCACCGAGGCTGGTCTGAATCGCGCCGAGGTCGAGGGATCCGTCGGCGAATTGCGAAGCCGGCAGCGATCTGGCGAGTCGCACCGCACAGGCAGCACCTTCGCACATGAGGAGATCGAAACGATCGAGTGTGAGATCGAGCGGGATCACACAGCGGCTATTGACGACGATCGACCCGGCGGGAATCTCCGATTTTGATGCGACAGCGGGGGGCGCCTTGCCTTCCTCGAACTGCGCCAGGTGGGGTGAGCTGATGAATCCCGCGCTCTCCAGCGATGTAGCGCGTTCCCATCGCTTGCGGATCAGAGACGTACCCGCGCGTAGCTCCGAGCCCGGACGCGTCAGAGCGAACGGCTCGAACTGCCGGGCGCGCGCGTCGTCGTAGAAATAAAGAGTGCTCATGATTTCTCCGGACTGCCCGCCGAGAGTGACTCCACCAATCTCTTCAAATCCGAGGCCCGCTCAGTCGTCGTGACCAGCGTTACCCCATTCCGCGTCACCACCACCAGGTCGTTGACGCCGTACATGACGACCATGCCGGAGTCGGCATGGACCACGTTGTCGGCGCAATCCAGCAGGTGTGAATCCCCGCTGGTAACGTTTCCGAACTCGTCCTTGCTGCGCACACGGCTAAGGGCCGCCCAGGTGCCGATGTCGTCCCAGCCAAAATCTCCCGGGACGACCATGACCTTGCTCGTGCGCTCGAGGACCCCAACATCCACCGACACAGGCATCACGACGCTGCCGAAAAACCCGCTGGCATCCGGGTCGCGGCTGCGCCCGTGGCGAAGCGCCGCCGCAAGCTCCGGAGTGTGCTCTTCTACCTCGTTCAGGAAATCGCCCACCCGCCAGACGAAGATCCCCGAATTCCAGAGGTACCCTGCGCTACGCATTTCTTCGGCGCGCGCCATATCTGGCTTCTCGACGAAGCGCTTGACGCGCGATGGGCGGTCCGTGTCGCTCTCCGAAGGCTGGATGTAGCCGAATCCAGGATCGGCGCGTGTAGGAACGACTCCGACTGTGACGAGCGAATGCGTTTCAATCGCCACTGCCTCGGCGCGAAGGAGCGTCTCTCTGAACGCGGCGTCGTCACCGATTGCCCAGTCGGCGTGCACGCAAAGCATCGTGGCGTCCTCGCCATCGCGTTGCGCGATCGAAAGCGCCGCCCAGGTCAACGCCGCCGCCGTGCCGGCCGGCTGGGGCTCGGCGATGATGTTTTCCCGCGGGATGTTGCCGAGGAGTTTGCGAATCGGCTTCATGAGACTGGCGTTCGTGAGGATCAGCGTATGGGCCGGATCCACAATCGTGCTCAACCGATCCACCGCATCATGCAGGAGCGGCTTGTCGGTCACGAGTGGCAGCAGCTGCTTGGGACGCTCGGGTGTGCTGATGGGCCAGAACCGCGAGCCGACCCCGCCGGCGAGAACGACAGCCCAGCGGCTCACTCGCCGATCATACCCGCTTCGTCAGGGGCTCCAGTGAGACGCGCGACGAGCGCGTAGAGTTTTTTGGGGCTGAACGGCTTCGTGAGGAATTGCGTCGCGCCCAGCGCGAGGGCGTCGCGTTCGTGCTTCGCATCGCCTCCGGCGGTGAGGATGATGCAGGGAAGCAATTGGAATCTCTCCTGTGCCCGGACTTGTTTCAACACATCGAGGCCGCTCAACTTCGGCATCATCAGATCGAGCAGGGCGAGGTCGACCTGATCTCCACCGTTGATCAAATCGAGCGCTTCCTGACCGTCGTACGCGAGGCTGACCCGGAACGGACCCTGTTCGAGCTTCATCTTGATGATGCGCCCGATGTGTGGCTCGTCGTCCGCGACTAGAATGTGGCAGAGCTTGGTCGTCGGGTCCGTCATGGTCAGATCAGCGCGGCGATGTTGCCGCGATACCGGCGCACGTCGAAGAGCAATCCGCCGAGATCGGCGGATGGACGAAGAAGCACCAGCAACAAAGTTTCGTCGGCCAGGGCCGCCACTATTGCGTAGCCTTTCTGGTGCTCGAGGATCGCGGTGTTGAGGGGGCCTTGCACGGTTGCTTTCCCAAGGGCCTCCGCCTCAGAAACGAGCGCCGGTACCCGCGCCGCCAGGTCTTCGTTGTTCAGCCCGGGTGCCGCAAAACCCTCGATGAGAAGTCCGTCTTTTCCCAGCACGAGAACGGCATCAACTCCCGGACGTTGGCGCAGCGCGCTCGTGAAATCTCTGATGTTGGGCATTTATGGGTGAAGAAGTTGCGAAGCTAGGAAGCTGAAAGAGTGAAGTCAAGCGGAGCAATCGCTTGAACTGTCATAAGTTACGGGGTATTATCGTGAAGCAACCCCTCCGCTCCCTCATCTGTCTCATCATCTGCATGAAAGCTCGCCTCGCCCTCCTCGCGACCATGTCGGCCGTGGTCGTTCTCAATGCCTGCTCAGACCCTACAAGTCTGAAGGCAAATCTGCCCACGTTCGTGGACACTCTTTCCGTGTTCGCCTTGTCCGGGACACCGCCTTCCTATCCGAGCGGGCTCTCGATCACGGGGAGGCAGGTGGTGCGCGTCGACGGGTTCGCGAACTTCGACGTCGCGTTCGACATCGACCCTGCCGGCAATGGTGTCATCAACCCCGTGAAGCTCGTTGTAAGCTCGATTGGCGGATCGCGCGCGGTCGGACTCCTGAAGATTCCGGTTCCGTTCGAGGCGGTGCTCGAAGCTCCGAAGACCGGGTTCGAGACTGATTCGTCCATGGTGCTGGCGCCTGGTGAGACGGTAGTCGTGCAGTCGGCGCAAAACACCTCCTCATTCCCACTTTGTCGGTTTGCGCTTTCGCCGTATATCTACGCCAAGATCGCCCTCGACAGCGTCAACCTCGCCTCGAGGACTCTCCACCTACGAATGGGGCTCGATCCGAACTGCGGGTTCCGGTCGTTCGCGACTGGCGTACCAACGAGTTGAGTCGTGCACGACCTGAGGATGGTGCGCGAGAACATCGACGCACTTCGCGCCGGCCTGCGCCGGCGCGGGGCTCTCGATTCGCTCTCGCCGACCATCGATCGGGCGATCGCTCTGGACAAATCCCGGCGGGAAACAATTCAGGCAGTCGAAGAGCGGAAGGCGGCGCGTAACGCCGTCAGCCAACAGGTAGGCGAGCGGAAGCGAGGCGGTGAGCCCGCCGACGATCTGCAGCAACAGTCGCGCGCGCTTGGGGAAGAGATCACTCGCCTCGACCGCGAGCTCGCGGAAACCGAGGGCCAGCTTTCTTCGATCCTGCTCGAGCTCCCGAATATCACGCTCGAGGAGGTGCCTTCCGGGGGAGAGGAAAACAACGTCGTCGTAAGGAGCTGGGGATCGCCACGCCTGGACGCCCGAGTCAAGCCGCACTGGGAGGTTGGCTCGAAACTCGGGTTGATCGACTTCGAGCGCGGCGCCAAGATCAGCGGCTCCGGCTTCATAGTTTTTCGGGGAGCGGGCGCCCGTCTCGTGCGGTCGCTCATGAACCTGATGCTGGACGTGCATACCCGCGAGCACGGCTACGAGGAGACCTGGGTACCCGTGGTCGTCAACCGGGAGAGCATGACCGGCACCGCCCAGCTGCCCAAGTTCGAGGACGACATGTACGCGCTGAAGGATGAGGACGCCTTCCTCATTCCAACCGCGGAGGTCCCGCTCACGAATCTCTATCGCGATGAGGTCCTGGCGCAGTCCGACTTGCCGAAAGGATTTGCCGCGTATTCTCCCTGTTTCAGGCGCGAGGCGGGCGCGGCCGGCAAGGACACGCGCGGCCTCCTTCGTGTCCACGAGTTCGACAAGGTAGAGATCGTCCGGTACGTGACTCCCGAGAATTCGGCACAGGAGCTCGAGCTTCTGACGAGCCATGCCGAGAAGATTCTCAAGTTGCTGGAGCTTCCGTATCGCGTGGTGCGGCTGGCGTCGGGCGATACCGGATTCGCTAGCGCCCATACCTACGATCTGGAGGTTTATGCGCCGGGAGTGGGGAAGTGGCTCGAGGTCTCGTCGTGCAGCAACTTCACCGACTTCCAGGCCCGCCGCGCCAACATCCGATACAAGCCTGCCGAAGGCGGGAAGCCTCGTTTCGTTCACACCCTGAACGGATCGGGTCTGGCGTTCCCGCGCGTCATCGCTTCGATTCTGGAGCACCATCAACAGGAGGATGGCAGCGTGCTCGTCCCCGCTGCGCTCAGCACCTATCTCGGCACCGAGCGCCTCGCTTAACCAATGCGCCGGCTCGCTCCGGTAACGCTCATCACGATCGGCGTTCTCGCGCTCCTGACGTGGTATGTGATCTATACACGCGGAGTCGTCAGGGAATTGCGGCGCGAGGCTTCGCGGGTCGGACTCATGTACGCACGCGTGTACAATGGTCTCACCGATCCCAACCCCGATGCGGCTAACGCCGCGCTACTCGATCTCTCGAGACACATTCGCGAGTCCGGCGTTCCGATGATTCTGACCGACGAGCAGGGAAGGCCGACGGATAAGGCGAACCTGCCGTTCACGGCCTCGGTCAGCGCGAAACAGACGCGCGACTACGTGCTGGAGCTCGATCGGCAGAACGCTCCGATCGTCGAGCCGGGCGTGGGAGCGGTTCACTACGGGAACACGCCTCTCGTTCGCGGTTTGATCCTGATTCCGGTCCTGCAATCGATCCTCATTGGAATGGTGTTGTTAGCCGGCGCATATGCGCTCCGCACGCGCGGTCGCGCGGATCGCGAGCAGATCTGGGCGGGCATGGCGCGCGAGTCGGCGCACCAGCTCGGGACTCCGCTCTCGAGCATCAGCGGCTGGATCGAGCTATTGCGGGAGTCCGAGCCGGAGCTGATGACGGCGGCAGCGCTCGATCATATGGAGGCGGATCTCGAGCGGCTCAAGCGCGTCGCGCACCGGTTCGAGCGCATCGGACGCCCGCCCCGACAGGAAGCGGTCGACCTTGGGATTCTCGTCGATCACGTCGCTACCTACTTCAGGGCGCGGGTGCCGACGCTGGCCCAGCG
This sequence comes from Gemmatimonadota bacterium, assembly GCA_031372985.1. GTDB lineage: Bacteria > Gemmatimonadota > Gemmatimonadetes > Gemmatimonadales > Gemmatimonadaceae > UBA4720. The sequence goes on from JANMMF010000057.1 coordinate 15,960, forward strand.
AGTGACGGTCACGTCCTCGCACCAGGGCGACCTCCTCATCAAGGGAGATCCGGTGCTGATAGAGTGGGCTTTGGAATCACTCGCCAAGAACGCGATCGATGCACTCGCGGGCCGCGACGGAAAAGTCGAGATCTCCGCGGAGGCGCTGCCCGAGGGCCGGGTGCGCGTTCGCGTCTCCGACGACGGCCCCGGAGTTCCGCGAGAGATTCGCCATCAGATCTTCGAGCCGGGCTTCTCGACAAAAGAGAAAGGCTGGGGGATCGGCCTCTCGCTTGCCCGGCGAATCGTACGGGACAGCCACGGTGGGGAGTTGATACTCGTCCCGTCGGACAAGGGGGCGACGTTCGATATGGTCCTGGGCTGACAACTACGAAATGCAACTGAACGAGCTGGGAGCGGGAGCTGACAAGCTGGTAGCTCGTAGCCGTACGACGTCGGGACGTCACTCAGCAGAGGAGGGCACAGGCTCTACAGGTCATCGACCAGCGAAGTGCAATCACTCAGGCTGATCGCTTTAATGTCTCGCGCGACAATCAGATGGTACTCGAGCTCGGTCGCCCATTTACTGAAGTGTTTGATCCGATCCCATCCAGCGAGTCATCATTTCCCCGCGTTGGCAATTCCTATCCTTCGGCTAGTGACGTCCCGACATAGTGAGGCTATCAGCTAACAGCTTACGGGCTCCAGCTCCCCGCTCGTTCAGTTGCACTTCCCGCGCTCCGGCCACTTGGGTCACCCTACGAGTGACGGTATCTTGTGAGATGATGTCTGAGTCTCAATCAACAACCGTCGCGCGCGCCGAGCCCCTGGCCGGTCTCAACCCGGCGCAGCGGGAAGCGGTGCTTCACTTCGAGGGCCCGATGCTGGTGCTCGCCGGGGCGGGGTCGGGAAAGACCCGTGTGCTCACCACCCGGATCGCGCGCCTCATCGAGCATCACGGCATCGACCCGACGCGGATTCTTTCCGTCACGTTCACCAACAAGGCCGCCGGCGAGATGAGGGATCGCATCGCGCGCCTCCTCGGTAGTGATCCGAAGGGTATGTGGAGCGGAACCTTCCACGCCATTGGCGCCCGCATCCTGCGTAGCTCCGCGCGTCATGTCGGCAGGACCTCCAGCTTCACGATCTACGACGAAGACGACACACTCGGCGTGGTGAAGCGCATCATGGAGCGGGAGGGGATACCGCAGAAACAGTGGAGTCCCAAAGTCATCGCTTCTCTCATCTCCGATGCCAAGAATGCCCTGGTACCGCCGGATGAGTACGAGTCGCTGGCGATGGACCCGGTCTCCCGAGCGGCCTCTGCGGTCTACAAGAAGATGGAGCCCACGGTCCGCGCGGCGAATGCGGTGACCTTCGATGATCTGCTCGTGCTTCCGGTCGAGATATTCCGCAAGGACGAGACGACGCTCGCTCGATACCGCGACCGCTTTCAATTCATCCTGGTGGACGAATACCAGGACACGAACCGCGCTCAGTTCCAGTTCATCAAGCTCCTTGGCGGGCACGGGAACGTCGTCGTGGTCGGCGACGACGACCAGTCGATCTACGGCTGGCGCGGCGCCGACATCCGGAACATTCTCGATTTCGAGAAGGAGTTTGCTTCGGCCAAGCTCGTGAGGCTCGAGGAGAACTACCGTTCGACTCCCGACATTCTGCACGTCGCAAACGCGGCGATCACTCAGAACATTGGTCGGAAGGGGAAGACCCTTCGCGCCACCCGCGGGTCGGGAGAGCCCGTCACGCTGGTCGCCGCGCTCGACGAGCGCGATGAAGCGGATTGGGTGCTCGAGGAGATAAAGGCGCGGCGAAATCGGGAGAATCGCGGGCTCAACGAGTTCGCCGTTCTGTACCGCACGAACGCGCAGAGCCGCGCGCTCGAGGATGCGCTGAGGCGCGAAGCCGTTCCGTACCGTCTGGTCGGTTCAGTCCGGTTCTACGACCGGCGCGAGATTCGGGATCTGATGGCGTATCTCAAGCTCATCGCAAATCCCTCCGACGCCGAGGCGTTTCATCGCGCGATCACGGTGCCCAAGCGGGGCATCGGAGACACGACGGTGGGCATGCTGGCTGCGCGGGCGCGCGAGGCTGGCGTTCCCTTGTTCGAGGCGGCATCGCGCGAGGATTTGCAGGAGGCTCTGCGTCCGGCGGCGCGAAAGGCACTCGCCGATTTCGTCCGCATCGTTTCCTCTCTCCGTGAGCGCGCGAAGGATACGAGTGTCGATGTTCTCATTCAGGAGCTGATCGGCGAGATCAGGTACGTTGAGTATCTGCAGGCGGAAGGCCCGGAGTCGGCACGCGACCGCGTCGAAAACCTCAGTGCGCTGATCAACGGGGCCGCGGAGACCGTCATCGACGATGGCGGTGAGGTCGGGCTCACCCCGCTCGATCATTTCCTCCAGCGCGCGATGCTCGTTGCCGGAGCGGATGCGCTCGACCCCTCCGCCGATGCGGTCACGCTCATGACGCTCCATAACGCGAAGGGACTGGAGTACCCGGTGGTATTCCTGACGGGTTTGGAGGACGGGCTATTTCCGCTCTCGCAGTCTTTCGACGATCCACCGAAGCTGGAGGAGGAGCGACGGCTGTTCTACGTCGGGATCACGCGCGCCGAAGAGAAGCTCTACCTTTCGTTTACCGAGATGCGCCGGAGGAATGGCGAGCTCCTCCCATCGATACAGTCGAGATTCCTGCGGGAGATCGCCGGCGCCAACCTCGAGTCGAAGAAGACGTTGCGGGTGAGCACGATGGGGCGTGGAAACACGGTCCGCACGACAGGATTCAGCTCTAACGGGTTCAACACCGGCGCCTACCCTGCACGGCGCACCCACGACGTTCCGGCGTGGCGCAAAGTGGCGATCCCCGAAACGGAAATGTCCCAGGACGAGCCGCGCTACGTGAAGGGTGAGCGCGTCAAGCACAAATTGTTTGGAGATGGATCGATCGCCGAGCTCTCGGGAGTTGGCCGCGAGGTGAAGGCCGTCATCGATTTCGACGATGAGACGGTCGGCCGAAAGACCATCAAGCTTGCGTACACCACCCTCGAACGCGGTCAGGAGTAATGGCTGTCACACGTGAGGACGTGCTGCACATCGCGGATCTCGCTCGGCTTGGGATCGATGCGGCACGCGCCGACGAGCTGACGCGCGAGCTGAGCGCGATTCTGGCGCACATGGAGGTCCTGTCGCAGGTCGATACCGCCAGCGTTCCGACGACATACGCGGTCGGCAAAGGCGGGACACCACTTCGTCCCGATGTCGGCGTTGCGCCGCTGATGAAGGGAACGCTGGAATCCTTTGCGCCCGCGATGCGGGACGGGTTCTTCATCGTTCCCCGGTTGGCGACCCACGAGGATTCCAGCGAGAGCGGCGATTGAGCGTCGAGAACTTCGCCGAGCTTGGCGCGGCGGCCATCGCGTCGAGCGTCCGCGCGGGCAAGATCTCCGCTGCCGACGTAGTCCGCGCGTCTTTCGCGCGCGCGAAGGAGATCGGCGCCGGCGCTGACGAGCTCAACATCATCCTTTACGCGAACGAGAAGGCGAGCATCGAGGAAGCCGAACAGATGCAGGCGCGTGTGAACAGCGCGGCGGATCTTGGAGTCCTGGCCGGAGTCCCCATCGCGATCAAGGACAACATCGCCTCTCTTGGACTTCCGACCACCTGCGCTTCGAAGATCCTCAAGGGATACGTGAGCCCGTTCGAGGCGACCGTGGTCTCCAGGCTCCGCGCCAACGGCGCAACGATTGTGGCGAAGACGAACATGGACGAGTTCGCGATGGGGTCCTCCACCGAGAACAGCGCCTACGGCCCAACGCGGAATCCGTTCGACGTAAGGTGCGTTGCGGGAGGATCCTCGGGCGGGTCCGCCGCCGCGGTCGCCGCCGGCATCACGCCAATCGCATTGGGCTCGGAAACCGGCGGATCAGTCCGCCAGCCCGCTGCATTCTGCGGAGTCGTTGGTCTGAAGCCCACGTATGGGAGAGTGAGCCGGTACGGGCTTGTGGCGTTCGCTTCGTCGCTGGACCAGATCGGGGTCGTCGGACGAAGCGTCGATGACGCCGCGCTCGGACTGGAGGCAGTAGCGGGATTCGACACGATGGATTCGACGAGCTCTGACGACAAGGTTCCGATTTATCGTCTCGCTGCCCTCGGCAAGCCGGCGCCCGACGCGCTGAATCCGGACACAGAGGCGATTCGCATCGGACGGAGTCCGGTTCCACTTCCTCCTCCACCGAGCCCGACCACGCTTGCGGGCGTCGTGATCGGCAAGCCCGCCGAATACTTTCCGGAATCCCTCGACCCGAGCACGAGGGAGCTGTGCGAGCGGGCGCTGGACCGCTTTCGCTCGATGGGCGCCACGATTCGCGACGTCTCGCTCCCGCGCTCACCGCTGGCCATCCCGGTCTACTATATACTCGCTCCGGCGGAGGCCTCCTCGAACCTCGCGCGATTCGACGGAGTTCGCTACGGGCTTCGCGTCGATCCCGGCAAAGGCCTCAAGGTGATGTACGAAGCGACCCGGTCGGAAGGATTCGGTCGGGAGGTCACGCGAAGAATCCTTCTTGGCACCTACGTGCTGTCCGCCGGCTACTACGACGCCTACTACAAAAAAGCGCAAGCGGTGCGCACGCTCATCGCCGAAGACTTCCGCGCCGTTTTCGCGAGCGGGGTCCAAGCGATCTTCACGCCGACGACGCCAACGCCGGCGTTTCCAATTGGCGCGATCAGCGATCCATACGAGATGTACCTGAACGACATTTTCACCGTGACCGCCAACCTGGCGGGTGTGCCGGCTATCTCCGTTCCAATCGGGCGCGTGCGCCGACTTCCGGTGGGCGGTCAGATCATTACGGCGCATTTCGACGAGTACACGATGTTCCGTGTCGCCTACGCCCTCGAGGCGGGGCTCGGACGCGAGGCGCATCAGTGAGTCACGAGCGCTACGAGATGGTGGTTGGCCTTGAGGTGCACGTCCAGCTGAAGACGCGGACAAAGGCCTTCTGCGGATGCTCCGCGGACTTCGGCGCGCCGCCCAACGTCAATACATGTCCGGTTTGTCTTGCCCTTCCGGGAGCATTGCCAGTTCTGAACCAGCACGCGGTCGAGCTCGCGACGCGTGCAGCGCTCGGTCTCGGCTGCAAGATCGATCAGGTGTCCATCTTCGCCCGCAAGAACTACTTCTATCCCGACCTTCCCAAGGGTTACCAGATCAGCCAGTTCGATCAGCCGCTCGCCACCGGCGGGAGCGTATTCATCGGCAAGGACTCTAATGGGAAGGACGTCCACGTTGGAATAACACGGCTGCACATGGAGGAGGACGCCGGCAAGTCTATCCACGATCGCTATCCAGGTGCGACGGCGATCGACCTCAATCGTTCGGGCGTGCCACTGATCGAGATCGTGAGCGAGCCGGACATCCGCACCGCTTCTGACGCCGGCGCCTACCTCCGAACGCTCAAGCAGATTCTCCAATATCTGGACGTCAGCGACGTCAGCATGGAGGAGGGAAGCCTTCGCGTCGACGCGAACATCAGTGTGCGGCCCCACGGCCAGACCAAGCTCGGGACGAAGACCGAAGTGAAGAACATGAACTCCTTTACGGGGGTCGAGAAGGCGCTGGAATCAGAGTTCGTGCGCCAGTGCGGCCTGATCGATGCCGGGGGAAGAGTTGAGCAGCAGACGCTGCTCTGGGACGGCGCGCGTGAGAGCGTCCGTCCGAGCCGGACGAAGGAGGGAAGTCACGACTACCGGTATTTCCCGGAGCCGGATCTGCGTCCGCTCCTCCTCGACCAGAAGTGGATCCACGACACCCGCAAGGATCTTCCCGAGCTTCCGGATGCAAGGAAGAAGCGCCTCGTTGAGGCTCATGGAATCTCGCTGACCGAGGTCGAGCAGCTGACCGCGACTCCGGCGCTGGCCGACTACTTCGAGGCAGTCGCGCGGGCATCAGGCGACGGCAAGGGGGCCTACAACTGGGTGATGGGCGAAGTGATGGCGGCTGTGCGCACGTCCGAAGAGGGCATTGGCCACTTCAAGGTTCGGCCGGCTGATCTTGCCCAGTTACTCAACCTGGTCCGCGACGGAACGATCAGTCACACCGCGGCCAAGCGCGTGTTTGCCCGTATGGTCGAAACCGGGCACCAGGCGGCCCAGGTGGCCGCCGACGAAGGACTGCTTCAGGTTGGTGATGCATCGGCGATTGCCACCTGGGTCGAAGAAGTACTCGCCGAGCACCCTGAGGAGGCGAAGCGATATCTCTCGGGGGAGAAGAAGCTTCAGGGCGTGCTGGTCGGGTTCGTGATGAAGAAATCGAAGGGCCGCGCCGATCCCAAGCTCGTCAATCAGGTGTTGTCGGCTCGCGGCGGGTAGAGGGGCTCCGGCAGCTTCACCGCGTAGTGCAGCACGGATGGCGGCATTCCGAAGTGATGCTGCGCCTGCTCGTGCACGTGCTCCTCTCCTCCGCGGCGCAGCGCCGCGCGCCGGACTCTTTTCGCTTCGCGCAGCGGGATAGTACCCGCTGGGTCGAGCTTGTACGGCTCCGCGCGATCGAGTCGCGTCAATAGATCGATGATGTAGTCGAAGGCGCGGGCCATGTAAGTCTCGACCTCCTGCTCGCTCAGATCCCAGCGACTTTTCTCCTCGACCAGGTGGAAGATGCGCTGCCACGACTCCGTGTCAGCGACGTACACCATCCCTCTGAAGATTCTCCGATTGGTCGATGTGCTGAAGATCGTCGGGCTCAGAATGCGATCGAGATGCTCGTCCGAGTGGGTATGGTCCCGGAGGATCAATTGCTTCGCGGTGCGGCTGAAACGCTCGCCGATGTGCGTGTCGAAGCGGCTCTCCCAATAGCTGTGACCGAGGGCGGCCGTCGACGATGTGATCGTGAGCTGGTGCGGTACGAAATAGTTGTGGGCGACCGAATCTGCGGCCAGATGCGCGAGATAGCCGAGGCCGAATGCCCGGAGGGGCTCTGATTCAGCGTTGTCGTGGATCTCGAGGCCGACGTTCCAGGAGTGACAGTGTCTGCCGGCGGCGGCGTACTTCTTCGCGATGCTGGTGTCGGCGGCGATCGAGCCGTAGAGAAAGTCGTACGGATAAGCCGCGAGCAACCCGGCGACGCTCGACGGGATGAGCGACAGGGAGCGCATGACCGCTTCGCCGAGGAAAATGTGCGTGCCCGGCGTCCACGCGTGAGCGACGGCCGGAGTAAGGACTAGCGCGAGCAACACGGCCAGAGCAATCGCGCCGGCCGAGACTGCGCGCGGTGAAGCGCGCATCATGGTGCCGCGCCTAAATCCCGATCCGCTTGCGCTGCCGGCGAACCGCTTTCCGAAGGTCGTTCAGCTCGTCCTTCACGACATCGTTGATCGCATCGCGGGCGGTGTCAACGTAGTCGCGAACCTGCTCGACGACATCGTCCACCGGAATCCGATCGATCATCTCCTCACCGCGTTCGACCGCGGTTCTGAACCCGCGTTTCGCGCGGGGCCCGGCCCACCGTGCGCCCTCGGCAGCGCGCCCGCCAGCCCAGCGAGCGCCTTCGAGTCCGCGCCCACCGGCCCATTTCGCTCCTTCCAGGCCCGCCAGCCCGGCGAGCGCGGCACCCCTGCCGGCATATCGCACGAGAGGTCCGACCGGGCGGCTGCCCGACGGCCCCCGCCGCAGCAGCAGAGTGATTCCCGCGCCAACCGCCGCGCCAATCAGCGCCGCAGTCAGCAGGTCGTATTGCTGCTCACGCTCCTCGTCCGGACCCGTTTCTGGGTCGGACTCGCGGGCGCGGTTTTTCCCAATCGTCGGTTCCGCCTTCGTCGTAGTCCCCATCGCTCCAGTCCTCCTCGTCAAATGCCTGATTGATTCCCGTTTGCACGCCACGAATGGTCGACGCGGTCGTCACGAACGCCGACTCTGCCTCCTCCTGCACCACGTCGAGCAGCGCGTTCAGCTGTTTGATCCTGTCCTCCGCTGAAGCGGCTGCCTGCTGTAGTCTTTTATTCACGGCGGCGACGGTCTGACTCACCTGCTGCACGTCCACTCTGATCGCCGTCGAGATATAGTCCACATTGTCCGCGATTGCGCTGGCGTGCCGCATCAGCGGGTTGATGTCGCCGTAGACCTTGTCGAGCATCTCACTGATTTTCTTGTAGCTCTTTCTGAAGTTCCAGGCCGCCGGAACGAGCGCCACCGTGAGGACGATAATGCTTATCGACATGACGCCGCTCGCGACGCTTATGACCTTTTGCCACAGACCGGGCTCCGCCACGACCTGCTTCGTGTAGATCGTATCCGGCAGCACTTGAGCAGCCTGTAGCAGCAGGTCGGCGCCACCGCTCATCCATCCAATCATACGCGCGAAGTGTGCAAGGGTAGGGCCATTTGACGGTGCCGTTTAGCGCACGGTACAAAGAGTGCTCTCTGCGATATATTTTCGCAACACGATCTCCAACACCATCGAATAGGCTTTAGGAGCAACATGCCAGCAGTACAGTTCGTCGTTGAGGGCGGCAGATCTCTCAGCGGCTCCATCCGACCCTCCGGAAACAAGAACGCGGCGCTGCCCATCGTGGCGGCGGCGCTTCTCTCGCCCAATCCGGTACATCTGGAAAACGTTCCGCGCATCCGGGACATCGAGACGCTGGTGGAGCTGATTCGCTCCGTCGGTGCGTCGATGGAATGGGTCGGCCGGAACGCGCTCGACGTCCACGCCAAGGAGCTCCGCCCAGCGGATCTGAATCCAACGCTCTGCGCCAAGATTCGCGCTTCGATACTGCTGGCGGCGCCACTCCTCGCCCGGTGCGGAGCGGTCACGCTGCCCCCTCCCGGCGGTGACGTCATCGGCCGGAGGCGACTCGACACGCACTTCCTGGCGCTCGAGCAGCTTGGCGCCGAGTTCACACACGGCAAGATGATAGAGATGCGGGTCAACGGGTTCAAGGGCGCGGACGTCTTTCTCGACGAGCCCAGCGTCACCGCTACCGAGAACGCCCTCGTCGCCGCGTCGGCTGCAACAGGCACGACCATCCTTCGCAATGCCGCCAGCGAGCCGCACGTCCAGGACCTCGCGCATTTTCTCATCGCCATGGGCGCGGAGATCGAAGGGGTCGGCACCAACACGATGACCATCCACGGCAGCAAATCGATCGGATCGAAGCGCGACGTCACCCACACCATCGGCCCGGATCACATCGAGGTCGGGTCCTTCATTGGACTGGCCGCGGTGACAAAGTCAGAGCTGCGAATCGAGAACGCCGGCATCGAGCACCTCCGCTCGACCCGCATGGGGTTTGCGCGTCTCGGGATCGAATGCGTCGTGGACGGTCCCGATCTGATCGTCCCGGCCAAGCAATCCCGCCAGATCCAGTCCGACATGGGTGGCCACGTTCCCAAGCTGGAAGATCAACCCTGGCCGGCATTCCCGGCCGATACCATGTCGATCGCTATCGTGACCGCCACACAGTGCGAGGGGCTTGTCCTCATGCACGAAAAGATGTTCGAGTCGCGGCTCTTCTTCGTGGACAAGCTCTCGACGATGGGCGCGCGTATCGTGCTCTGCGATCCGCACCGCGCCCTGATCCACGGGCCGTCCCGCCTGCGCGGCGCGGTGCTAGAGTCCCCCGACATCCGGGCTGGAATGGCGCTGCTTCTCGCCGCCCTTTGCGCCGAAGGCACCAGCGTCATCAACAATGTCGGACAGATCGAGCGCGGCTATGAGCGCATCGATGAGCGGCTCAATAAGCTGGGCGCCGCGATCACGCGCGTCGACGATCGACGTCAGTAACCGTGAGTGAAGTACCCAGGGAAGTAATCACTGACTTCGAGAGTTGGGGGATTCGCGCGTTCACTACTACCCGTGACGCCGGCTCCTTCAGCCTCGCGAGCGAGGAGCCGGTCAACGAGGTCATGGCCAGGTGGACCGCCGTACAGCACGATCTCGCTGACACGGCCCGGCGACTCGCTTCGATTCGGCAAGTTCACGGCACGCGCGTGCTCGTACACACTGGTGGCTGGGAGGGGTGGCTCCGCGGCGGCGAGGCCGATGGACATATCGCGGCCGAGAAGGGGATCGCGCTCGCCGTAGGAGTCGCTGACTGCGTTCCGGTCTTCATCGCCCACCCGTCGGGGATCGTGGCTCTCCTGCATTCGTGGTGGAGGGGCACGGCCGCGCGGATAACGACCGAGGCACTCGCCGCGCTCGCGCGCTACGGACTTCCCCCCGACGAGCTCGCGATCCACCTTGGCCCGGCGATCTGCGGGCGGTGCTACGAGGTGAGCGCCGAGGTGCGCGAGCAGCTCACCGGACAGCCGGTCACGCGACCCGGTCACGTCGACCTCAGGTCCCTCATCGCCGAGCATGCTACCGAGACCGGAGTGCAGAGGATCACCGTGAGCTCATCCTGCACGAAGTGCGACAACGATCGGTTTTTTTCCCACCGCGCCGGAGATAAGGGCCGACAGATCGGAGTGATCGCAGCTCAGGCATAGCGAAGGGCGGTCACCTTGACTCGCCTCAGCCCCCTTTCTACATTGTATAGGGCGTTCAACTCGGCGGCCAACACTGATGTGGGGATCCCCCCACATTTTTTT
>JANMMF010000074.1:0-7160 GCA_031372985.1 Gemmatimonadota bacterium
CCGTATTATCGACAAGTGTTCCGAGCTCCGCCGGGGACGCTCCTGCGACGGGTTCGTATTGCACGGCGGCCGATCCCTCCTTCGGATCGCGTCCTCGCTTCTGCCAGGCCTTGAACACGAGATAGAAGACGAGGAACGGGATCAACAGCGGCGACCACTGTATCACCGCGGGCGCTGGCTCGCGCACTTCACCACGCGGCCCTATGTAGGCCTGCGGTGCGCGGGCGGCGGCCCTCAGTTCTTCCTCACTCGGCCTCGAGCTGATACTGCCGGGCGTCCAGCCCACGCCGATGGTCATCCCTTCGCCGGGGGAGAGACCGTGCAGGAGAGTGAAGTCGACTGCGTTGCCGTTCTTGTCGATCTTCGCGTCCTTCGCAAGCGATCCTCTCGCGCCGGTGTACACAGCCGTGCGTGTGGGGACCACGCCGTCGGGAAGTACGACGCGAGCATGCACTCTGTCGATCGGCATCGTCCAGCTGTTGCCGGTGACGTTCCAGTACAGCTCATCGAGCGCGCCTTCGTTGCTGCTGTCCGCGAAAAATCGGATCGCGTTGGCTACGCGATAACGGATGACGACCTGCCGGTCCGCATCGTTCGCCCCGGGAATCCAGATGCGGAGTCCGCGTGTCGAGCCGTTGTCCTTGCTGCTCTCCTCCACCCGAAGCGGCTGACCGGACGCGTCCGTGATGGAGACGACCTCGAGGTCGAGCCGCGTCGCGTGTCCCTGACCGGTGTTGTGCTGAAGCGAGAGATCGCGGTCGATCCCGTTCCATTGGCCCGTGAACCCGACCGTGAGCTTCTCGGTGACATCGAGCGAGCCGTCAGACCGAACGTTGAGCAGCGCGTCGAAGTCGCGCATGCGGATGGAGCGGCCCTGCGCGCCCGCGGAATTCGCGAGCGCGAAGAGTAGGAGGAGGGCTTTACGGATTGTTAGAACGCGACTTTGGGCAGCTCGCGCTCGCCCGCAGCGGCCTCGAAGAACTCGAGCTCGTGATAGCCCATCGGACCGGCGACCATATTCGACGGAATAGTCGAGATCGCGGTGTTGAGATCACGCACGACCGCGTTGTAGTAGCGCCGGGAGCTCTGCACAGCCTCTTCTATAGTAGCGAGCTGTGCCTGTAGATCCCGGAAGCCGCCGGACGCCTGGAGCTGCGGGTAGGCTTCCACGGCCACAGTAAGTCCACGTAACGCAGTAGTCAGCTCGTTCTCTACCTGCGCGCGTTCGGCCGGACCCGCGCTCTGCGCTGCTACTGCCCTGGTCCTTGCCAGGGTAACAGCATTGAGAGTCCCTGCCTCGTGGGCGGCGTAGCCCTTCACCGTCGAGACCAGGTTCGGGACGAGATCGGCGCGGCGTTTGAGCTGGACGTCGATGTCGGACCAGGCGTTCTGGGACCGCACTCGCAGCGAGACCAGCCGGTTGTAGATGGAGACGAAGAAGAGGACAAGAACGATGACGACGATCAGGAGGCCGATCAACATGTTCTATGGGGGCTAAGGTTCATCGAAGATGCGCGTCGATCAGGTTACGGTCAACGACAAACTTGCCCAAGTGGCGGCACCGCTGATAATCTCTGCGCGATCCTCTGCCAATGGAGAATAACGTGTTGCGTCCCCTGATTGTTTCACTGGTGTCGTCTCTTCTGTTCACTGCCCCTGGCGGCGGACAACTCGTGGCGGCGCAAGCCGACTGGCCGCCGGGAGTGCAGACGTTGCTCGAACGCTTTGACTCGACGGCGACGAGTGCAACGATGCTCGATGCAGCCGGACGCGCGGCGCTTTTCACCGACGACGCGACATTCCTCAATGCATTCGGCAACCGCACCGAGGGCAGGCCCGCGGTCGACTCAATGTTGAACAGGATGTATTCGAGCAACCAGTTCAGGCGCGCGCAGATAGAGCGGCTCGATCGCCGCGTGCGAGTTCTCGCTCCGAATCTGGTGCTGGTCGATCACCTCGAGCGACTCACGGGCCAGGGCGGCGGCACCGGACGCGTCAATCCTCCCCGAATGACGCACATTACACTCCTCCTCCGCCAGATTCGCCCCGCGGAGTGGCGAATCGTCTATTATCGCGCCGGCGACAATCGAAACCTCGAACAGGAGAGGCAGCAACGCGTGACGCAGGACGCTCTGGAAAACGACTGGGCCAATTTCGCCAGGTATCGCGACGCGAACGCCAAGCTCGCCCCACCCGCGCCGAACGAGAAGCGCGTCGTGTTCTACGGAAACTCGATTACCGACGGGTGGGCCCAACATTTCCCGACGATGTTTCCCGGCAAGCCATACATCGGGCGCGGCATCGGAGGGCAGACGACGCCGCAGATGCTGGTGCGATTCAATCAGGACGTCGTCGCGCTCAAGCCTAAAGTCGTGGTGATTCTCGCAGGCACCAACGATATCGCCGGCAACACCGGTCCGTCGACGATCGAAATGATCGAGCACAATCTCAGGTCGATGGCGGAGATCGCCAAGGCTCACGGGATTCGCGTCGTGCTGTCGTCAGTTTTGCCGGTCTACGACTATCCATGGAAGCCCGGTCTCGAGCCGGCGCCCAAGATCATCGCGCTCAATGCGTGGATGAAGGACTACGCTGCCAAGAACGGCGCCGTCTACCTCGACTATCACTCGGCCATGTCCGACGCGCGCGGAGGGATGCGCGACGGCCTCAGTAGCGATGGAGTGCATCCCACTGAGGCCGGCTATCGCGTAATGGCTCCCCTCGCGTCTGCTGCTATTGCGAGGGCAATGCGGTGATTTAAACCGCGTCTGACAAGCTCGTGAAGTTGAAATCCTTTGCCTTGATCGCCGGCATCACCACCGGACCACCCTGCTCGGTGCCGGCGATGCGAACCGCCGGACCAATTGCCTCGAGATTGCTGAGCAGGAACAGCGGCGACTCGTTGAACCGGAAGTTCTTGATCGCCTTCGAGATCTTGCCGTTCTCGATCAGGAACGTCCCGTCCCGTGTGAGCCCCGTGAACAGAATCGTGCGCGGATCGACCGCTCGCAAATACCACAGGCGCGTGACGAGAATGCCGCGCGGAGTTGACTTGATCATGTCGTCCATCGAAGTCGTTCCGCCCACCATCTTGATGGAGTTCGGGCCACCCGTCGGTTGCTTGCCCTGCTTCTGCGCCCAGAAGCGCGAGTAGAACAACTGCTTGAGCATCCCGTTCTCAACCCAGACCTGACGCGCCAGCGGTAGCCCCTGGCCGTCGTACGGTTGGCCGAGCAACTGGGGATCCTGCGGATCGGAGAAGATCGTCACCCGGCTATCCACTATCTTCTCGCCGATCTTGTTGCCGCCGCCCTGCTTGGCGAATGCACTTCGCCCCTCGTCGGCTGTGCGCGCGGCGAGAGCGAATCCCATCAATTGAACGAGATCGCCAACAGCCTGCGGCTCGAGTATCACCGTGTAGCGGCCCGGCTCGATTGCAACCGGGTTGCGCGACAGCCGCGCCTTGTTGATCGCGTGCGCGGCAAGTCCCGGGAAGTTGAGCTGCTTCCAGTCCGGATGCTCGGCGCCCGCCCAGCCCGAGCCGGTACCGTCGTCCGTGCGCACCGTCAGCGTGTAGTTGGCGTTCGTAGCGCGGTTGTACGCGAACAGCCCCTTGTTGTTGCCGAGCGCGTTGGCGCCGGCGTTGACGATGATGAAACCTGCTGCTTTGAGGTCGCCCGCTTTGCGCGCGGGTTCGAGCGCCGTCAACGCGGCCTGCGCGCGCTCGGTCGGCGTGAGGTTGGCGGTCGCGTCGAAGTAGCTGTTGACCGGAGCATACGTCTGCGGGCCAAGCCCGGGCATGTTCTCCGGATCGTCGGGGGATAGTTTGGCCAGCGTCTCCGATTGTTCGACCGCGCGGCGCAGTGATTCGTCCGACAGGTCGTTGGTCGTCGCCACAGCGTGCTTCTTTCCGAATGTGCTCTGGATTCCGACCTGGCCGTTGACCACGCCGCCGGAGGTGGACATCTGATTGGCCGCAAAACGAACGTCAGCCTGGTAGCCGCTGTTGATGTTGACCGAGACCTCGTCGGCCTTGGACATCTTCACGATCTTTTCTACCAGTGCCTGCGCCATGTCCCGCGACATCACCGCGCCTTCCGGCATCGACGCCGCGACTTTTTCGAGAAGCCGCTTCGGCTCCCCTCTCGAGTATGAGCGGCTCATGCCTTCCTCCCGGTGTTGATCACGTTGATGTTGCGGAACCGGCTCGGGACGCAGCCGTGACTGACTGCGTTCACCTGACCAGGCTGTCCCTTACCGTCGAAGAATGACGCGCCCATGGAGTAGCTCTTAGGTCCGCCGATCATGTCCATCGAGTTCCAGAAATCGGGAGTGCGCATCTGGTACGCGACGTCCTTCAGCTGGCCGACGATCTTGCCGCCCTTGATCTCATGGAAAACCTGTCCGCCGAACTGGGCGTTGTAGCGCTGCTGATCGATCGAGAACGAGCCGTCGCCTTCGATAGCGATTCCTCTGTCGGTGGCGGCGATGATGTCGTTCCAGCCGATGTCCTTGGTCCCCGGCATCAGCGACACATTCGGCATCCGCTGGAACTGCACCGTTCCCCATGAGTCAGCGTTGGAGCAACCATGCGACCGCGTTGGCTTCCCTTGTGAGTCGTACCACCACTTCAGCCAGTTCGCCTGCTCGCGAGTAGTCTGGTAATCATTCATGACGCCGTTCTTGACGATCAGGAAATCCTCGGGCTTGACGCCCTCGTCGTCGTAACCGATGGTCGCGCACGCGCCTTCCTGTGAACGGTCGCCCTGGATGTTCATGAACTCCGGGCCGTACTTGAGCTTTCCGAGGATCTTGTCGGGGGGCGAGAGGAAGCTGGTCCCGGCGTAGTTGGCCTCGTAGCCCAGCGCGCGATCGAGCTCGGTCGGGTGGCCGATAGATTCGTGGATCGTGAGCCAGAGATGCGTCGGATGGAGAACCAGATCGTACCGCCCCACGTCGACCGATTTGGCGGTGAGCTTCTGAGCTGCCTGCTCCGCCCACTTCCCTGCGTTGCCGACCAGGTCCTGCTCGAGCACGTACTCCCAACCGCGGCCGGCGGGTTGTACGACGCTGCCGCGCGTCTGGAAGTCGGAGTTGTCGGGCGCGACCGCGGTGATCGTGAACGGAACGGCGACGCGCACTAACGTTTGCGAGATCACCGAGCCCTCGGTCGACGCGAAGTTGCGCTCTTCCTTCACGAAGAACAATCCCGAGTTCACGAACCGAACGCCCTTCACCTTGAGCGCTTCCGCGTTCGCCTTGAGCAGGAGATCAGCGCGCTGCTCGATGGGAATCGTGAACGGGTCGATCTTGAACGAGCTCTTCCAGGTGGCGTTCGAGTACGCCTGGACCGGTGCGAGCTGGACGGGCTGGTCGCGGGCGATCCGATTCGCCTTGGCGATCGCAACGGCTTCTCTCGCAGCGGCCGCGACGGCGTCGGTGGTGAGCATCTTCGTCGCGCCGAATCCCCACGTTCCATCTACGAGCGCGCGGACGCCGGCGCCGATGTTGTCGGTGTCAACCGTATTCACGATCTGCTGCTCGCGGGTGAACACGAAGCTTTGCCGGTACCGGCCTATTCGGACGTCGGAGTAGCTGGCGCCGGCGGACTTGGCGGCATTGATGGCCGTCATCATGAGGGCGCGGACGGTGTCGTCCGGCGGCATTTCGACCGGTCTCGATCCAGCGAGACCCGCAAACGACCTGGACGGCGAGAGCGCGCCGGTCGCGGCGATCGCCGCGGCTGCCATTCCGGTCTGCTTGATGAAGTCGCGACGTGATTTTTTCATCATGGTTCGGGCTGGGGTAGGCGACTAATATCGGGGGCGGTCAGGTCCGTCGCAATCGGTTAGCTTTCCCCCTCTGTACGCGATCCCGCAATCCGGGTTTCAATGGCTCTCCAATCGGTATCAGCAAAAGCGCATGGCTCGTCGCGCGAGGATCTTCTCGCCGCGGCATCGCGGCTCCGCGCGGAAGTGGGGAAGAGAATCGTCGGGCAGGAGGCCGTGATCGAGGAGATCCTCATGGCTCTCTTGGCTGGCGGTCATGCCTTATTGGTAGGCGTTCCGGGGCTGGCCAAGACGCTGATGATCCGCAGCGTGTCAGAGGCGATGGACCTCGTGTTCAAGCGCATCCAGTTCACTCCAGACCTGGTGCCGAGTGACATCACGGGCACGGAGATCATGGAGGAGGACACGGCGACCGGGTCGCGTTCCTTCCGATTCGTGCGCGGGCCGGTGTTCGCCAACATTTTGCTTGCCGACGAGATCAACCGGGCGCCGCCGCGCACGCAGGCAGCGCTCCTCGAGGCGATGCAGGAGCACCGTGTCACCGCTGCCGGTGAGACAATGAATTTACCAGATCCATTCTTTGTATTAGCCACGCAAAATCCGATCGAACAGGAGGGGACCTATCCGCTCCCTGAAGCGCAGCTCGATCGATTCCTGTTCGACGTTCGTATCGGTTATCCAGACGAGAACGCGGAGGTGGGAATACTGCGCGCGACAACGGGTGCCGATCCCGAACCGCTCGCGCCGGTGATTAACGGCGAAGAAACTCGCGCGCTCCAGCGGATGGTCCGCGACATTCCCGCAGCCGAGCCCGCGCTCCGCTTCGCCGCGCAGCTGGTGCGGGCGACGCGTCCGACCGAATCGGATGCGGGCGAGATGATAAAGAAATACGTCCGTTGGGGAGCGGGCCCTCGCGCTGGCCAGGCGTTGATACTCGGCGCCAAGGCCCACGCTCTGCTCGCAGGCCGCTTCGCGGTTTCTCCGGCCGATATTCTGCGCGTCGCGCGTCCGGTTCTCCGGCATCGCGTTCTTCCAAACTTTGCCGCGGAAGCAAAGGGGATCAGCGCCGAGCAGATCATCGATCGCCTTCTCGAAGAAGTGAAGCCGCCGAAGAGCGACATCAAGCTGTAACGACGGCAGAGTGGGGGAGGGGCGATGACGGCGAGCGCAAATGACGGGCACGACGAATACGCGGCGCTGCTCGACGCGGTGCGCGGAATCCATTGGCCCGCTCGATCGGCCGTGCGAGGCGGAATTCCCGGCGCGCATACGTCGCGGCTCCGGGGAATCTCGGCCGAGTTCACTGAGTATCGTCCGTATCGTCAGGGCGACGACACCCGGCGGATAGACTGGAAACTGTTCGCGCGGAGC
>JANMMF010000087.1:0-1541 GCA_031372985.1 Gemmatimonadota bacterium
CGAGCGCGAGACAGAGATTGTTGCGCGCGAGATGCTCGGCACGGTCCTCGAGTGCGAGACCGACGATGGGATCGCGAGCGGAATCATCGTCGAGACGGAAGCGTACCTGGGAGAGCATGATCTCGCCTGTCACGCGGCAGCTGGACGCACCGCACGGACAGAAGCGCTATACGGCGCACCCGGCATCTCGTACGTCTATTTCATCTACGGGATGTACTGGTGCTTCAACGCGGTCACGCGCGCGGAGGGACTGCCGAGCGCCGTACTGGTGCGCGCGCTGGAGCCGCTCGATGGCATCGCGCTGATGCACAAGCGCCGGCCACGAGTGAAGAGCGAGGTCGACCTCACCAACGGCCCGGGGAAGCTTTGCACCGCGCTGGGAATCACCGGCTCGATGAGCGGGAAGAGCCTCCAGCGGCGACCGCTCGTGATTCGTGAGGGCGAGCCGGTGCCTGACGACAAGGTCGAAATCACGACGCGGATTGGCATCACGCGGTGCGCCGACTGGCCGCTGCGCTGGATTGTCAGTGGGAATCGGTACGTCTCGAAGGGAAAGCTCTCGGGGTAGGCATCAGTTGCAGTTGATCTTCCAACCCGCCTCGAGATGCCAGACAAAAAAACGGCCCCTTACGGGGCCGTTCACTCTTATCGTCGGGCGCGCCAAGAGCTGCTATTCCCGATCGATTGAGCTACCGATCGACTGCGCTGCCGAAGTTGTAACGAACTCCGAACTCGAAGAACGACAGCACGCTCGTGAACAGGAAGTTCGGGGTACTGGGGAGCAGTGTTTCCTGGGCGAAGATCGCCGCCCGCTTGGTCTGAATCTGAATACCCGCCATGCCGAGGATTGAGCTGCGGCTGCGGCGGGACTCGACCTTGTCGATGAACGCGTTGTTGGGGAAGCTGTTGGTGCTGTCCACGAAGATGCGCGCGTCTCCGAGCACGGCGATCGTGTAGCCGATTCCGCCGTAAGGAGTGATTCCGCCAAAGTGCTTGGGGAAGGCAAGGCCGGCGAATGTGATCCGCCGCATATCGTTGACCCGAACTCTGCGCTCGCCGGTGTTCGACGCCTGATCGAACACATCGACGTCGCGCTCGAAGACCGATTGATTGCCCGAGACGTAGAGCCCGCCCTTCGACCGAGTGATGAGCCAGTCGATGCCGAGGTCTACGGTCGATGTGTTTCCGCCGCCAGGCAGTGAGAACGTGTTGACCCCGCTCTTGAATCCCCAAAACCACGAATTGTCGAAGTTCCGCCGCACCTGCGCGTTCGCGCTCGCGGAAACAACGAATGTGGCAACGAGCGCCACAGCGACTGCTCTGAGCTTCTGCATTAAGGCGTCCTCTAGATTATGCCTAGCTTCGTCCCGACGGTCTTGAAAGCCGCGATGGCCTGGTCAAGATCGTCGCGTGAGTGGGCAGCGCTGAGCTGACAGCGCACACGCGCCTGCCCCTGGGGAACGACCGGAAAGCCGAACCCTGTCACAAAGACGCCTTCGTCCAGCAACATGTCACTCATTTTGATGGCCGTCGCCGTCTCC
>JANMMF010000098.1:0-3722 GCA_031372985.1 Gemmatimonadota bacterium
CCTGATTGCGAGAATGGTCGGTCCACAGACGGCTGCTGGCCCGGGACCTCGTCCTGGCCCAACACAGTGCCACGACATCACGGTCTTTCCGGGGATCGGACTCGCCGGCGGGGCTTGTGAGGGCTACGGCTTCCTGCTCGACATTCGCGATCCCGCAAATCCAGTTCGTATCGCTGCCGTCTCAGACTCGAACTTCTCGTACTGGCATTCGGCAACCTTCAACAACGACGGAACGAAGATCCTGTTCTCCGATGAATGGGGCGGCGGTGGACAGGCAAAATGCCGCATCACGGACAGGCGTGAATGGGGCGCCGACGCGATCTTCACGATCGTCGATCGGAAGATGTACTTCCAGAACTACTACAAGCTGCCGGCTCCGCAGACCGCGCAAGAGAACTGCGTGGCGCACAACGGCTCCCTGATTCCGATCCCCGGGCGTGACGTGATGGTGCAGTCGTGGTATCAGGGCGGAATCTCGGTCTTCGACTGGACTGATCCAAAAAACCCGAAGGAGATCGCCTTCTTCGATCGCGGGCCTGCCGACTCGACCAGAATGGCCGCCGGTGGAACGTGGTCCGCGTACTGGTACAACGGCAGCATCGTGAGCTCCGAGATCGCGCGCGGGCTGGACATCGTCGAGCTGACGCCAAGCGTGTTCGTCTCACAGAATGAAATCGATGCGGCGAAATCGGTGCACTTCGACTACCTGAATACTCAGGGTCAGCCGAAGCTGGTGTGGCCACCAACGTTCGCGTTGGCGCGTGCTTACGTCGATCAGCTGGAGCGATCGAATGGTCTTTCGTCGGCCAGGATATCCGCGGTACGCCAGGCGCTCGCCAGCGCCGAGAGTGCTTCGGGTTCCGCACGCCAGGCAGCGTTGACCCAGCTCGCGGGTCAACTGGGTGGTGACGCCGGCGCTTCCAGCGACGCCGCGAAGGTGCGTGCGCTCGCAGCTTCGGTGAGGGATCTGGCCGCAGCGACGCGCTAGAGCAAACTGTTCAAGTCGAAAGCCAGTGGGTGCGGGGTCTCGCCCTCACTGGCTTTAGTGCTTCTATCTCCGCGCACACGCCGCCGCGCGCCCGAGAAGCAGCTCACGCTCCCGCGCGTTGCGCGTGAGGCCAGCAGCGCGCTCGAATTCGTCGCGTGCCTCGCTGGAACGACCGAGCTTCGCGAGCAGATCCCCTCGCACACTCGGCAGCAGATGATAGCTCTTGAGCGTCGGCTCGGCGGTCAGCGCATCGACGAGCTCGAGCCCCGCGGCCGGACCGAGCGCCATGCCGACCGCGACCGCGCGATTCAGCTCCACAATTGGCGATGGCGTGATTCGCGCGAGCTCGTCGTAGAGCGCGGCGATGCGCGCCCAGTCAGTCTCATCACCGGTGCGCGCTCGCGCATGACACGCGGCAATCGCAGCCTGCAGCGCGTACGGTCCCTGCGCGCCACCAAGCTGCTCGGCGCGTTGAAGCGCGGCGAGACCGCGACGCACGAGAACGTGATCCCAGCGCGCACGGTCCTGGTCGAGCAGTAGCACCGGCTCTCCGGAGGGCCCGACTCGCGCGCGTGAACGAGATGCCTGAATCTCCATGAGGGCGACCAGTCCGTGGACTTCAGGCTCCCGTGGCACTAGCCCGGCCAGAATCCGACCCAGTCTGAGCGCGTCCTGGCAGAGCTCCGGTCGCATCCAGTTGTCGCCGGCGGTGGCCGAATAACCCTCGTTGAAAACGAGATAGATGACCTGAAGCACCGACGACAAGCGCGCGGCGAACTCGGCTCCCCGCGGCACCTCGAACGGAACGTGCGCGTCGCCGAGGTTCCGCTTCGCCCTCACGATTCGCTGCGCGATGGTTGGCTCGGAGACGAGAAACGCCCGAGCGATCTCATCGGTGGTCAGACCGCCGAGCAACCTCAGAGTGAGCGCGACGCGCGCTTCGGTGGAGAGAACCGGATGGCAGGAGATGAAGACGAGCCGGAGCAGGTCGTCGCCAACGTGATCGTCGATTGCCGTGTCGAGATCGGGCACGGCCATCTCCTGCTGCGCCTCCAGCTCGTGGCCTATCTGCGCCTGTTTGCGCTCGTGCAGAGTGTCGCGGCGCAGCTGATCGATCGCGCGGTGCTTCGCCGTCGCCATGAGCCAGGCGCCGGGGTTGTCAGGTACACCCGAGGTGGGCCACTGCTCCAGCGCGGCGACCAGCGCGTCCTGCGCCAGGTCCTCGGCGACGCCAACGTCGCGCACGATCCGCGTGATGCCCGCGATGAGCCTGGCCGACTCGATCCTCCAGACCGCGTCGATGGTGCGATGTGTATCGGTAGCCGTCACGGCTACCAATCACAATCCCGGAGTGTGACTACCGCTTCGCGTTGGCGGCCGCCTGTTTGCCAACACGCTCTTCGTATTCCCGCATCTCGGGTGCGAACTCGGGCCCGAAGTCGTCGGCCTCGTACACCTGCCGTATCTCGATCTCCGATTCCTTGTTGGGGAACGGATTGGGACTGCGCTTGACCCATTCGATCGCCTCTGCCAGAGACTTCGTCTGAAAGAGCCAATAGCCGGCGATGAGCTCCTTCGTCTCGGAAAACGGTCCGTCGATCACGGTCCGCTTGCTCCCCGAGAACTTCACGCGCGCGCCCTTCGAGCTGGGGTGGAGTCCTTCGCCCGCGAGCATCACGCCGGCTTTAGCGAGCTCTTCGTTGAACTTGCCCATGTCGGCGAGAAGCTTCTTGTCGGGGAGGACCCCAGCCTCCGAGTCCTTGTCCGCTTTTACAAGCACCATGAATCTCATTGTCGTGTTCCTCTGGTTTCGGGTTCGAGCTGGTGTGGCCGCCTTGAACTGTCCATTCGGGGCCTCTACATACACATCGAACGAGGTCGGGCGGAATCGACACACCGAACTGACTTTTTTTTGGGCTCAAAACGAATGCCGCCGCCTGGTCTCCGGTGGCGGCTGGCCGAGTCTCAACTCAGCAACGGCGGTTAGGCAAAGCGCTTCCGGGAGCGCTCGCGCGCCTTGCGCATCTCCTCTTCGCGGTTTCGCGGCGGTGCCTTGGTCTCGAGGGACTGGATAAGCCGCTCGGCGGCGGCCGTCACCTCATCCACCGCGCGGTTGAACGTTGCCTCGTTGGCTCGTGACGGATGTGTGGCGCCACTGAGCTTCCGGACGAACTGGAGCGCCGAGGCTCGCACTTCGTCCGCGGAAGCGGCCGGCTCGAAGTTGGCCAACGTCTTGATATTCCTGCACATGAGGATTTACCCGCTGCCCTGCGTTAGAAGGTGATGTACTTCTCCAGGCGCGCAACCTCGGCCTTGTCAACGTATTTCCCGATCTCGCGACGGAACTGCTCCTTTGACGTCCAGGGGCGGTACTCCTTGAACTCCCGAAGCATCCGCGGTCCTACGCCCGGAATGCGGAGAATCTCGGCGTCCGTCGCGGTGTTGATGTTGACCGGCACGATTGCAGCTCCACTGGTGTCAGTCGCAGCGGGAGTCGACGTCGATATCGCTGCCGGTGCTACGACGGCGGCGTCGGTAACGGCAGCGGTCGTATCGACCGCTGTGTCGGCCTTGGGGCTGCACGCCGCGACGGCGACCAAGGCAGCGAGCGACAGCAGCGTCGGGATGGCAGGGAAACGGCTCATTGCAAGATTCTCCGGTGTTTGCGCGCTTTGTGGCGCGGCGTATGGGTGATGTCGCCTAGCTCAACTTCTAGTCTACGTTTTCTGCCGCG
>JANMMF010000100.1:0-5607 GCA_031372985.1 Gemmatimonadota bacterium
CTCTCGCCATCGAGCCACCGCGCCACGCTCGTGCGCTGGTGCATGCTTGGCTGGGGTGTCGGCCTGCCGGCGAACTTGATCGCGGCCTGGGCGTTCGAGCACTCGTCCTACTTGCCGCCCTCGATAGGAGGGCTCCTCGGCGTCACGATGCAGGGCGTCGGCGTTCCGATGCTTGCCCTTGGATACGCCGCAACGATTGCCCTGTTGGTTGTGGACGGGCGACGCTTCATCAGCGTGTTCGCGCCAGTGGGCCGCATGGCGCTGACCAATTACCTGATGCACTCGATCATCTGCGTCGTGCTCTCATATGGGTTCGGGCTCGGGCTCTGGTGGCGAGTCGGGGCGTCGCGGGCGATGGTGATCGCCGCGGCGATCATAGTGGTGCAGATCCCACTCAGCGCGTGGTGGCTCTCGCGCTACCGCTTCGGACCCGTCGAGTGGATCTGGCGCCGCCTCACCTACGGCCGGCCGATATAGAATCGTCTGATGGTCATTCGACGCAGCGTGGAGGCATAGAGACATCCGTCGTTTCTTGCCGAGGGACGATGGAGGATTGCGTCCGTTGCGGCAGGCTAGCATTATGCGCATCGCCTCATGAAATCCTTCTTGATCCTCGCGCTCAGCGTGACGACGGTCTTCGGCTCGACGTCTCGCTGCGCGCCGAAAGGCCAGCAACCAGGTCAGCCGCGGAGCCTCTTCAACGGTAGAGATCTCTCCGGCTGGGACGTCGACGTTCCCGCTGCGGACTCAAACGTCCGCCTCCGCAGTCCGTTCGTCGTGCGCAACGGAATGGTCGTGAGCCTTGGTGAGCCACGCGGACATCTTCTCACCGACTCCACCTTCCGCGACTACCAGCTGGAGATCGAATACCGTTTTCCCGGAGCGCCAGGTAACGCCGGTGTGCTTGTGCACGCGTCGACCCCGCGCGCGCTCTACGGGATGTTCCCGCGCTCCATCGAGGTGCAGATGGAAAGTGGAAACGCCGGCGATTTCTGGTGCATCGTGGAAGACATCCGCGTTGCCAACATGGAGCGCCGCCGCGGACCGCCGGCAACGTGGGGAATCACGGAAGGCAAGGCTCGCCGCATCCTCAACCTTACCGACAACTCCGAGAAGCCCCTCGGGCTGTGGAACTCCATGGTGATCGAGGCCGTCGGCCGCTCGATCAAGGTCTGGGTCAACGGCGACCTCGTGAATGACGGCACCGACGCGACCGCCGATCGCGGCCGGATCGCCCTGCAGTCGGAGGGATCTGAGGTCGAGTTCCGGAAGCTCTGGCTGGTTCCGATCAGGCGATGACTTCGCCTGAAGAGCGCATGCACGATGCGTTCGGGCGGCGCGATGCAGATGCCGTGAGGGCGCTCTTCGAGAAGCACGCGAAGCTCCGCGAACGGATCAACGAGCCTTTGTTCGCCTTCGATTCTCCGGCCATCGTAGCTTTCAGCGGCGATCCAGCGATGGTCGACGTGCTACTCGAGTTCGGGGCGGACCCGAACCGACGCAGCGATTGGTGGGCTGGAGGATTTCACGCGCTGCATTCCGCGACCCCGTCTTCCGCCAAGAGATTGATCGCAGCGGGCGCCATTCCTGACGCGTGTGCAGCCGCACACCTCGATCGGCCCGACCTTCTGGCTCGAATGATCGCCGACGCTCCGGCGCGCGTCCACGAGCGCGGAGGGGATGGCCAAACGCCGCTTCACTTCGCGAGGTCGCGCGCGGTAGTCGATCTGCTCCTCGCTGCCGGCGCGGACATTGATGCGCGAGACGTGGACCATCGCTCTACGGCGGCAGAGTGGATGCTCGACCAAAAACGCGGCGCTGGTCGATTTGACCTGGCACGCTATCTCGTCGAGCGTGGAGCGTCGGCGGACATCTTTCTCGCGGCGGCCCTCGGACTTACCGAAAGAGTACGCACGATGCTTCAGGCCAACCCAAAACTCCTCGGCTTACGGACCGGACGAGGCGACTACGGGGAAAAGCCGCCGAGCAGCTACCACATCTACTTCTGGACGATCGGTGACAGTCGCTCGCCTCTGGACGTCGCCGCGCAGTTCGAGCAAGAAGACACGATGCGAGCGCTGCTGGAGTTCGCGTCTCCGCTCCAGCGCCTTCTTCTCGCGTGCCGGCGCGGCGACGAAGCGCAGGCGAGACTGGTTTTGCGTGAGCATCCCGGCATTATCGAGTCGATGACCTCCGATGATCATCGGGCAATCAGCGATGCGGCGTGGAATGGCGACGCGCGGGCAGTAGCGCTGATGAGCGAGCTCGGCTTCGATCCCCGAACTCCCGGACACGACAGCGGCACGGCACTGCACTGCGCGGCTTGGGATGGCTCCGTGGAGACCGTCGCGGTGCTTGTACGTCGACGCGATGCGCGATCCCTCGTCGCGATTCGGGATGCGCATTACAGCGCTACACCGCTCGGTTGGTGCTGCCACGGCTCACAGAATGGCAACACCAGCCACGATCACGCGGGTGTGGCGAAACTTCTTCTCGAAGCGGGTGCCCAGCCGGGACCTGACACCAGCGAGGCGTCGCCCTCGGTCGAAGCGATTCTCGCCAGCTGGCGCCGCACATCATAACTTGCTCCGCTGTGAAACGTCTGCTCCTTCCATGACGACCAAGGCAACTCCAGCACTCACTGCGTACAGCTCCGAGAGCGGCCGGACCTACCGGCTGGATACGCTGATCGGCAAGGGAGGATTCGGCGAGGTCTACCTCGCGACGCCCACGCCTCAGGACGGGCTGCCGCCACAGGTATGCATCAAGATCACCAGCCGTCTGACGGCGTGGCTCCGCGAAGCGTATTTCGGCGAGCTGCTCTATCGTGAGCCGCGCGCGCTCAGAATCTTCGACCGGTTCGCCGAAGCCCAGGGTCAGGAGATGCGGTACTGCGTCGCCATGGAGTACGCGGTGCATGGAGACCTCGGCGCCTGGCTAGCGCGTAAAGGCGCGCAGTCCGAGCGGTTCGTCCGACGCGAGATCGCGGCAATCCTGCGCATTCTCAATGTGCTGCACCGGGGGCAGGCGCTTCATCGCGATCTCACGCCTTTCAACGTCCTCGTCTGCGAAGACGAGCAGCTGAAGCTGGGCGACTTCGGCATTGCGACGCACCAGCTCAGCCACCGTGGCGTTACGGCGGACGCGTTCAACGCCTTCAGCGCGCCGATGGAAATCGCGTGGGGGAGAGTCCGCCGCTGGCAGCAACGAGACGACATCTACCAGGTCGGCATGATCTCCGCGATGCTCCTGCGCGGTGACATCGCGAGCCCGATGAGCAGTCGCGATGTGCGCCGTCTCGCCTGCAGTGATCATCTGAAGGAAGTCATCTACCGCTGCCTCGGCGCGCGTGGAAAGCGCTATGAGGCCGCGGGCGAGTTGATTGCGGCGCTACGCCATCGGCCGCCCAAGCCTCACTTGGGTCGGATCGCAGGTCTCAAAGGAAAGCGGCTCTCCTTCACCGGTTTCCTGAGCCGCCCGCGGAAGGAAGCGATCGCCGCCGCAAAAAAAAGCGGGCGCGATCGTGCAATCGAAACCGGGACCATCGTCCGATGTGCTGGTGCGCGGCCGGCCCAACAAGCAGCAGATTGCCGGCGACGCCGGAGGGGTGAAGCTGCTCGAGATCCGGCGACTGGCCGACAAGGGCCACGCAGTGACGGTGATTGGGGAGAAACAGTTCTGGAAGCTGGTGGAACCGGTGGCGCGCTCGCAGAAGACCAGACGAGTTACCAAGCGTTGATCGCGCTACTTGGCAATTAGCGGCATCGTCGCCAGCAATACACCGTTTCCAGTCCGAACCTCCAGTCGCATCTCTCCAGTTCTCCCGGGTGTGATCTCGAAATCGTAGGTCTCGCCGATGCTGACCATTTGGCGCGCCATGCCGACGACTCTTTTTCCGTCGGGCAAATCGGCGCCGTCCTTGGCGACTGCGCGCCATTGCACGAGCGACGTATCCCGCAACACCAGTACGCTGATGCTCGGGCGGCCAACCGTAATGTTGATGAGCCGGAGACGGTGCGGGACACCGACGCGGAGCTCGACCGGTGGTGCCGGCAATCGCCCGTTGATGAGTACGGCACGCGGCACCATCGCCGCGCTGCGGGGCGTCGTGATTAATACCGGAATGTTCGTCGACGCATCGTAGGGGCGGTCCGCGTCGACTACCAGGAGCGCGCCGGAGAGGCCAGCCGGCTGCTGACGTGGCTCATCGACGTGAGTGTGATAGATGAATGTGCCCGAGCGCGGCGGAGTGAAACGCGCTTCGAACGAGTCTTTCGGCGCGACCACCGGTGATAACCGGCGGCGGCTGCCGCTAAAACCAGCGACCCCATCGAAGTAGCTGTCCAGCTCGATCCCATGCCAGTGAACAGCCGTCGGCACGGGCGTGCGATTCACGACCATGATCGAGACGGGTTCGCCGCGCTTGAGCACGATGGGCTTGCCGCTTCGAATCGTCGTGTCCAGCGCAGGCTCGGGGCCGCTCTCATGGAGGGTGAACGCGTAGAAGGGCTCTTCCTTCGTTCCTCCACCGGGACGCACGAGAAGCCGCAGACGACGGCGGCCCGCATTGCCCGCGTCCTTCACACCCGCGTCGCCGGCGCGCCGCGGCTCCACATGCACGCCAACGACGAGTCCGCTCATTCCCTCGATCGCGTGATTGCCGGCGTGATGTGCATTCGCGTCGTTCCTGGACGGCGGGCGGGGCATCCCCAGAGGCCCGCGCGGCGCGAAGTGGGATGTGAAATGGCAGTGAAACAGCCAATTCCCCGCCCGCTCGGGCACCCATGATATAGATGTAGTGGCGCCTGGTCGCACGCGCTCGGTAACTACAAAGTCGCGAGCCGGCCCGGCGTACGAAGTATCGCCAACGCCGTCGCCTCGGCTCTCGACACGGAAGTAAAAACCGTGCAAATGCATGGGGTGGACGTCCGCCGACGTATTGATCAATCGCATGCGAACGGTATCGCCGACCCGCTGGCTCAATCGCGAAGTATGCGGCCAAGCGCGACCGTTGACGACGAAGAGAAATCGCTGGCTGGGACTGAAAGGGGCACCCACGGTGGCGACCGTGTCCGCCCACTCGCCGATTACCATCACGCGATCTGGCGGCCGTGCTCCAGGCTCGTCAACGATGATTGCGCCGGAAAGCAGCGCGTCTTCCCGGGTGCGGAAGAGAAACTGGCGGCCCATGGTGGTCGCCCAGTAGTAGTACGCCCCGGGGGCGTCGAGTCGGAATCTCACTTCGCGCGTCTCACCTGGCCTGATCTTCACAGGCTCAGCGGATGCGCCAGCCGGCACCGGACGCGAGACGAGGCCATGAACCGTGAGCGTGCTGTCCGCCAGCGAGTTGGTTATCGACACAATTACATCCGTGCCTGCCGGCACGCGGATCAGTGGGCTCGGGATTTGAAGCGACCGCCCTGTTTCGGCGAACGCCACCATCTCGGCGGCGGGACCGTCATCACTATGTGGATACCACGCACCCATGCGCGCATCGAGGCGAAGTCGCAGCACTTGACCCGTGAGCGTGCCCGCCGCTCGATCATTGTCGTGTGTGCGTATGCGAGCCGGCTCTGTCCCGTGCCGAGCAGCTGTCGCCGCGGCCAG
>JANMMF010000105.1:0-7671 GCA_031372985.1 Gemmatimonadota bacterium
GCGACGCCGTGGAGTTCGACATCGTTGAGGGTCAGAAGGGTCCGGCTGCCGAGAACGTGACGAAGGCTTCCTAGCCACGTCAGCTTCACTGGCACAATCTGGCGGGGCGTCTCAGTCGAGGCGCCCCGTTTTGTTTTTGGGCGGTCGACCGCGCCGGGGAATCGGCGCGATCTCGACGGCCCGCTCCAGTTGCTCGAGCAATCCGGATTGGAATGCCGCGAGGTCCAGTTGGATGCTCACTCCACGTGGAGCGGAGTATTGGCCGCCACCTTTTACGATTCCTTCTGCCGCAGTGATCGCCCTGGCGGTCGACAATCCAAACTCGTGGATCAGGAGCGCTGTAAGGGCCAGTACGAGAAGGCCCTCGACGCTGAGGCGTCTGGCGACGCCCTGCCGCTCCTGACGTATCCCCAGGACTTTATAATGGGAGAGGATATTGTCTATCCATTTAGTGGGCATCCCGAGCGCAAGTGCCGCTGTGGCAACAGTATAGGCGCGTGGCATAAATAATCCTAATAGTTAAGGATAATTAATGCCAGGCGCACCTCGCTCTACCACTAAATCACTTCCGGCTTATATTGCGCGCTCGCTGACCCGGCCAATCGGCCTCTGATCATGAAGCGGCACTTTCGACTGATACTGGTTGCTCTCCTTGCCCTGCTGCCCTTGTCTCGAGCGGCTCTGGGCCAGCGAACGTACGCACTTGGGCTAGGTGGAGGCGCCGCCATTCCGGTCGGCAAACTGAGCGACACCCAAAACACGGGCTACAATGGCATTGTCGCCGTGGCAATCGGAGTGGCAGAACTCCCGGTGGGCGTACGCTTGGACGGGATATACAACAATTTTCGGGTCCGTACTGCTCCAGTAGGCAGTGCGAGCTCCTCCGACCTGCGCATTATGGGAGGGCTATTCAATTTGATATTCGCCTTTCCGGGAACCAGCGCAAAGCCTTACCTGATTGCCGGCGGTGGTCTCTACAGCATCAAGAACGACGTCTCCGGCGCCAAAGCCCAAAACCACTTCGGATTCAATGCCGGAGTGGGCGCCACGTTTGCTGTCGGCCCGTTCGCGACCTTCTTCGAATCCAGATACCACACGATCTCACGAAATGCGGCAAAGGGCGGGGTGGTGCAGTTCGTCCCCATCACGGTCGGCTTGCTGTTCTGATAAGTGCGAATAAAAAAGGGACGCTACCCGGAGCCGAGTAGCGTCCTTACAATGTTTTCTGTCGGTCTAGATTGCGCGAAGCACGAACTCGTTTCCCCGCGCGGCTTCTGTGACAGACCCAAGAGCTTCACGCGCAGTGCGAAGTTGAGCAGCCACCGCTGACGGACCAGTTCCTCCCGGCACGTCGCGCCGCGCAACGGAGCGAGAAGGCTCGAGCCAGTCGAGTACGTCGTCGCCGAAAAGCGGATGGGCCGATTTGAAGGATGCGATGGGCAGGGCATCCAGCTCGCAGACGTCGCGCTCGCTCTCACGGATCAGAGATCCAATGGCAGCGTGAGCATCGCGAAACGTGGCTCCCTTCTCTACCAGGTAGTCGGCGAGATCGGTCGCCATCATGCTGCTCGAAAGAGCAGCCCGCATGCGCTTCGCGTTGAAGCGAATCTCGTGGAGCGCGCCAGCCACAGCAGGAAGAACGAGAAGAATCGTGTCGACTGCGTCGAACAATACGCGCTTGTCGTCCTGAAGATCCTTGTTGTAGCCGCTGGGCAGTCCTTTCAGGGTCGCGAGTAGTGTTGCGAGATCACCGATGGCGCGGGCACCAGAGCCGCGCGCGAGCTCGAGCGCATCGGGATTGCGCTTCTGCGGCATCATGCTCGAGCCCGTGGTGAAAGCATCCCCAAACTGAACGAATCCAAACTCGCTCGATCCGTAGATGATCAGGTCTTCGGCGAGGCGCGAGAGGTGAGTCGCCATCATGGCGACGACGAACAGGAGCTCAGCCACGAAATCGCGGTCACCAACGGCATCGATGCTGTTCTGTGAGACGGAGGCGAAGCCAAGGCTTCCCTGGAGAAGCACGCGGGAAATAGGGAACGCGCATCCAGCAATCGCACCGGAGCCAAGCGGCAGCACAGCCGCCGAGCGTGAAGCGGAAGCGATTCGGGAGCGATCGCGTTCGAGCGGCCAGAAGTGCGACAACATCCAATGAGCCGCCGAAACAGGCTGGGCACGCTGCATGTGGGTGTACGCCGGCATCAAAACATCTTCGAGCGTCGACGCGTGATCGACCATTACCTGCTGTAACGAGCGGGCGGCAGCGTCGAGCTTGGAGCACGCATCCATTGACCAGAGTCGAGTAGCGGTGGCGACCTGGTCGTTCCGGCTACGGCCGGTATGAAGCTTCGAGGCGACATCGCCGATCTCTTCGTGCAGCATCCGATCGATCATGGTATGCACGTCTTCGTCGGAAGGCAGGGGATTCGCTCCCGCCAGGAGCTTTTGGCCGACCGCAACAAGCCCACGCTCGATCTTCTTGCTCTCCTCGAGCGTGAGGACGCCAGCGCCCCAAAGGGCGACTGCCCACGCCTGGGATAGATTGATATCGAACGGCCAAAGCCGGTAATCCGTCCCGATCGATCGATTGAGCGCGTCGAGTGCGGCCGCGGTCGGAACCGCGAACCTTCCTCCCCAGAGCTTGTGCGAAGTATGGTCGGACAAGGCTAATCCGTTACCGGTCAAGCGATTGCGAGTGTCGCCGGCTCACGAGCGTCGGACTTTGCATCGCTCTGTCGACGGGCGGCGGCCATCTCCTGATCGCGAATCGCGCGGACGCGAGCCGACAACCCATAAAGCCGGATGAACCCAGCGGCATCGCTCTGCTGGTACACGTCGTCCTCGCCAAAAGTGACGAAGCGCTCGTCGTATAGTGCCTGTTCGCTCTCGCGTCCAACGACCGACGCTGTGCCCTTGAACAGTCGCAGGGTCACCGATCCGGTAACGCGCTCCTGAGTGGTGTTTACGAAAGCATCGTATGCTTCGCGCTCGGTCGTCCACCAGCGGCCCTCGTACACGAGATCCGCGTAGCGCGGGGCGATCAAATCCTTGGCAGCAAGTGTGCGCCGGTCGAGCACGAGCTGTTCCAGCTCGCTGTGGGCGGAGTAAAGTAGGGTGCCACCGGGGGTTTCGTATACGCCGCGCGACTTCATTCCGACCAATCGGTCCTCGACCAGATCGATGCGTCCGATGCCGTGGCGCCCTCCGATGGTATTGAGTGCTACCAAGAGGTCAACCGCATCGAGCTCAGTGCCATTCACGGAGACCGGAGTTCCGGAATTGAAGCCGATCGTTACTTCCTCGGCCTGATTGGGGGCGTCCTCGGGTGCGGTCGTCAACATGAAGAGGTCGGCGGGCGGCGCAACCGCGGGCTTCTCGAGAACTCCACCCTCGTGCGAGATGTGCCAAACGTTGCGGTCTCGCGAATAGATCTTGTCTCTGGTCGCCGCCACCGGAATCCGGTGTGACTCGGCGTAGGCGATCGCGTCTTCGCGACTCCGGATGTCCCATTCACGCCACGGCGCGATCACCGGGAGGTCCGGCGCAAAAGCGGCGTAAGTCAGCTCGAAGCGAACCTGATCGTTTCCCTTGCCGGTGCAGCCGTGGGCGAGGGCATCCGCACCCACCTGCCGCGCGATCTCTACCTGGCGGCGTGCAATGAGCGGACGGCCCATCGATGTGCCGAGGAGGTACTTCCGGCCGTAAATGGCGCCGGCACGTAGGGTGGGCCAGACGAAATTCTCCACGAATTCCTGGCGCAGGTCTTCGACGTAGCACTCGTCGGCACCGGAGGCAATCGCCTTGGCGCGTACACCTTCCAGCTCGTCGCCCTGACCAATGTCGGCCGCGACGCAAATGACGCGCGCGCCATAGCGTTCCTTGAGCCAGGGAACGATGATCGAAGTATCGAGCCCACCGGAGTAGGCGAGGGCAATTGTACGAATCACGGGCGCCTCAATAAGTATACAGAATTACTGAATATTTAATCGGTTTGGCCCGGCACGTCAATACTGGATCAGGGCTCGCCTGCCAACGACCGGAGCCGCCGCATGACGCGGTCGCGGGCGGCAACCGAGCGGCAGATGATAAGTATGGTATCGTCCCCGCCGACGGTGCCGAGGATATCCGACCAGCCCTCGCCATCCAGCGCAGCCGCAATGGGTTGCGCACCCCCCGGTACCGTTCGCAGCACCAGCATCTCACTGACACCGTCGAGGCGGAGAAAGAGCTGCGGCAGGAGCGTCTCGAGTGCGGCGCGGCTCTCTTCTATACTCCCGTCGGTGACGGCGTATCTCGCGCCTTCCGGGGTGGGGACCCGGGCTAGCCGCAGCTCGCGGAGGTCGCGGGAAAGGGTCGCCTGGGTGACGTCCCATCCCCGTTGAAGGAGAAGCTTTCGCAGATCCTCCTGGCTGCTCACAACCCGGGAGTCGATGATCTCGAGGATCGTGTCGTGGCGTTCACGCTTATTGGCCATTAAGGTGAGTTTAGCACCAGAGGGGCCGGCGCGCGAGCAGCCGGCACAGATCATTGACTGGTAGCCAGTGTAATGTTATGCATTCCTTATGTATAAAGTTCCGGTCGGGGTGCTTGGCGCGAGCGGCTACGCTGGGCGCGAGCTGTGCGGACTGATCGCGCGGCACCCGGCGCTCGACCTCGCGTTCGCGTCTGCCAATGAGCAGCGCGGACAGCGCGCGCGAATCGGCGCCGCCGAGCTCACGTTTGTCGCGACCGAAGATGCTCCGTTGAAGAGCGCCGAGATCGTGTTCACGGCGCTTCCCCACGGCACTTCGGCCCAGTGGGTCGGGAATGCACGCGCGAGCGGAGCCCGGGTCGTCGACCTTTCTTCCGACTTCCGCCCCGGCACGGGCGAGGGTAAGGCGCCTTACGGTCTCACTGAGTTGATGCGGGCGAAGATCCCGGGAGCGGACATCGTGGCCAATCCCGGCTGCTATCCAACCGCAATTCTGCTGGCAATCGCGCCACTGCTGAAGGCCGGGTGGGTTGTGGCCGGCGCGACGATAAACGTCTCGGCCGCGAGTGGCGTGACCGGGGCGGGATACTCAGCGCGTCCCGATCTGCTCTTTGCTGAAGTGGCCGAGGATTTCCGCGCCTACGCGGTCGGAAACGAGCACAGACATCTCGCGGAGATGCAGGCGGTATCGAAGGAGCTCGGTGGGAAAGACAACGACATTCTATTCACGCCGCATCTTCTTCCGGTTGCTCGCGGCATCCTCGCGACGATCACCGTACCGGTCAATGAGTACACAGACGACACATCCGCGCTGTGGCGCGATTTTTATCGCGGAGAGCCGTTCATCGAGATCGTGGACCAACCGCCGTCACTGCGCGACGTCGTTCGCCGGAACGTGGTGCGATTGAGCGTGACCAAGGCCGCGAACGTGCGCCAGCCGACCCTCATTATCATTTCAGCGATCGACAATCTGATGAAGGGCGCAGCTGGCCAGGCGTTGCAGAACGCCAATCTGCTGCTTGGCCTGAACGAACAGGCGGGGTTACCGGTATGATGCGCGTCGTGAAGATTGGGGGCCGCGCCCAAGGTGATCCTCGCATTACCGCGGCGCTTTGCCAGGCGTGGAACGACTCGCCGGGCGGCGTTTGCGTCGTGCACGGAGGCGGTGACGAGATCTCGTCGATGCAGCGCGCGCTGGGCAGGGAAGCCGAATTCGTCGGAGGACGACGCGTCACATCAAAGAGCGATCTCGACCTCCTGCGAATGGTGCTCTCGGGCGTGGTGAACAAGCGCCTGGTGAACGGTCTCGTCGCGGCGGGAATTCCGGCCATCGGCCTGTCGGGCGAGGACGATGCCCTGATCGGGGCAGAGCTGATCGATGCAGCCTCGCTCGGATTCGCCGGCCGTCCGACGGCAATCAACGTTCAGCTGCTTCGGACTCTCATGGACGCCGGGTACATGCCCGTCATTTCCCCGGTCGCGTACGACGCGACGAGCGGAATGGGTGGCGCGCTCAACGTGAACGGCGACGATGCCGCCGCCGCGATTGCTGTCTCGCTCAAAGCCGAAGAACTGGTGCTGATCGCGGACGTAGAAGGAGTACGAGGCGCTCAGGGTGATGTCGTCCAGTTCCTGAGCATCGAGTCCGCGCGGGACCTCATAGCGAGCGGTGTTGCAGCAGGTGGCATGGCCGCGAAGCTCGAGTCCGCTCACGCGGCAGTTATGGCCGGAGTCGATCGGGTCAGGATTTGCGATCTCGCAGGGATGGTCGACAGCGAGCGCGGTACGTTCGTCACTCAATCTCAAGGCGTCGTCTCATGACAGCAGTCACAATGCCCGTCGAAGAGGAAGTCATGCCGGCAGCTTCTCCGGAAACGGATCCGATCCTCGGTACCTACAAACGCGCTCCGATGGAGTTCGTGAGGGGCGAAGGAGTGGAGCTCATAGACTCGGATGGCAAGCGGTATCTCGATTTTGCCAGCGGGATCGCAGTGAACTCTCTTGGCTACGGAGACGCCGGGGTTGCACGGGTCATCACGGAAGCGCTCACCACCGGGCTCATTCACACCTCGAATCTTTACCGTACATCTCCGGGCGAGCTGTTGGCGACGAAGCTGGTTGATCGTTCTTTTGCGTCCAGAGTCTTCTTCTGTAACTCGGGTGCCGAGGCGAACGAAGGTGCGTTCAAGTTTGCGAGACGATGGGCGCGCCAGGTCGGCACAAATGCGAAGGTCGAGATAGTCGCACTTCGTGGAAGCTTTCACGGCCGGCTCTTCGCGTCACTGGCCGCAACGGACCGTCCTTCCTATCGCGCGCCCTTCCGTCCGCTGGCGGGCGGGATATCGATTTGCGAGCGGGACCTTGCCGACCTCGAGACCGCTCTCGATGAGGAAACGGTCGCAGCGGTGATCGTCGAGCCGATTCAGGGCGAAGGAGGTGTTCGCGTTCTCGATTCGGATTTCCTGCAGGCTCTCCGCAAGCTGACCGCGAAACGGGAGATCGCTCTCATTTTCGACGAGATACAATGCGGCCTCGGACGCACCGGACACCTCTTCGCGTATGAGAACACAGGTGTCGTTCCCGACATGCTCACCCTCGCCAAGCCCCTCGCGGGTGGCCTGCCGATGGGAGCCGTACTCGTATCGGAAGAAATCGGAGCGACAATCAAACCCGGTGATCACGGTACGACATTCGGGGGCGGTCCTTTGGTCGCGGCTGTCGCCGCGCACGTCCTCGACCGGCTGTCGGACCCGTCGCTGTTGGCCGCCGTCCGTGAGAACGGGGCATGGCTCGGAGACCAGCTCGATGCAATCGCGCGCCGTACCGGGAAGGTGCGCGCGATTCGGGGAACGGGTTTCATCTGGGGACTAGACGTCGTGGAGTCCGCCAACGACATCGTCAAGCGCGGATGGGACGAAGGGCTTCTGGTGCTGACCGCCGGGGAACATACTCTAAGAATCCTTCCTCCACTCGTAATGGATCGCGCTGGTCTCGCACGCGGCGTTTCCATCCTCGAGAAGATCATAAGTCAATAGAAGCATCCGAGTCGCCAAGCCCGCCATCTCCGGTTAACATTGCGGAGACTCTTTTCCGTAGAGATGTATGGCATCGACGAGTCTCTCGTCCGGTCGGCTTTTCGCGCTTCTCGTCGCAGTCGCCGCGTGCGCTCCTGCGCAGGCTAACACCAGCCTCTCGTCGAC
>JANMMF010000112.1:0-6522 GCA_031372985.1 Gemmatimonadota bacterium
AGTCTATATCACGCATCGGACGGCAGCTGGTATCTCGGTTACCGGCGATGCAATGCCGTTGGCGCTTCGACCTGCGGCGCGATACAGCCTTTGTCGGGCCCGTACCGCGACTACAGCTCCGACCCTCGCAGCACCGGCCTCCTCTTCGAGTACTTCGACCGGTCGGGCAATCCGCTGTCGACGGACGAATCGCCGCTGACCGTCGCCAGGATCGACATCACGGCACGGGCGGAAAGCCGGCAGCGAATCAAGGTGGAGGGGCGAGTCACCGTCCCCTCCGACTCGGCCACAGTGACTATCGCGGTCCGGAACAGATCACCGTGACAGATGATGGAGCGAGCCGTGGATCTTCCTCAATTGCCGAGCCCGGGCGATCGCGGGCTCAATCCGGGTTCGCGCTTCCGGCCGCATTGCTCATGATCCTGTTGATCGCCGCGCTGATCGCCGGCGCCTTCAGCGTCACCACGGAAGAGACGCGGATGGGAGCCGCGGCAGCGGACCGGCAGCTGGCGCTCCTCACCGCCGAGTCTGCGGTCGAAATAGCGCTCACGACATTGCCGACATCACTGGACGCTCCCATCGGTGTCGGCGAGACGATTTCCCGACCGGTCGACGGACTCGGCGCGCCCGTGGTGGTCTACGTGACACGTCTCGATTCCTCTCGTTACTGGCTCGTCGCGGACGCCGGCAGCACGTCTCCCAATTCCGCAATCGCAAGGAGGATTGGAGTCGTGGTGAGAGCCAGAAACGGAGCCGATCGTTCGATGACTATCGACCGGATTCCAGAGAGGGCGTGGTCGGAGCTTTTCTAGGACCGTGCCAGGCCACCGTTACTTTCACCGCAATTCAATCGTGTTCAGGCACGAACGTTTGGTGACCGACCTCTCCGGCATGGTGCCGCGGTTTGGTCCCAACGTAAATGCAAGCAAACAGAGTTCTTAGGATCGCACGCTTCAAGGCGGTTAAGAATGCGCCGCGTGCCTGAGCAAGACTCGATTCTTTTCATTCATCCAGGTCCGCGATGGCGTTTTTTGGCCGCAAGAAGACTACCGTAGGGCTCGATATCGGGTCAGGCCTGGTCAAGGTCGCCGTCGTCGATCACTCGAAGTCAACACCAGAACTGGTCAAGGTCGCGATCACTCCGCTCCCTGACGACGCGATCGTCGACGGCGAGGTGATGGATCCGCATCTCGTCTCGGATGTCATCCGCTCGACCATCGACGCGGTGGGCGGGAACACGAAGTCGGTCGTTGCGGCCGTAGGTGGGCGCGACGTCATCATCAAGCGCATCAAGACCGAGCGGGTCAAGGAAGCACAGGCCCGCGAGCTGATGCGGTGGGAAGCGGAGCAGCACGTGCCCGATGTGGATTCGGTCGAGCTCGACTTTCAGATTCTCGACAGCGACGGCGACGGAAGGGACGAAATGAGCGTTCTCCTCGTCGCTGCCAAGCGGGACCTGGTGGAAGCCAAGCTTCGAATCCTTGCGGAAGCCGGCATTACGCCGAGCTCCATGGACGTCGACGCATTCGCGCTCCACAACGCATTCGAGATCAACTATCCGGCCGCGATGAGCGGCGCCGTCGGGCTCGTCAACATCGGCCACGAAGTGACGAACATCAACATTCTCGACGACGGCGTCCCGATTCTCACGCGCGACCTGCCAATAGGAACCCGCCGCCTTCGCGAAGACCTTCAGCGCGAGCACGGGCTCTCGGCGGCAGACGCCGAGGCACTCATAAGAGGATACGACCGCTCACCGCAGCTGGACTCGGTGATCGCTCAGCGCACAGAGGAGATCGCAACCGGCCTCGAGCGCGCAATCGCGTTCCTGTCCACGTCGCTCAAGGGCGACGGGCAGATGAAAGCAGTCTACACCTGCGGCGGCGGGTCGCGCACGCCAGGTCTGACCGAAGCACTTGGGCAAAGACTCAGGAAGCCCGTAGAGCTCGCGAACCCGCTCACCACGATGTCGGTGAGAGAGGGAGCGCTGGAGTCGCTCGTGACCGACGAGGTCGCGCCACTCCTGATGCTCTCCATCGGCCTTGCTCTCCGTAAGAACTAACCCCAGGCACAGACTCTATGATCGAGATCAATCTTCTCCCCGGGGACGGCAAGAAAAAGCGTCGCGCGAAAACCACGAGCTCCACGAAGTTCGAATTCAACCTCAAGCCTCCAGCGTGGCTCGCCGGGCTTACCGAGGGGATGACCGACAAGTACATGCTCGGCGCCATCGGCGCGGCGGGGCTGTCCGGACTTCTGCTAGCGCTGATGTTCATCAGCCAGACCGCCAGGGCGACGATGCTCGAGGCGCGTGAGACCAAGGCGGTGAAGGATTCCGCGCAGTTCAGCGCAGTCCTCAATGCAAAAGCGAAGGCGGAAGCAACGCGGGACTCGCTCTACCAGCAGATCGCGATCATCAAGTCGATCGACGACTCTCGCTATCTATGGTCGCACCTGATGTACGAGATATCGAACGCGCTGCCGCAGTACACGTGGCTGAGGGAAGTCACCCAGACCAGCCTGCCGCGCAGCGTCGCCGTCGTTGACACCGTGAAGGCAGTTGCCTCGGGCGACAGCGCCACGAAGACACCGCGGCAGCGGGCATTGGAGAGGGACCGGGCCAAGAGGGCGAGAGCCGATTCACTCCTTGCCTCGGCCAAAGACATCAGGTTCAGGCTCGTCGGGCATACGGTCGACATTCAGGCCCTCACCCGCTTCATGAAGTCGCTGGAGGCGTCGCCGTTCATTCAGAACGTGCAGCTCTCGAGGTCCGACCTCGTTCAGGCCGAAGGGAAGGAAGTCACGGAGTTCACGCTCGAAGCAGAGACGCAAGCTCCGCCACCCTTCGCGATCAAGACAGTTCCACTCATCGTCTCCGCGGTGCAATAAAATGGCTCCCTTCGCCAACATGACAAAGCGCGAGCAATCGCTGGCCGGCATCGGAGTCGCTGCCGTGCTCCTGCTCGCCGCCTACTGGTATTTTCTATATAAGCCGAAGGCCGCGGAGCTCACTGTCGTTGCGGCCCACGTCGACTCGCTGGACAGAAAGAACCAGCAGGCGAAAGCGGATATCGCTCAAGGCAGCATCCAGAAGCTTCGCGCGCAGGCCACCGAGTACGAGCAGAGCCTGAAAGTGATGCGGCAGCTCGTTCCGCGGAGCAATGAAGTTCCGGCTCTGCTCGAGGACATCTCGACCGCGGCCCGCCGCGTCGGACTAGACCTCGCCACCGTTGAGCCGATGCCGGTTCTGCCAGGCGAGCAGTTCGATACTTATCGGTACAAGCTCGCCGTCATCGGCGGCTACCATCCCGTGGGCCAGTTCCTAAGCAACATGGGGTCGCTTAACCGCATCATCGCGCCGGTGACGATGGCCATCAAGCTCCACCCGGTTGCAGGCCAGACGAAAGCGCGCGTGAAGAAGGGTGAATCGCTGGTCGACACCGAGTTCCAGGTGCAAACCTACGTCGCGCGCACGACGCCCTACGTTCCCACCGCGGTGAAAAAATGAAGCGCTCAATATCCTTCGCACTGATGCTAGTCGGCGCGCTCGCGAGTGGCGCGTCCGCCCAGGCGAGCGCACAGGCGGCTTCAAGACCTAACTCTGGCACCACGGCGACACCAAGGCCGCAGCCCCCGCCGGCCGGGACACGGACGGCCAAGGCCCCGCCTGTGCCTGCCACCGCCGCGGATACCGCGCCGAGGGTGCTGATCAACCGCGAGATCTATCAATACGACGGCGACGGGCGGCGCGATCCGTTTGTGTCGCTGCTGACGACGTCGGACCTGCGTCCGCTGCTCAGCGACCTCAAGCTGGTCGCCGTGGCGTTCGATCCCAGGGGCCAGAACTCTGTTGCGGTTTTGCGCGATCCCACGTCTAAGACACAGTACAGAGTGAAGGTTGGCCAGACGATAGGCAGAATGCGCGTCGCGGCCATCCAGGAGAAGGCAGTGATTTTCACGATCGAAGAGTTTGGCTACAGTCGCCAGGAACTACTGCCGATACAGCCTCCCGATTCGAGCAAAATGAGGCTCCGTCAATGAGTTTTCTGAAAGCGCTGCCAGCTGCGGCGCTCCTGTTTCTGCCCTCGTCGGCCGCAACCGTTCACTCAGTCAGTGTAGTCCCGTCGTCCGGGAAGACTGAAGTGGTGATCGGGGTCAACGCTGCTGTCGATGTGCAGGACTTCACGCTCGACTCGCCCACCCGGGTCGTAGTCGATCTGAAGGGAGCCACTCTCGACATGTCGCACCGCAGCTACGACAGGGTCGCGCGCGGCGGCATAACCAACGTTCGCTACTCACAGTTCCGTCCGAACATTGTCCGTGTCGTGATCGAGCTCGACGCAAAGCACCCTTACAGCGTGAAGCGCAGCGATCGCGAAGTCCGCATCGCCGTCACTGGTGGAAAGACCGAGGACTACTCGTCCTGGTCGTCGAGCCGCCGCAAGGCAGACTATGCCGCCGCTCCGACGCCTCCGCCCAGCCGTACCGTCAACACCCGCGCGGTCGCCGAGGCGACGTACGCGACACACACTCCGGTGACCTCGGCTCCGGCGTCGGTTCAGACCACGCCAAAGATCGTATCTCAGATCGAGTCGACCGGTGCGATGGTTGAAGCGCAGGACTATGCCGTGCCCGCGCCGACCGCGCCTTCGAGACTTGGATCGACCTACGACAAGCCGGTCGCGCTCTTCTCGCAGGCCCAGCAGTCGCAGCAGCCGCCAATCACCGTAACGTTCCAGGACACCGACATTCGCGACGTCATCGCGTCGTTCGCGGCGTTCTCCGGGAGAACGATCGTGGTCGGCAAGGAAGTCGCCGGCACCGTTACCGCCGAGATCCGCAATCAGCCATGGGACGTCGCGCTCCGCGCGATCCTACAGGGGCAGGGCCTCGCCGCCTCGGAAGATGCGATCTCCGGCATCATCACCGTCGACAGCTACGCCAACATTCTGAACCGCCAGGCGTCCGAGCCACTGCAGACGCAGCTCATTTCGATCAACTATGCGCGGGCGCACATGCTCGTGCCGACGATTCAGCAGCTGCTCCAGAAGGACTGCCCACAGGTTCCATCCAGCGGCAACGTCGTCAGCAACGCCAGACCGACCTGCGTCGCGCGCGGACTGGTAGCGGCCGACAGCACCACCAATACGCTCATCATCACCGAGACGGCTTCCCGCCTCGCCGATGTTCTACAGTATGTTCGGAGCCTCGACGTTCGCACGCCACAGGTCGGCATCAAGGCCAAGATCATCTTCGTCAATAGAACCAACATCGAAGACATCGGGCTGTCGTACGACCTTGGCACGGGCACGGACCAGTTCTTCAGCCAGCTGGTAAAGCGTCCTGATCCATCGACGCTCCAGCCGATCGATACCAACGGCGACGGAGTACCCGACGCCCTGGGCGGCGGAACACCGTTTTCGGGAGACAGGATTCTGCTCGGTGGCAACGCGCTGTCGGCGATCGCCAATGCCAACGCCCGAGTCATCAACCCGGCGCTCAGCGTCGTCTTCTCGACGGCACTAGGCAAGTTCCAGCTGACGAGCTTTCTCGACGCGCTCCAGGAAGTCCGTCTCGCCGATCTTCAGGCCGAGCCGAGCATCGTGACGCTCGACAACAGACAGGCATCGATTCAGGTCGGCCAGGAAATCCCGATCAGAGTGCTGGACGCGAATACCGCGAATCTGGGTGGCGCGACCGCGAGCGCTGTACCGCGGGCCACAGTCCAGATGAAGCAGGTAGGTATCATCCTGACCGTCACGCCGCACATCACGAACAACCGTCAGATCCTGCTGCTGCTTCACGCCGAGAACTCGGACGCTCAGTTGGCGGCATCCGACGTTGGTTTTATCTTCGGCAAGCAGTCGGGCGACACTCAGCTCCTCGTTGGCGACGGCGAGACCGCAGTAATCGGCGGACTGACCGTCACGCAGACCACGCAGTCCAAGTCGGGTATCCCGCTCCTGGTCGACCTGCCCATCATCGGCAGACTCTTCGGCCAGACGCGTACCTCCGACGAAAAGCGTGACCTACTCATCCTTGTCACGCCTCACATCATCGACGACGGCGCGCCGATTCCAGGCGCATCGTCGAATCCGATCCCACCAGCCACCCGCTAAAGGTGACTCGAATGCACATAGATCTCACTGGCGTCCTGCGCCGTGGCCTCACGATGGCCGCGGTTGCGGCGTCGATTACTCTTGGTGTCGCGGCGTGTAACGACTCGACGTCCATCGATCCGCAGATGGACCGTGTCCCGCCTACGATGACGCTGACCCCCATCACAGGGCGGGCTGATACAGTAATCGCCTTCAACAGCCAGGCGGAGGACAATCTCGGTCTGAAGAGCATTCGTGTGCAGGCCATCGGAGCCGTCGGCAACGTCGTCTACGACACTGTCTTCACCAGCGCGGTCACCGACTTCCAGCGGCCGTTCACGCTTTTCTCGTCCCGGTCCGTTCCTCCCGGCACGCCGGTAATCATCACCGCTACCGCGACCGACGGAGCCGGCAACACCTCCGG
>JANMMF010000118.1:0-16567 GCA_031372985.1 Gemmatimonadota bacterium
CCATTTCTCGTGATGGTGAGTACACTATCTACAGACAGTTGCGCGTTCATCATGGAGCGAAAGGATGTCCGAGCAGAAAATTGCTCTCGTAACTGGCGGCAATCGGGGAATTGGCCTGGAGGTCTGTCGTCAGCTGGCAAAGCTGGACATTCGTGTCCTGCTCGGCGCTCGTGATGCAGCGAAAGGCGCGGCCGCCGCGAGCGAGATGGCCGCAGCCAGGCTTCCGGTCGAGGCGAGACAATTGGACGTCGCTGACGATGAGAGTGTCACTGACTGCATGAGCTGGATCCGCAGCGATCTCGGCAGACTCGACATCCTCGTCAACAACGCGGGGATCATGGTCGAGGAGGCGGATGCCGATCCCGAGCGGGAGGTCCAGACGGTTCGCGATACCATGCAGACCAATGTCTATGGTCCCCTCCTTCTGTCGCGGCTCGCCATCTCCGTCATGAAGAGCCGCCGCTACGGTCGCATCGTCAACCTTTCCAGTAGCATGGGCTCACTGACGGACATGGGCCCGGGCTATA
The DNA here is from genome assembly GCA_031372985.1 of Gemmatimonadota bacterium. Taxonomy (GTDB): domain Bacteria; phylum Gemmatimonadota; class Gemmatimonadetes; order Gemmatimonadales; family Gemmatimonadaceae; genus UBA4720. Next base: position 528 of record JANMMF010000118.1, read on the forward strand.
TCGCGTATCGGGTGTCGAAGGCGGCCATCAATGCGGTGACCCGAGTGTTGGCGGCCGAGACCCAGGGGATGGGCATTCTGGTGAATTCGGTTGATCCAGGCTGGGTCCAGACCGACATGGGTGGCCGCGGTGCTACTCGATCTCTTTACAAGGGCGCGGAGACGCCCGTTTGGCTCGCGACTGTACCTGAGGGCGGTCCGACCGGCGGATTCTTTCGCGATCGGAAACCGATCCCGTGGTAGAATTGCACTCGCGAAGTTTCGCGAATAGGTTTTTCGGTCGACGCGCCAACATGTCCACTCCCACCCAAGCCGGAACCAGCCTAGCGGGTCGCCATAGCCCGGTGATCGATTTCTTCGAGCGGGTTCCATTCATTGCGGGAGCCGTCGTCGCGATAATGGGCGCGCTCGTCCTCGTGGGCTGGGCGCTGAATTCTCCCGTCATCACGGAGTGGTCGCCTCAGGGCGGAGTTCCGATGATTCCGCTGACTGCACTCTCTTTCGCGCTCGCGGGTGGGTCGCTCACGATGGCGGTGCGTCCGAATCGCACAGCGACTACCGAAGCGATCCAACAGACTCTGGCCGCCCTCGTTGCTACGATCGCCGTCCTGAGTTTCTACGAATATTTTCAGGGCGGCACATCCGAATTCGATCTGCTTCTGTTCAGCGACAGGCTGCGCGGGGGATCGGTGTCCGCGCCCGGGCGAATCTCGATCAACACAGCGGCGTGCCTTCTTCTCTTTGCGCTCGCGCTCCTCTCCATTCCGCACGATCGGAGGAGGCACGATTTCCGGGCGCAGATGTTCGCGACTCCCGGACTTTTCATCGCGCTCGTCGCGATCCTCGGGTACGTCTTCGATGTGAGGGGGATGTATACCCTCTCGCAGTCGTCGGGAATGGCGCTGACGACGGCGATTGCGCACCTGATACTTGGTGTCGGAATTCTATTCGCTGTGAGAGACAGGGGTGTCGCGGCTCTGTTGATGGACGAAGGTGCCGCCGGAGTTCTCACCCGCAGACTTCTCCCCGCTGCCCTCCTCGCCCCTGTTCTTCTCAGCATCGTGCGACTGGCGGGAGAATCGGCCGGCGTGTACGAGACGGAATTCGGCGTTTCGCTGTTCGCGGTCTCGAGCATTCTGATCTACGTGGTGCTGGTACTGTGGTCCGCGCGCGTCCTCCGCAACACCGACAAGGAACGCGTCGATCTTCTCGCACTGGAGCAGCAGGCCCGTGCCCACGCCGAGAGGGCGCGCAGCGAAGCGGAGACGGCGCGCGCGGAGGCTGAACGGGCGAACAACAGCAAGACCGATTTTCTGGCGGTGATGTCCCACGAGCTGCGGACTCCGCTGACGGCGATAATGGGTTACGAAGAGCTTCTCTCCGACGGCATCACTGGCCCAGTCACCGAGCTTCAGCGGCAACAGCTCGGAAGAATCAACGCCAGCGCGCGTCACCTGCTCGGACTCATCGACGAGATCCTAACGTTCGCCCGGGTCGACATCGGACGCGAGCGGGTGAGATGGGAGTCGATGTCGATCAACCACACTCTCACTGACGCGGCAGCTTTGGTTCACCCAATGGCCTCAGATAAAAAGCTCACATTTGTTGTGGACCTGCTCGATGAGGATCAGGCGATACAGACCGACGGCACGAAGCTGCGACAAATGCTCGTCAATCTCCTGTCCAACGGAATCAAGTTCACGGACAAGGGCGAGGTACGCCTTGGCTGTGCTGTCGACAACGGCACGCTCGAGGTTCGCATCGCCGATACCGGAGTCGGAATTGCGGCGGAGAACATTGAGGACGTCTTCGAGCCTTTCTGGCAGGCAGAGCAAACGGCGACGAGAAAGACCGGCGGCACGGGCCTCGGTCTCAGCGTAACGCGCAAGCTCGCACGACTTCTTGGCGGCGACGTTACGGTGGCGAGCAGAATGGGAGCGGGAACGACTTTTCTGTTGACGCTGCCGATGAAAGCTCCCGTTGGCGAGACGGTACGACGCCGGGACACGCCCACCACACCGACCAGTCAGCTCAGGGCCGTGCGAATCTAGCGCGCTCGTCTTCGGGTCGACCGCTTGCTAGCGCGCGCCGACACTTGTGTCGGGCTCCGACGTCACCGGAGCGCCGGCCTCCTCGAGGGGCGCCACGAAGTTGAAGAGCTTGAGGCGGAGATTGCCGCGCGGGCCGAGTGTCGGATCGTGCTCGTAAAGCGTGACGGAGCAGTTGGCGAGCTCCGCCTTTTTGTCGATGGCCAGCAGCTCGGTCTCGGTCAGGTGCTCGAGTATGTAGCGCATGCACAGCACTACTACGGCGTGACAGACGATGAGTACCCGTTGGCCGCAGTACTCGCGGGAAATCATTTCGGTGGCGCTGCGCAGTCGAAGGATCACATCAGACCAGCTCTCGCCACCCGGGGGCCTATAGTAGAATTTGCCGAGGCGGCGGCGGAATTCAGCCTGGTCGGGGAACTGCTCTTTGATCCCCACATGGGTGAGCCTGTCGAGCACCCCGAACTCCTTCTCGCGGAATCGCTCGTCGACGATGAGTGAATACGTGTCTTCGCTCATGCCGGCGGTCTTCACGAGGAGACCGGCAGTGTGTCGCGCACGGAGGTAGGGAGAGGTAAGCACGATGTTCGGCCGCTCCTCAGGTGGCATCGCACCGAGCCAGCGTCCAAGTGCGATTGCCTGGAGCTCGCCCAGCTTCGACAGCGGAACGTCCACATCCCGGATGTCGATATCGATCACTGGATGCCCCGCCTCCAGCGCCGCGTCGCGAGCGACATTGCCGGCGGACTCTCCGTGACGGACGATGTACAGGAGGTCGGGCCAGATCTGATTTGGTTTCACGTGCGGAAACAGGTCAAAGAGCGTACCAGATGTGAGGCGACAATCACGTGCCAACGAGTGGTGCGAACCTTGTAATGTGCAGCGCACATGAAAGCTACCGCCGATCAACAAGATCCCGACTGGCCACGCTATCCGGAGACTATCCTCGAGTTCGCGACGATACCAGCCGTCGAGATAGATCTGCGAAGGATTCCGTCTGAAGCTGTGATTGCAACGCTGAAGGCGGCGAAATTGGGCCAGCCATTCGCGATAATGACCGCGTTCGATCCGCGGGGCAAAAACCTGTCGCCAGCTGAGAACGAGAAGAGAACGCAAGAGCTGGATACACGTCTGCGCTCGAGCAAATACCGGTTTGAAAAAGTTGACTGCTGTTCCCCCGACAGATCGCACTGCGAGTGCAGCTTCGCGGTCGTCATGCCGCAAGAGAAGGCACTCGATCTTGCCCGTGAGATGGAGCAGGTCGCGATCTTCTGGTTCGATGGCAATCGGTTCTGGATTCTCGGAGCGTTGGTTGAAACCGATCCGCTTATGCTGCCGCGCAATTCGTAAAGAGAAACCAGTCTTCAGTTGTAGTTATTCCAACTAGCTGAGCGGTTTGTACCTGTACCCGTAGACCCCGCCCTTTGCCGATCTGATCTTGAAGGTCCCGCTGGACTTCGGAGCGACGGGGCCCACCGTCGTCGTTTCGGTTGCGACTACGTTCCCGCTCTTGTCCAGGAACTCTATGTTCACGGTGTACGTCTTGGAAGTCTTGTCGCGGTTTTCGACCGTCCCGCCCAGCAACGTTTCGTCGGCCCGCCGAGTGAACTCGTTGACGGCAAGCTTCACCGTCGCGTTCTCGGATTTGTTGTTGAAGTACACGAGCGAATCCGTGTAGATCTTCTGGAGCTTCTTGTCCTTCGTCCCCTTGTACATGCCCTGATATGCAAAGGCGTAAAGAAGAGGATTGTCGGGATTGCTCGGATCCAGCGTAACGAGCCTGTTGATCAGCGGAAATGCCTTCGAGTGCTCGTTGTTCTGGATGTATGTTGCCGCGAGATTGTTGATCGCATCGCGCGAGTACGGGTTCTGTGCGAGCGCGGCATCGAACAGCTTGATGGCATCGCCGTGGTGTCCGCTTCGCGTCGCGATTACCCCGGCATGGATCAGCGACAGCTCGCCGTACTTCGCAGGATTCGCAAGTATTGGCGCATACACGGTTGGGACCGAAGCGCTGTCGCCGGCAGCCACGTACATCCGTGCCACGTTGTCGATCGCATCGGCGAGGAGCAGATCATTGCTCGCGACCGCGATGTAATCCTGCCACGGCTTGATCGCCTCGCGCGCAGCGGCGCGCTTTGCCGCGCCACTCGCCGCCTCGGCTCTGTCCGAAGCCGCTGAGGCAATCTCGTACATCGTCTTCGAGCGGACGTCCGCATACACAGTGTCGGTTCCCGCCGCGGCAAGCGTCTGCTTCCAGTAAGTGTTGGCGGCGGCCCAGTCCTTCCGGTTTTGAGCGACGGAACCCAGTACGGAGTACGCGTACGGCGCGCGCCGGTCGAGAATCAACGACCGCTTCGCGAGCAGCTCGGCGGAATCGAGCTTGCCCGCGTTGAGCGCGACGATTGCTCCGTTGAGCGCGTTGAGCCAGGGCTTCTGCTGACGCCACTGGGTGACGATCGCCGCACATTGCGGGGCGGCGCGCTCGACCATCGTGAAGGCGGAATCGGCCGCGAGGTAGAGATCGATCGTGCCGGCGGGGTCGGTGGTGAGCCCCACCGTGCCGCGCGGAACCACCGCGGGCACGTTCGGCTGCATCAGGTAAATGATGTAGGCCTCTCCGCGCAGGTAATTTCTCGCGGTCGGGTTGTCGTTGCCGCTGCCGACGAGCCGGAGCACTTCCTGCACATCGCGTGTCGGATTTCCCTTATCTGACGCGGCGATGGCGCGGGTCATCGAGAACTGGGCCTTGGCGATATCGCCCCTGGTGTTGGCGGTGGGATCGCACGTGGCTGCATTCTGCGCCGCGAGTGGGGCTGCCGCGACGGCCGCAATGGCGAAAGCGGTCGCGACTCTGGTCAATAAAGCTCTCATCAAGGATCTCCCTGACTCGTTGTAAAAAGGGTGGAAAAGCTCCCGATAATATACCGCCCCGCATTGATCGTTCCTTCCGGCTACAAGGCCAGGCTAGGGCGCGGCGTGGGCGGCCGCCTCCTTTACCAGATCGAATGCGCGCCGAACGTGGGCTTCGGTCGTGTGGATGTTACCGATCGCGACGCGGAGCGAATAACGCCCGCGAACCCGGGTGTGAGAGAGGTAGACCTCGCGCGTATCGTTAACCGCTGCCAGGATCTTCGCATTGTGCTCGTCCAGCCTCTCAGCGGAGAGGGCGGGAGGGTGGTGGCGGAAGACAACCGTTGAGAAATCGGCGTCAGCCATTCGCTCCAGCTCCGTATCCCGATCGATCCACCCCGATAGTTCCCGGGCGATTCGGATGTGCTCTCTGATCAGAGATCTCAGTCCCTCGACCCCAAAATGTCTGATGACGAACCAAAGCTTGAGCGCCCGAAAACGACGGCCGAGTGCCACGCCATAGTCCATCAGATTGACGGCATCCTCTCCGTCGCTCACGACGAGGTAGTCGGGAATGTGCTGGAACGCGCGCTTCAGCATGTCCGGCCGGCGTGTGTAGAGCACGGAACAATCCATCGGCGTGAACAGCCATTTGTGGGGATTCACCACCAGTGAATCAGCCCGGTCGCATCCATCGAGGACGTGGCGCATCTCGGGGAGAATAGCGGCGGTTCCCCCATAGGAAGCATCGACGTGCAGCCACATCTTCTCACGCTCGCAGATGCCGGCGATTACCGGTACGGGGTCGATCGCAGTCGTCGATGTCGTTCCGACGGTTGCGACGACGGCGAGCGGAATGGATCCAGCGCTTCGGTCGCGCTCGACCATATCAGCCAATGCGTTCGCGTCCATGCGAAGTTTGTCGTCCGTGGGAATCTTCCTGAGCGAGCTCTGGCCGAAGCCGAGCGTCATCACGGCTTTGTCGATGCTGGAGTGCGCTTCCTCGGAGCAGTAGATGAGAACCCGGGGCAGGTCGTCACGCGCGGCCATCCCCAGTTCTCGAATGCGAAGCTCCGGATGCAGTTCCCTCGCGGCGGCGAGCGCGTACAGCGTGTTCGATGAGGCGGTATCCGCGATCGCTCCGAAAAAATCCGCGGGGAATCCGAGCATTTGGCGGAGCCAGTCCAGCGTCAGCAGTTCCAGCTCTGTCGCTGCCGGACTCGTCCTCCAGAGCATCGCGTTGACGTTGAGCGCGGCAGTCAGCGCCTCCCCAAGCACGCCCGCAGCGGTGGATGAATTGGCGAAGTAGGCCATGAACGCCGGATGATTCCAATGCGTCGTTGCGGGAACGATCCATTTCTGAAAATCTTCCAGGATCGTATCCATCTGCTCGCCCTCGAGCGGCGGAGACTGAGGCAGAGAATTGCGGACCTCGCCCGGTCGCACGGCGGAGAGCACCGGCCATTTCTCCGGCCTGTCCAGGTAGTCGGCGATCCAGTCGATCACAGCGTGACCATGCTTCCGAAACTCGGCCGGTGACATGTCGGCGTGCGGCGGGAGAGGCGGTTCCATCGGCTCAAATATAGATTTTCCATCCCTGTACCACGACGCTGATTGAGACTCAGGCTCAAACGTGAGCCTTTACCACGACGGGGAAGAATGAAGTCTGCCGGCTCCAGCACGATCGGTCGCAAGGCGACCGCGCATTTGAAGAAGGTCGATCCAGTGATGGCAGAGGTTATCCTGAAAGTCGGGGCGTACAAGGGATGGCCGGCATCACAGGGAAGTCACTTCGATGCAGTCGCGCGCTCGATTGTCTTTCAGCAACTATCGGGAAAGGCGGCGGGCACGATTCACGGTCGCTTTCAGGGGCTGTACGGTGGACGAACGCCGCTACCGGCGGAGCTGGCTACCACATCGGACGACCAGCTCCGCGCCGTCGGGTTGTCACGGCAGAAATCGGCGTATCTGAAGGATCTTGGCGCCCGAGTCACGTCTGGTGAGCTGCCGATCGAGACACTTCACGAGCTGACGGATGAAGAGATCGTTTCCGCGCTCACGCAGGTGAAGGGCATCGGACGCTGGACTGCCCAGATGTTTCTCATGTTCCGCCTGGGCCGGTTGGACGTTCTGCCCGACCTGGACCTCGGAGTCCAGAAAGGAATCCAGCGGGCCTACCGCCTGCGGAAGTTGCCAACACCCGAGCGAGTGAAGAAGATCGGCGCGAAATGGGCGCCATATCGCACCGTCGCGTCGTGGTATCTGTGGCGATTGATCGACACAGTGACTCCAGTACCGCGCTCGGGGGACTGAATGTTTCACCATGTTATTGGTTCGATGGCAGCCATCTCGTCGCACGATGCCTGCATGACAGAATCATGGACCTTAGCTTCCTGATCATGTCGACGGCACACGCAGAGCTGCACTCGGCTGCCATGGTGGACGACAGCGCAGTGTCGCGATGTCGGGCGGTGCTCACCGCGCTGTTCGGCGAGCCGCATCAGCGTCCTTTCGACGTGAGATTCTGGGACGGCGCCGTCGATCGCGGACGAAACCCGCAAGCGCCGTTCACATTCGTCCTTAATCGGCCCGCGGCGCTGCGACGCATGCTTCTCCCGCCGAACGAGCTCTCGATCGTCGAGTCGTACATTGCCGGCGACGTCGACATCGATGGAAGCATGGAAGCGGCGTCAATGCTATCGTGGGCGATCGGTGACCGCCTTCGTTCGCCGCTCGCCGTGGCGCGACTGGTACAAATGGTTCTCGGGCTTCCAGGCCAGGCCGAGGATGACCTCGCCACTGTCCGGTTTCCCGAGCAGGCGCGGAAGCTCGGTCCGCGCCACACTCCGGTGCGCGACGAGGCTGCGATCCACTACCACTACGACGTTGGCAACAACTTCTACAAGCTGTGGCTCGACGAGAGAATGGTTTATTCGTGCGCCTACTTCCGTACCGCCGAAGACTCGCTCGATACCGCGCAGGAGGCCAAGCTCGATCTGATCTGCCGCAAGCTTCGCCTCAAGCCTGGCGAGCGTCTGCTGGACATCGGATGCGGATGGGGCGGCTTGATCATGCACGCCGCCCGGCACTACGGCGTCGACGCTACCGGGATCACGCTGAGCCAGAACCAGGCAACGCTCGCCAAGGAGCGTATCGAAGCGGCTGGACTGAGTGACAGGTGCCGGGTCGCAATTCGTGATTATCGGACCCTCAACGCCGGTGATGCCTACGACAAGATCTCGAGTGTCGGAATGATCGAGCACGTCGGACTTACTCACCTGCCAGTGTATTTCACCTCGGTGTTCCGCGCGCTCAAGCCTGGGGGGTTGTTCATGAACCACGGCATCGTGAGTCTGAGCGAGCCGCGCCCGAGGTCGTTGCGCGATAAAATCTTCCGGAAGTTCTGGAGGACGGATGCGTTCATGGACACATACGTATTCCCCGACGGCAAGCTCACCGCGGCGGATGACGTTGTCGCAGCGGCGGAAGGTGCGGGCTTCGAGCTTCGGGACATCGAGAGCCTGCGCGAGCACTACGCGATGACCCTTCGCCACTGGGTTCGCTCTCTCGAGGAGAAGTCCGTGGAAGCGACCGCGCTGGTCGGGGAACACCACTTCCGTATCTGGCGTCTTTACATGGCGGCGTCGGCGAGCGCGTTCAGGAGCGCGGCGATCAACGTCATCCAGACGCTACTGGCGAAGCCCGACGAGCACGGCAAGTCGAACATTCCGCTCACCCGCGACGACATCTACGCCGACGGCTGAGTCACGAGGGCCGCTCCGGAGTTAGATTGAGAGTGACAATTCGTACCGGAGCGCAGCATGGCGGTCAAAGTTGTAATCAAGCAGGATCGTAGGTATCTCCAGGACCGCGATGGACAGTTCCGTCCCATTGAGAATCTGAGTATCACCGCTTCCACGCCCATGTATCCGGCCGTCCTGCACAAGACTCGACGCACGATGATTCTTGCAGACGACCGCGCGCACGCGGTCGTCGCCCTCGACAAGGACATGCTCGTCACCAGAAATGCCGAGCTTGCCGCGGTGCTGATCGCGTACAATGAGCCGACTGCCGCGACGTGGGAGGCTCTCGAGCAGCACATGGAAGCCGAACGCTCGATGGCTGAAAACGCGAGGGAAGCGAAGAGCAAGGCTCTGCTCGATCGCAAGAAAAAGAGCACTGAAATCCAGTAAGTAATGCGGGCCGGACATCGCACTCTGGTTGCTCTGGCATCCGGGGCGGCGCTCTTCTCATGCGCGCCGCCACCTCCGCCACCACCTCCGCCAAAGCCCGTCGTAGTCGGACCGCCGACGGACACCGTGAGGATCCCGCTCGTCGATCTCCCCTCCTATCTCAGGAACCGTGGCGGTCTCTACCCCAACGGGCTGAACCAGCCGCCCGCCGATCATGACTCAGCCGCGCGCGCGCGCCGCAACAGGATCAGGGCGCTCGACGTGAATGGCGACGAAAGCCCGTTCGGGAAATACGTGCTGATCTCGATCGGGATGTCGAACACCACCCAGGAGTGGTGCTCGAAGACGTCCGGGCCACCCTGCTCGGCCTGGACGTTCATGGGTCGAGCTGCAGCCGATCCCTCGGTGAACAAACATTCGCTCGTGATCGTGAATGGCGCGGTGGATGGACAGGACGCGCCAGGCTGGACCTCTCCGGCATCGCCCAACTACGATCGGATCAAAACGGCGCGTCTCGCCCCACTCGGACTCAGCGAGAATCAGGTCGAAGTGGTGTGGGTCAAGCTCGATGACGCAAAGCCGACAACGGCGCTGCCCGCCGACAGCGCTGACGCCTACATCTTTCTGTCGAATCTCGGACAGGTTCTGCGGGCACTCAGGGTCCGATATCCGAATCTCGAGCTGGTCTTCCTGTCGAGCCGGACATACGCAGGCTACGCGACGCCGGGCGCCGATTCGACGAGTGATCTCAACCTCGAGCCGTACGCCTACGAGGAAGGGTTTTCGGTCAAGTGGGCGATCGAATCCCAGATAAACGAGATGCGGGGGTTGCCCGCACACCCGAGAGCCGGCAGTCTCAATTACGCGACGAAGGCGGCCCCGCTGATTGTCTGGGGTCCTTACCTGTGGGCGGACGGTGCGATGCCGCGCTCCGACGGGCTTCTGTGGAGCCGCGCTGATTTCGAGGAGGATGGAATGCATCCTTCACAGAGTGGGGAGAGCAAGGTTGGATTTGCGCTGCTCGAGTTCTTCAAGAATTCCCTCTACACGAAATGCTGGTTCATAGCCAACCAGTATTGTCTCTGACAATAACGCCCATGAGGAGTCACGCATGCCGGTAGTACGAATCGAAGACCTGCCCGCCAACGCCCGAACGTGGGTGTTCGGCGCAGATCGGAATCTCGACGAGGGAGCCACCGATCTTCTCCTGCGCGACGTCGATCGCTTTCTCTCCCAGTGGCACGCCCACGGAGCTCCCCTCACTGCCGCGCGAGACTGGAGGGACGGGCGCTTCCTCACCGTTGCCGTCGATCAATCGACGGCGGGCGCGTCCGGCTGTTCCATTGACGGACTCTTCCGCTCGCTCAAGGCGATGGAGTCGAGATTGGGAGCGAGTCTCGTTACGAGCGGGTTGGTCTTCTACCGTGACGGGAAGGGCGCGATTGAATCAGTGGACCGCGAGCGGTTTACAGCTCTTAGCGTCGAAGGCAGGGTCAGCCCAAAAACTCGTGTATTCGATCCAACCGTGACGACGCTCGGTGAATGGCGCGCGCGATTCGAGATCGATGCCGCGCATTCGTGGCACTCCGGTTTGCTCGACGACAGACAACCCGCGTGAAGACCCACACCACTTATCTCACATTCAACACGAAGAAGCGGCACGAGATCATCGATATCACGGACGAAGTCGAGAAATGCCGGGCTGCCGCCGGAATCGATGAAGGGATGGTGCTGGTGTCGGCCATGCACATCTCGGCGTCGGTGTTCGTGAACGACCACGAGCCGGGCCTTTGGAAGGACATTCTGGATTGGCTGGAAAACCGCATCGCACCCTGGTCGCCCGATGACTACCGCCACAACAGCGGTACGGGGGAAGATAACGCGGCTGCTCATCTGCGCTCGCTCACGATCGGACACGAGGTCATCGTTCCCGTAACGAAAGGGAAGCTCGATTTCGGTCCGTGGCAGCGGGTGTTCTATGGGGAGTGGGACGGCCAGCGCCCGAAGCGAGTTTTGCTCAAGGCGATGGGAGAGTAGGCGCTTTAGTAACTCAGCGGTACTATCTTCTGCCGCGGGAGCCCGATGCCGCCTGCTTGTCGAGCAGAAAATCGGCTACAATCTCCTTTAGCTGCTGATTCTCTTCCCGGAGATCTCGCAGTTCCCGCGATTCAGCCACCGATACGCCACCGTGCTTCTCGCGCCAGCGGTAAAACGTAGTCTGCGTGATTCCCAGCTTCCGGCAAACCTGCACCGCAGGCGTTCCGTCTTTGACTTGCTGGAGCGCCTGCACGATTTCGTCGTCTGTGAATTTGCTTGGTCGCATCCGTCGTCCTCCTGACCGTATGCGTTCCATGATGGGAAAATCTGCCGGACGCGGTCCTTTGCAGCCGGCAGATTCTGCTGATGCTGGAGCCGGACGATCGTCCGGCCCCTGCATTCCCCTCGCTACGGCAGCGTGATCGTATTGCCTGTACCCATCGTCACTGCACCATTCCGTGCCAAGGCGCGTCCGATCAGCGTTACGTTGTTGTTCAGCGTGATGGTCGTTAGCGCGAGGATATTGCCCCGCCATGTTGCCGGCCCCCCGCCAAGTGTCGCCGAACTGCCGACCTGCCAGTATACGTTCCTGGCCTGCGCACCATTGATGAGGATGACGCTTCCGGCCGAGGTGACCGTGCTGCCCGCTTGGAAGACAAAGACCGCGTTCGCATCTCCTCCTCCGTCCAGCGTCAGATCGCCTGTGACGAGGATTGAACTGGGACTGCAGTAGACACCTGCAGCCCTGGTCGTTCCGCCAATGTTGGCGGTGCCGACCACAGTCCCACACGGCAGGTTAGCCAGCGTGTTATACGCGGCCGTCAGGTCGACTTGTGCCTGTGCAGCGACCGCGTCGGCCAGATGCTGCGTACCGGTGACCACACATGGAGGGAATCCCGTGATCGCGGTGCCCGGGCTGATTCCCACGTCGGCGTTGACAGTGCCGGGGGCGCCAGCGCAAGTGACGGTCGAGCCAGCCAGGATTCCGAAGGATGATGCCGCCCCGAGATTCACGATTGGCGCTGCAGGCGATGTCACTATCACAGTCGACGCATCGAAGATCGTACCGCTGGTTGCCCTCACCGTATTGGCGAACGTCCCGGTCGCACCACCGGCGGTGAAGGTTACCGTTGGTCCTGTCGCGCCAACGGGGACTGTGCCGCCACCAGCCGTGACCGACCAGGTGGGCGCGAATGGTGTGATGATGTTGCCGGAGGCGTCTCTGCCGACCGCGGTGAACAGCTGCGTCGTATTGATGGCGAGTGTTACCGGGTCAGGTGTGACCGTGATCGTCGCCAGCGGCCCCGCAGTCACGATGACCGTCGCCGTGGCCGATACACCGCTACACCTAACCACGACGGTGTTCGTATAAGTCCCTGCCACCGTGCCCGCCGTAAACAGCCCGGTCTGGGTGATGGTGCCGCCACCGGCCGCGACGGACCAGATGGGCGTGTTGCCCGTGAGGACGTTGCCTTCGTTGTCGGTTATTACCGTGGTGAATTGCTGCGTGCCGCCTGGCGCGAGCGTCGCCGTGGTTGGCGCGATGGTGACCGTCGCGACGGTGCGAGGTCCGCTGGAATCGCCACACGCCGCCGTGAACAGTCCTGCAAACGCGACCGCCACAATGACTCTGGCGATGCGCGCGCGCTTACCCAGCGCTCGTACGGTGACGCTTTTCGTGACGCTTTTCATCGAACTCCTCCTGACCGGATGCACGTGAACGCGAATTCTCTTCCGCGACACTGCGCGCCATGGAGGAGATGCCTTTGACGTTAGTGCACGCCATTTCACTCACATATCACCCTATCGGGTGAAAATGGAGGTAATCCTTTTGGGTGAGATGCGCCCCCTCGGCCCGAACGCGGGCCAATTAGTGGGCTAACTATTGAAGCGCGCTAGCCGGCGGTAGCGGCCAGGTTGTCAGGCTTCCTGGCTGTGCGCGTAGGCGGCGATCTGAAGGCGGGTATGAAGAGCAAGCTTCTCCATCACGTTGCGCACGTGGCTCTTGACCGTATCGGTGGCGATGCTGAGGCGCGTCGCGATCTCCTTGTTGCTCATGCCGACAGCTATCAGGGCGATGACCTCGCGCTCCCGCTGCGTCATGCGCACGGCCTCGAGAGCGGAATCCTGGCCTCGCTTGACGGCAACGCGGGCGATCTGGGAGAACAGCGTGCCCGTCATGCGTGGCGGCAACACACGCGCGCCGTCGGCTACCGATCGGATCGTCGCAATGAAATCCTCGAACGTGGCATCCTTCAGAATGAATCCGGCGACGCCCACATTGACGAACTCGGCGATTTCCTCGTGCACCGGAAGGAGGTCCATGACGATGACCCGGGAATCCGCCATCTCCTTCTGCACCGTCTCGGCGACGCGCAGGGAGTTCTTGTCCTGCAGGCCAACGTCAAGAAGGACGACGCGCGGATTCTTCTCCCTCAGCATCGCCGCCTCGAGACTCGTCGCGGCGAGCACTACCCTCACGTCCGGAAGCTCGTTGAGCATGTCCGTCATGCCTTCGCGCACGAGGCGATTGTCCTCGATGATAGCTACCGTAATCATGCTGACCATAATGTGTATTGGCGCCCGAACACACGCCATTGAGCACATTCCCGGCCAGCTGGATGCCCGTGTACGGTTTCGGACGCAAGCGTCCGACCGCTTCTCAAATCGGGGGCTGACTGCGCTCCGTCTTTTCGACTGCTTCCTGCGCGCCGATGAATCCGATCCGACTGTGGGCGCCGTCGCAGAAGGGCTTGGTCACCGAGCCGCCACAGCGGCAGAGGGAGATCCATGTTTTGCCTTCGGGAGAAACCTTCCTCTTCCCCTCCGGGACGGGAACGGGATTTCCCTCGTGATCGACGAGGCTCACCTCGCCGTAAACTCTATATGGACCGTTGTTGCGAATCTCGATCGTGACGTCTGCCATGCTGCGACCTGATTGGGTTGTGGGGCGAAGCGATCAGGGGATCGCTGATAGTCCGGGGGGTGGCGCTTACATCTTAACACTAGTCAGCAGCATGTCGTGCGCCCACTGGTCGGCGAAACCCTGCTGCCTCAGCACGGTTGCGACCTGACCCCAGTGGCGGATGCCGTGGAGGAAGACGTTCGACGCGATCTTGTGCTTGCTGGCCGTGACGGTGCCGGCGGTCAACGTCTGAAAGGTCAGGACGCGATCCAGCTCGCTCTCGGGCGCAGATGTGAGAAATTGCACCAGCTGGCCGCGGGCGTGATCCCCGAGCTCGAACACATCGTCGATCGACGTTTGCCGGAACTGCTCCCACTGCGTCACTTCCTGATCGAGCAGCCGCTGCGCGTATCTGAGCTCGACGACGAAGATGTGGGTCACGACCCCGCCGATCGTGGCCATGCGTCCAGTCGCGAAAGGCACGGCCCACGCTTTGGGACGCTCGACGAACCAATCACGCCAGCGATGGTGCTCCGTCGATGTGAGCTCGAGGAGCGTCTCGTAAGTCAGCGCACAGCGGTCAGCGGCGCTCACACTCTGAAGTGGTCCGCGCGCCAGCTCCGGATTGCGCGCTTGATGTCCCCCGGGGATTTGAGCTCCCCGTTGAGGGTGCGCCGCGTCAGGTCGGGCACCTCATCATCCGGAGCGAACCGTATTGCGATCAGCTGCTTTTCGGTGAGCTCACCGATGCGTCCACGCATGTCGGTCGGCAATAGTCGCTCGAGCCGAGTGCGCTCCTCGAGGCGGATAATGCGGTCCTGAGCCTTAAGGGGCATGAAGCGGGACCAGGAGATTCCGATCGCCAGGGCGATTGCCACGAGCACGGCCCAGCCATTAATGAGTAGCGGATCTCGCGCGAACTGGTACGCGACGACGAACACATTGATGAGGAGGACCGGAAGGGCAAAGAAATGGAAGGCCGGAATGAAGCGGCGGTGAGAAGCGAGGGTCTGTGTCTGTTCCGCCATTGTTGCTCCTTGTTGGTAGTCCGTCCCGTCAGGACGAAGAAGTTACCGGTGGCCGATACTCCAGGCTACACGGCCTGTGCGTCGCGCGCGTAACGCTTGAGTCTCGTCACCATCGCGTTGAGGCCTGGCTCGCGCGCGCCCAGCCCAATGCTTTCCATCAGGATGCGCACGAAATCCTGGGGAATTCCGAGAGTCGTCGACGGCGGCTGCCCGTTGACTGCCGCGAAGATGATTGCGAGAACGGCAGCGATCGTCGGAGACTCGCGCGTGTTGAGGTCGGCGTAGAAGTGGATCTTTCCATCCCGCACTTCGGGGATGATGTCGACCCGCGTCATGCACTCGGGGATGGTGAACGATCCGCGGTCGAGATCCTGGAAGCGCTCCGGCAACGGCTCGAGCTTCTTCGAGTACTGGACGAGCGCCTGCATTTTCTCCTCCCGCGCCATCGATCGGAACAGCTTGAGCACACGGTCAATCGACGGGGGAATGCTCGACGTCGCAGGAGCGTTCTCCATGATGGCAATCTAATTAATTAGCTTTCCCGCATCAGGTCATCAATCGCAATGGAGAAAACGAATGCCAACGAGAAAAGCGACCGCAACGTGGGAAGGCGGTCTCAAGAATGGAAAGGGAAGCTTCAAGGGCGAGAGCGGAGCGATCGGCGGCCAGTACAACTTCAGCTCCCGCTTCGAGAGCGGCGCCGGCTCAAATCCCGAAGAGCTGCTCGCAGCAGCCGAAGCTGCGTGCTTCAGCATGGCCTTGAGCGGAGGACTGGAGAAGAACGGCACTCCTGCCACTAAAATCGAGACTACCGCCGCGTGCACGATTCAGGCGGTTCCCGGCGGCTTCGGCATCACGACGATGAAGCTCAACGTTCAGGCGACCGTTCCCAAGATCGACAAGCAGAAGTTCGATCAGATCGCGCAGGAGACCAAGGAAGGATGCCCTGTCTCCAAGGCGCTCAAGGGCAATGTCGA
>JANMMF010000137.1:0-3245 GCA_031372985.1 Gemmatimonadota bacterium
GGAGACGCGTAACACCAGCTGCTCGCCGTTGGTGATACCTCCTTCCAATCCTCCAGCGCGGTTGGTGCGCCGGCGCACGCGCCCGGCTCTCACATTTCCCTCGTCGGGATCGATCTCGTCGTGGACGTCGGATCCCTTTCGTCGCGCACTTTCTACACCGAGCCCGATCTCGACCGCCTTGACTGCTGGAATGGACATCAGAGCAGCGGCGAGCCTGCCATCCAGCTTTCGATCCCACGACACGTGCGACCCCAGGCCGACCGGCACGCCATCGCACACCACCTCGGCGATTCCGCCCAACGTGTTGCCCTCTGCCTTCGCGGCGTCGATGCGGGAGATCATTTCCTTTTCGGCAACCGCGTCCAGAGTGCGGAGGGGTGATGCATCCGCCGTTGCGTTGAGGTCCGGCGGCATTTTATCCGGCCGTCTGGCGTCAACGCCTCCCAGATGAACGACGTGACTGCCGATCGTGACGTCGAACTCGCGAAGAAAGCGCCGGCACACCGCTCCCGCCGCCACGCGCGCCGTCGTCTCGCGGGCGGATGCCCTCTCGAGAACATCGCGCGCATCGTCGCGATCGTACTTGAGCATGCCCGAGAGGTCGGCGTGCCCGGGCCTCGGACGCGTGACCGCGCGCTTGCGGCCTGGATCGCCCTCTCGTGGGGCCGGATCCATGATTTCCTGCCAGCTCTTCCAGTCGCGATTCTGTATGAGCAACGCGATCGGCGAGCCGAGGGTTTCTCCGGCGCGCACACCGGACAGGATCTCGGCGTGATCGGATTCGATCTTCATCCTCCGGCCCCGGCCATACCCCTGCTGCCGGCGGAACAGCTCCGCATCCACGTCAGCGGCAACCAGCGGCAGTCCCGCGACCATTCCCTCTAGAATGGACACGAGCGCGGGTCCGTGGGACTCGCCGGCAGTGGTGAATCGCAACATGAGCCAAAAAGAACAAGCCCACGCTGCGAATACAACCCCTCGCGGCACGAAGGCCAAAAAACAAAGAGCCCGGCACTCGGCCGGGCTCTTTGCTATTACCAGATCTCGATCCGCTCTACTACGGGCAGCTCGTGGTAAACGTGTTCGGTAGCTGCGCGATGACGACCCCTCGCGCCGTGGCTCCGACCAGCACCAGCTGGCCCGTGGCCGAACGGAACGCCGCCGTGATAGGACCGATGATTGGATCTCTGATCGGGATCGAGCCGACCCTCAGGTAGCAGTTGGTGTCATAGATCTCGATCAGCGGCTCCGACGACGCGGCGAACGCAAGCCGCGTGTTGAGCGGGAATGAGTTGATGCCCGTGTTCTGCGGGTGGAAATCGAGTCCCGCGTTGCTCAACGTGGTGCCGAGCACGCCCAGGAGCCGGAGTGCCGGATTCAGAACATAGGTCGAATCCGCGCGGATCGCAGATAGGCCGCCATCGAAGTTGATCGCTACGCCCTTCATCGTCGACGATGAGTTGGCTATGAAGTCGGTGACGTCCTGCGGTGGCGAGACACCTCTGTCGATCCACCAGAACGTTGGATCGAATCCTCTGTCGACGTCGAACATCATCGCACGGCTGTTTATGACGCTGCCGCCTTCACCGAACACAGCGCGGCGGAAGTTGCCGGAATTCCGCACGAAGGTCGTGTCGCGGAAGCCGAGCGCCTGGATTCTCACTACGGTGGACGCGAGCGTCACAGGATCGATGAACGGCACCATAGTGGCCGAGTCGACGCCATTGGCATCGAACCGGACGATTTCCAGCGTGTCGCCGCGAGCGCCGGTCTGTCCGATCGCCTGCTCGTAGAAGAAGTGCGAGGTGCTTCGATCCGACTTGCCAGCCGCGGTTATGCCTTGCGTGAGATTTTCCCAGCGCAGGGTACCGTTGCGGTCAGCAAAGGGTCCGGGCTGACCGGTCGTGGGCGTCGTGGAGTACGCGAGCTTTACCGCCGTGCACACCCCACCAGCTTCGACGCAGGTCGCACCGATG
This sequence comes from Gemmatimonadota bacterium, assembly GCA_031372985.1. Taxonomy (GTDB): domain Bacteria; phylum Gemmatimonadota; class Gemmatimonadetes; order Gemmatimonadales; family Gemmatimonadaceae; genus UBA4720. The sequence goes on from JANMMF010000137.1 coordinate 1,977, forward strand.
AACTGGGGACGATCGCTGAAGTCGTACTTGGTGCGCACCCGTATCGGCAGACCGCTCGTCGCCGACGTAGTTGTAGTGATCGTGTAGACGATGATGTTCGGCAACAGGTAGCGGAAGACTTCGGCACCGCTGCCGCTCAGTCCCGCGTTCAAATCGACATAGCTGATCTGCGTGCCGCCCGAGTTGGCGACGAGGAGAGTATCTCCTTTCGTGCCAGCGCGGTCGCGCGGCCAGGCGGTGATTCCCCATGGACGCGAGCCGACGACGACGGCCGCCTTGAACGACGAGTCCGCCAGGTTGAAGACTTCCACCCGATTTCTCGTGATGTTGGTCAGGTACAACCGATCCTTCCCGGCATGATAGAGCGCATCAGCGACCTGTCCGCCAAATGGCAGCGAACGCGTGACGCCGGCAACCACCTGAACGGTGTCGATTCGATCTGCGCCGTTCGAAAGCTTCGCGTATGCTCTCACGCCGTTCGAGTTCTGGGCGAACACCTGGATGTAGGCAGTGGTCGGGAAGGTCGTGTACGGCAGATTCATCGTGAACGTATGCGGCTGGAACGTCAGCTGACCGTTCGATACGAACGTCTGTGTGTTGTCGATCGGGCCGCCAGGCGTGCTTCTCACCTCGTAGCCGAGCTGGCTGATGCCGCTTGGATCGTCGGCTTCGACGTGAACGGTGTCGGTTACCTCGACGCGCTTGACGTGGCCGCAGGCGTTGTCAAACGCCTGGCTCGCGAGGCAGTACTGGTTGACGACGGGCACCGAATTGATCTGGGCCGCCGATTGTACCGTAATCGTGACGCTTGGTCCCACCGCCCGCTGTCCCAATGAATCTCTCAGGAACGGCGTGATCGTTAGGGTGCCTGGCGCCGCGTTGAGCGGAATGGCGACCGTGTCCTGCATCGTGATCGAATCGGCCATCGGGCTCGCGAACAAGACCGAGTCGGTGCCGACCACGGGGCCAGTCGTAAAGAATCCGAGGGCGAGAACCTTGATCGCCGTCTTACCCATGACAGTCACGAGTATGGACTTGCCGAGCACCGCGGAGGCGCCGGAGAACGGGCTAAGAATCCTGACTTCCGGCGGCGGAACGTTTCCGGTCGCCATTATCAGCGTGTCGACGCCGGAGGTGTTGCCGGCTCCGTCGGTCGCGGTAGCGGTGATGATTACCGGCGTGCCGGGAGGAACGGACCGGGACGAGAAAAGCGTGAACGGCCGCTGGAAGTCGGTGACCGCGCTGGTGAAGACAGTGTCGTAGACGACG
>JANMMF010000176.1:0-2696 GCA_031372985.1 Gemmatimonadota bacterium
TGGCGGACCGGATGATCGGCTTCGCCAGCTCGACACCGTTTCTCGTCATCCACGTGATCATCTTCATCGCGTGGATCTACTGGAACCTCCCGTTCTCCGGGCTTCCGAAGTTCGATCAGTACCCGTTCGGCATGCTCACGACGATCGTCTCGCTCGAGGCGATCTTTCTGTCAATCTTCGTGCTGATGACGCAGAGTCGCGAGTCGAAGATCGGTGAGCTGCGCGAGGAGCTGACGCTGCAGGTAAATCTCCGGATGGAGGAAGAGATCACCAAGACGCTGCATCTCGTCGCCGGTCTCTACTCACGGCTCGGACTCCAGCTGGCGGATGATCCGGAGCTCAAGGCGATGCTCGAGCCGCTCGATCCGAAGAAGATGGAGACAGACCTGTCCGAGCAAATCAGCGCAGCGATGCCGCAGTTCCAGCTCAGAAAGCCGAAGCCGAAAGACCCCGCGACGCAGTCGCGCTAAGCCCGTTCCTTCCCGACGAGCTGCCGTAGCACGTACGGCAGGATCCCTCCATGCCGGTAGTAGCTCATCTCCTCCGGCGTATCGATCCTCGACACCGCCTTGAACTGTTTCTCGCTGCCGTCACTCGAGCGGGCGCGCACTGTCAGCACCTCCCGCGGCTTCAGACTCTCCGACATACCATCGATGTCGTAGGTCTCAAATCCGGTGAGCCCGTGTGTCTGCCGCGTCTCGCCGTTCACGAACTCGAGTGGCAGCACTCCCATCCCGACCAGATTCGACCGGTGGATCCGCTCGAACGATTCGGCGATCACCGCGCGAACGCCCAGCAACAGCGTCCCCTTCGCCGCCCAGTCGCGGGACGATCCGGTCCCGTATTCCTTGCCGGCAATGATGACGAGCGGAGTGCCCTTCTTCTGGTATTCCATCGCCGCGTCGTAGATCGTGACGGCTTTCTCGCCCGGAACACGCGCGGTCCAGCCGCCCTCCGTGCCGGGCGCCAGCTCGTTGCGCAGGCGGATGTTGGCGAACGTACCGCGCATCATCACCTCGTGATTGCCACGGCGCGCACCGTAGGAATTGAAGTCCGCCGTGGTGACGCCATGCTCGATCAGCCACTTTCCGGCCGGACTCGACGCGGGGATCGAGCCCGCCGGCGAGATGTGGTCGGTCGTGATCGAATCCCCGAACATACCCAGCGCCCGTGCGCCCGCGATCGGCCGAATTCCGGGCGGCGTGAGCGTCATCCCATCGAAGAAGGGAGGATTCTTCACATACGTCGAGTCCGGATCCCATGCGTAGAGATCGCCTTCCTTCTCCGGCAAGCTGCGCCAGTTGTCATCCCCATGGAAGACGTTCGAGTACTGCGCCTTGAACATCTCGGCCTTCACCGAGCGCAGAATTTCGTCCTCGACTTCCTTTGGAGCGGGCCAGATGTCGCGCAGAAACACCGGCCCGCTCTTGCCGACGCCGAGCGGCTCGGTGGCGAAGTCGATGTCCATCCTGCCGGCCAGCGCGTAGGCGACCACCAGCGGCGGTGATGCGAGATAGTTGAAGCGCGTGAGCGGGTTGATCCGCCCCTCGAAATTCCGGTTGCCGGAGAGGACAGCGGCGACCACCAGCTTGTTCGCCTCGACTGCTTCGGCAACCGGCCGCGGGAGCGGGCCCGAGTTTCCAATGCAGGTCGTGCATCCGAAGCCGACGACGTTGAAGCGCAGCTTCTGCAGCGCATCCATCACGTTGGCGGCCTTGAAGTAGTCGGTCACTACTTTCGACCCAGGGGCGAGGCTCGTCTTCACCCACGGCTTGCTCATGAGCCCCTTGTCCACCGCGTTTCGCGCGAGCAATCCGGCCGCGAGCATGACGCTTGGATTCGACGTATTGGTGCAGCTCGTGATGGCCGCGATCACGACCGCGCCATGGCGAATGGAAAACTTCTCGCCATTCATCTCTACCGGAACGCTGGTATGCTCGCCGGCCTGTTCCTCGGGATCGGTGGCGACAACCGTCGGCGAAAGCTGCGGCGACGCGGCGACGCTCATCGCCTGCTTTGCGGCGGCGACCGCGGCCACGCTACCCGTACGCTCGAGATCTGCCTCGAGGGCTTCCTTGAACATCTTCTTCGACAGTTTGAGCGGTACCCTGTCCTGCGGCCGCTTCGGTCCCGCCAGGCTCGGCTCCACCGTCCCGAGGTTCAGTTCGATCGTGTCGCTGAACACCGGATCGGGCGTATCGTCGGTGCGGAAGAGTCCCTGGGCCTTGCAGTACGTCTCGACGAGCTGTACCTGGGCCTCATCCCGACCGGTGAAGCGCAGATACTTGATCGTCTCCGCATCGATCGGGAAGAAGCCCATCGTCGCGCCGTACTCAGGCGCCATGTTGCCGATGGTCGCGCGATCTGCTAGCGAGAGACTCGACAGACCCACGCCATAAAACTCCACAAATTTTCCAACGACTTTCTTCTTGCGCAGCATCTCGGTCACGGTAAGCACGAGATCGGTCGCGGTCGCGCCCGGCGGGAGCTTTCCGTGCAGCTTGAATCCGACGACCTCGGGGATCAGCATCGACACCGGTTGGCCGAGCATTGCGGCTTCCGCTTCGATTCCGCCGACGCCCCAGCCGAGTACGCCGAGGCCGTTGATCATGGTGGTGTGGGAGTCGGTGCCGACGAGGGAATCGGGATAGGCAAAGGTCTGCTTGCCGACGACCTCGGTGAACACGCCTTGTGCC
>JANMMF010000191.1:0-9389 GCA_031372985.1 Gemmatimonadota bacterium
CACCAGCCCGACGATGACGTAGAGCCACTTCTCCATCATCTCCCGGTCGGCGCCAGAGAGCCGGATGAGCAGATAAGCCATCAGCCCCCCCTGGATCATCTCCCAGACGCCTTCGACCCAGAGGTGAATGGTCCACCACCGGTAGAAGATGCTGATCGTGTAATTGTGGAATTGGAGGAGCGCTGGCAGATAGAGCAGGGCTGCGAGTCCGAGCCCCGCGACCAACACAGCCTCGGTCGTCGTCCATCGTCCGGCCTTCCGGATGGTCATGAGGATGTTGAAGAGGAACATCAGCATGACCACGACAATGCCAAGCTTGAGCGGGAACGGCTGCTCGAGGAGCTTGTTCCCCGCCGTCCAGCCGAAGACGTAGCCGACGACGATCACTACGCCGAGCGCGGTCCAGAGGCCGAGCTGCCAGTAGGCGAGCCGTTCGCTGTAGATCTCGGTGCGCGACTCTTCAGGGACCACATAGTAGGTCGCGCCCATGAATCCGGTGAGGACCCAGACGATTAGCAGGTTCGTGTGAATGGCCTTGGTGACGTTGAACGGAAGCGTATTGATCAGAGGGTCGGGCCCGAGATATTTCGCGGCGCTGAGCAGCCCGAACACCATCTGCAGTCCGAAGAGCAGTAGAGCGACGGCGAAATACGGATACGCCACCCATTGTGAGCGAAAACGCATACTTCGACCTCCTAGGGGAGCGTGAGGAGATAGGCGACGAGCTGCTCGATTTGCGCCGGTGTGAGGGTCGCACGAAAGTTGTCGGGCATGAAGGAGCGGCCGCCCGCCGAGTACATGGCGCCAGGAACGACGTGGGCACTTGGCGTCATGATCGACTCCCGGATGTAGCCCGCTGCGTCAGTAGCGGTGCCACTGTAGTCGGAATGTCCGATATGTCCTCGGGCACGAGAGGCGATCCCGGCGAGCGAGGGCCCTGCGAGAGTCGTCCCGGCGATGGTCGAATGGCAGGCAAAGCAGCCGGGAGGCATGCTCCGAAAGAGCAGTTGCCCGAGGGCGATCGGGTCGTTGGAGGCAGCACCCGCTGGCGTCGGCTGCACCTCAGCACTCGGGAACGCACTCCCCGAGACCAGGATTGGCCGCGGCGGCCAGCCATTGTTGTCGATGTTCGAAACCCAATCAAGGAATGCGATGACTTGTGCGATCTCCGCGTCGGAGAGATTGGGGTTGGGCATCAATCGCCGATGCACGCGCTCCGAGTAGAACTGCGATGGGTTCTTTAGGAAGGCCGTAAGGTAGGGCGTGCCGCGCTGTTTAGTGATCTTTGTGAGATCCGGGGCGTAGTAGGCTCCCTCCCCCAGAAGCGTGTGGCAATTCACGCAGTTCTTACGGTGCCACACATCCTTTCCCTCGCTCACCGCAGGTGTGATGCGGTCGGCGTTAGTGAGGGTGTTGAACTGACGGTGGCTGTCGACGGTGAGGATGAGGAAGATGGCTGCGAACAGTAGCGTCCCGCCGATGAAGAACATGCGGGTATGTCGTTTCGTCATCACATACTCCAGCTAGCGAGAGATTGCAGCGGTTCGGTCAGAGCACGGTGGGATCAGACTGTGATGGCACTCCAATTGGCGAGAACGCGCCACACAGAATACAGAATGGATGCTCCCATCAGGGCGAGGACCGCCCATGAGGCAATTCGACCGTAGGTAAAGATCGGAGGAGCGGAAAGATCGGCCATGTGGTCTCCAGGGGACTCACAATCGGGACGCGCAAGCGCCAGGCTAAACTAGACTGCTTTCGAGGAGCTTGCCAGTCAGGGGAATCCCGCAGAGACTGCCGCTGCTGTCGGCAGAGAAAGTACCGGTCGAAACCTCGGCAAGGCCGGTCCATCTCATCACTATAGCACAGGCCCCGGCATGTCTCCGAGGTTACAAACGGCTGACCATTATTTCCTTAAGCGCTGTCGCGCTTGCCTTCACTCTCGCCTGTGTCCACCCGCGTGGTTCTGACGGGCAACTGCGGATTGCCCTCGATTTCTATCACTAGCGCGAGGTCAACACCCGGTTGTACACGTCCGTATCGACGTTTCCTCCGGACACAACGACGGCCACTTTCCGTCCGCGCATAGCGCTCCGCTCCTGAATCAGTGCGGCGAGGGCGGCTGCGCCTCCGCCCTCAGCGACATTGTGGGTGTCGGCGAAGAGCGCACGCATCGCTGACTCTACTTCATCGTCTGTAACCTGAACTACTCGGGCGCGACCGCGTCGCGCGATGTCCAGCGGATCCTGCATCGGTGTGCGGCAAGCCATGCCGTCGGCGATTCTGGTCGTCACCTCGTGGGAAATGACGCGATCCTCACCATAGGAGAGGGCAAACGCCGGAGCTTCCGTCGAAACCACGGCCACGACGCGGGTATCGAGCTCGAGCGCGTCTCGTGCAGCGATCACTCCGCAGAGCCCGCTGCCCATCCCGACAGGCACGTAGACGGTGTCCAGGTCGGGGACGGCGCGAAAAAGCTCCAGTGCGTAAGTCCCGACACCACACACCAGCAACGGATGGAATGCGGGAACTCGGTGCCAGCCGCGCTCTGCCGCAATCTCCGCCGCCGCCTCAGACGCGGCTTGAAAATCCCGCCCTCGCTCTATCAACTCGACGCTGAGCGCCCGCATCGCCGCGTTTTTCTCGACGCTGTTGCCGTGCGGGACGACTATGGTGGCCGGAACTCCATAACGGCGTGCCGCAAAGCCAACCGACTGCCCGTGATTGCCGCGCGTGGCGGTCACTGCTCCAGGTGGTTTTCCTGCCCGACACAGGTCGTCGAAGTAGACAAGCCCTCCGCGCACCTTGAATGACCCGGTGGGCGTGTGATTCTCGTGCTTTACCCAGACTTCGGTTCCCACCCGCGATTCCACCAATGGCCACCGATACTGCGGAGTTGGCGGCATCGATTCGTAGACGAGAGCAGCGGCGCTTTCGAGGGAAGCGAGAGAGGGTTGACCGAGATCGAGGGTGCTTGTCATCGAGGGTAAGGTATCCCACCGCATGACACCCATCAAAGCCATTGCCAGTCCCCCGGGCAGTCGGCTGATTTAGCCCGCGCTATCGGGCCCTCACAACGATCACGGCATCCATGCTTACTCTCGTCGGCATCGTCATCGTCGTCATTGGATTTGTTCTCCGGATAAATCCGCTTCTGGTCGTAACCGTCGCCGGGCTCGCGACCGGCGTCGCCAGCGGCTTGAACCTGCTCGAAGTGGTCGGAGCGTTCGGAAAGGCGTTCATCACCAGTCGATACGTGGCTATTGTCTGGCTAGTGCTGCCGGTGATCGGACTGCTCGAACACGCCGGCCTGAAGGAGCGAGCACGAGCGGTCGTCGCGGGTCTTCGTGCCGCGACTACGTCGCGCGTCCTGCTCGTCTACTTTACCATCCGGCAGATCACCGCCGCGCTCGGCCTCACCTCGCTTGGCGGTCACGCGCAGATGGTGCGTCCGCTGATCGCGCCGATGGCGGAAGGAGCGGCGGAGAACAAGTACGGTAAGCTTCCCGAGGCGGTGCGACACAAGATTCGAGCGCACACGGCCGCCGTCGACAACATCGCGCTCTTCTTCGGCGAAGACATCTTCATCGCAATCGGCTCGATACTACTTATCAGAGGCTTTCTGGAGCAGAACGGAATTCTGGTGGAGCCGATGCAGCTCGCGATCTGGGCGATCCCAACAGCTATCTGCGCCTTCGTGATACACTGTACCAGATTGCTGCTGCTCGACCGTTCACTGCGCGCGGATATTTCGCGCGGCCGGGAACAGCTGTGATCACGCTCGAACATATCTACTGGCTTACCGGCCTCATGATGGCCGGTGTCGCGATCGCAAATGCTCGCGACACGACCAATCCACGACGCTTCAACAACACCGCGTTCTGGGGGATCTATGCTGTCACGTTCCTTGCCGGCACGTGGCTCCCGGACATCGTAAATGGATTCCTGGTGATCGCGATGGTCCTGGTAGCGAGCATTCGCGGTCTCGGTCAGGGCAAGAAGGAAGGCGCAACCGGCGAGGAGCTCGAAGCAAGCGCGCGGAAGTGGGGCAACAAGCTCTTCATACCAGCGCTCACCATTCCGCTCGTAACGGTGCTCGGCACGTTCATCTTCAAGAGGATCACCTTCAACGCGTCTCCGCTCGTCGACGTAAAGCAGGTAACCGTGATCTCGCTGGCGATAGCGACCCTCATCGCGCTCGGCGTGGGTATGGCGATGCTCAAGCCACCACTACTCGCGCCGATCAAAGAAGCCCGCCGACTACTCGATGCTGTGGGCTGGGCGGCAGTACTGCCACAGATGCTTGCCGCGCTCGGTGCGCTGTTCGCGATCGCGGGAGTCGGGAACGTCGTGACGGGAATGGCTGAGCGTTGGATTCCGCTCGACAACGCGTTCGTGGTGGTGGTGACCTACGCGATCGGAATGGCGGTCTTCACTATGATCATGGGAAACGCGTTTGCTGCGTTCCCGGTAATGACGGCGGGAATCGGCCTTCCATTGATCGTGCATCGATTCGGAGGCGATCCCACGATCATGGCAGCGATCGGGATGCTGTCCGGATTCTGCGGAACGCTCATGACTCCGATGGCGGCGAACTTCAATATAGTTCCGACGGCGCTGCTCGAGCTGCCGGACGAGAACGCGGTGATCAAGGTGCAGATCCCGACCGCTCTCATGCTCCTCGCCGCGAACATATTGCTCATGTATGTCCTGGTCTTCCGGCATTGATCGCGGCGACCCTGACGCCAGAGACCGCTTCGAAATTCGCGAGGCTCGCACTCGAGCACGTGACACGGGAGTATCCCAACAAGCTCGATCACGTTCTCAATGGCATTCTGGATTTGAAAGAGCCGGGCAATCTGCATCCGGTCTTTTTCGGGAGCTTCGATTGGCACTCCTGCGTGCATGGATACTGGTTGCTCGCCACAGTGCTCCGACTGTTCCCGGACAATCGAGAATCGGGCGAGATTAGAAAGCTGTTCGATGCGCAGCTCATTTCTGCCAAGGTAGAAGCAGAGGTCGACTATCTCGATCAGCCTTTGCGAGCGACGTTCGAGCGGCCGTACGGATGGGCGTGGCTTCTCATGCTTGCGGCCGAATTGCGTCGGCATCAAAGCGACCAAGCCAAGCGGTGGAGTGACGCTTTAGCCCCGCTCGCCGCGGCATTCACGGATCGGTTTCTGGCTTTTCTTCCGAAGGCGACCTATCCGACGCGGGTCGGAACGCACTTCAACAGCTCGTTCGCGATTACCCTGGGGCTCGAGTACGCAGACGTCGCGCTTCGTAAGCTGCTCCGGCAAAAGGGCCGTGAATGGTTCAGCGATGATACCGATTGCCAGGCGTGGGAGCCGGGCGGAGATGATTTTCTCTCCCCGGCGCTGATGGAAGCGGAATGCATGCGAAGGGTCCTCACTGCGAGTGATTTTTCGGGGTGGGTCGATCGCTTTCTTCCCCGCCTGGCGGAGCGAGAGCCAACCACACTTTTCAGGCCTGCAATCGTGAGCGATCGCGCGGATGGCAAGATTGCGCATCTCGACGGGCTCAACCTGAGTCGCGCCTGGTGCTGGGGCTCGATCTCCGGCGCATGGCCTGCGAGCGATCCACGACACTCGATCGCACTCCAGGCTGCAGACACGCATCTCGAGGCGAGTCTGCCCTACGTTGCCGGCGACTACATGGGTGAGCATTGGCTGGCCACATTTGCGCTACTCGCTCTCATCCAACCGCGCGCGTGACTCAGCCCGCCAGTGAAACGATGGCCCCCGCCGACATTACCCGGCGAGCCGCGCTTCTGGCGCTGATCGCCGGAATAGTCGCGATCGCCATCGGATACGCCGCTGCTTTCCTGCCCGGGGGACCGCCGGCATGGGCGCCGTGGCTACTCGCCCTGGGAATTCCAGTAGCGCTGGGCGCCATCATGATCCTCGGCGCCGCGCGGGGACGGATGGGAATCGGTCGGCTCAAGTATCCCATTGCGTTCGTCGTTGCCGTGCTGGCGATCGGCTTTTGCGCCGCGCTTGCACTGCCCGCAACCGAAAGCCCTCTCAGCAAACTCTGGCTCGGGCTCCCGGCGCGGGCCGCGATCGTGATCTATGGAATCGGACTTCTCCCAATCATTGTGCTACCTGTCGCATACGCGCTGACGTTCGAGACACAAACGCTGAATGCTGAAGATGTGGCGCGAGTGCGCGAGCTCGCGCGCGAGAATCGAGCTCGCAGCGAGGGCGATCCTTCGTGATTTCTTCGCTGCTTCTTCCAAATCTCCTGCTCCAGGTCGCGCTGCCGAGCGCTGCGCGACCGGCGGTGGTGGTAGTGGGAGTGCTGTACTTCGCCGTGATCGTCGCGATCAGCGTTTGGGCAGCGCGCAGAACGCGTACGGCCAGCGATTTCTTCGTTGCTGGAAAGGGGATCGGTCTTGTTGCGCTGACAGTCGCGTCGGTCTCCGTATCTGTCTCCGGATTTGCGTTCATCGGCGGGCCCGGTTTCATCTACGCGGTTGGTCTCGGCGCGATGTACATCGTGCTTCCGGCTGCCGTCACCAACGTCATGGGCGCCTGGGTCCTGGCGAAGCGAATGCGACTGCTAGGCGAAGCCCGAAATCTGATCACCGTCCCTGATGCGATCGGTGCACGCTACCGCTCACCGGCGGCTCAGGGACTCGCCGCAATCGCGATGCTCGTCGGGATCGTTGGCTACATGGCGACGAATGCGCTCGCGATGGGAGTCGTCATCAACTCCATCTTCGGGGTCGGGCTGGGCTGGGGAATCTGGATCGGGATGGGAGTGACGCTCGCGTATTCCGCATCGGGTGGAATCCTGGCCGGCATCTACAACGATGTCTTGCAGGGATCGTTGATGGCGATCGCATCCGTTCTCGTGTTCCTGTTCGTTCTCGGGTTCGGCGGAGGGATGGGCGAGATATCACGGACGATACTCGCACACGACCCCAGCTTCCTCGGGCCGTGGGGAAAGCTCACACCCCTGGCGGCGCTGTCGTTCTTCTTCGTTTTCTCGATGGGATCACTCGGACAGCCCCAGGCGGTGCACAAGTACTACATGCTGCGAGATCCGCTCCAGCTCAAGTGGTATACGCTGCTCAAGACACTCGGTCTGGTGCTCGTGCTGCTCCTGTACTTCAGCGTTGGTGTCGGGGTGAAGGCGTTCGTGCTGAGCGGGCGTCTCCCGCCGCTCGCGAGCCCAGATCAGGCGACGCCGAGTCTCCTGCTCAACGCGACACCGATAATCCTGGCGGCGCTCGTATTTTCCGGTATCGCCGCGGCAACGATGAGCGCGGCCAACTCCTTCATCAACATCGGTGCGGCCATCGTTACCCATGATTTGCCGGTGGCATTCGGCCGGCGCGTGAGGGACGAGCTGCGCTGGGGAAGGGCGATGACGATTCTGATCGCCGTTGCGGCGGCGATCACTGCGCAACAGTCGGGAACGATGGTAGCATTTCTCGGGATATTCGGCTGGGGACTGTTTGCGTCGACGCTGGTTCCGGCGCTCGCGGTCGGACTCAACTGGCAGGGCGCAACGCGGGAGGGGGCGATCGCATCGATCCTGACCGGCCTCGTGATTACGCTCGCGCTGGAGATAACTGCATATCTGAAGGCATTCACCTTCCCGGCCGGTGTGACCGCGTCAGCAGTCGCGATGGTGTCGTCGTTCCTGGTCTTCTTCGTCGTCTCGTGGCTGACCCGCCGCACCGCTCAGTACGCGATCGATCCCGATGTCAGGCTGGTGATGGAGCTGTGATCGATCGCTGGTCACTCAGTGGCGGAGCCCCGCTTGCTCTTACCACTCTCGGCGGCCATCACGCGGACACTCTTGATGTTCACGAATTCACGAATGCCGAATTCCGCCAGCTCGCGGCCGTATCCTGAGTTCTTGACGCCTCCGAAGGGAATGCGCGGGTCCGACACCACCATGGCGTTGATGAACAGCATGCCGGATTCGATGTCGGCGATGAAGCGATCACGCTCTGCATCGTCCCGTGTCCAGGCGGATGCGCCGAGCCCGAAGCTGGTGCTGTTGGCGATTCTGATCGCATCGGTCAGGTCCTCCGCCCTGAACACGGACGCGACCGGGCCAAAGAGCTCGTCGTGCGCAGCCGGTGCATCGGATGGGATCTCGACAAGCACCGTGGGAGCATAGTAGTAGCCCTCCCGCTCCAGCTTCTTTCCTCCGGTGAGCACGCGCGCGCCTTTCGCGACAGACGCTTTTACCTGCTCATCCAGCCCGTCTCGAATCGCCGCGGTCGCCAACGGTCCGAGCTCCGTCTTCTCGTCCATCGGATCACCAATAGTGATAGCCGACACACGTGCCACGAACTTCTTCAGGAACTCGTCGTAGATCTTCTCGTGGATGATGAATCTCTTCGCCGCGATGCACGACTGCCCGTTGTTGATCATGCGCGCAGTCACCGCAGTAGAGATCGCGGCCTCGAGATCCGCGCTTGGCATTACGACAAAAGGATCGCTTCCTCCGAGCTCGAGGACTGATTTCTTCACGTTCCTGCCGGCGGCGCCCCCGACCGACCGGCCCGCGGCTTCGCTTCCGGTGAGCGTGACGGCGGCTACTCGCCGGTCAGCGATGATTCCTTCCACCGCATCCGAGCCGATGAGCAAAGTCTGGAACGCTCCGTCGGTGAAGCCGGCGCGGCGAAAAATGTCCTCGATCGCGAGAGCGCATTGAGGAACGTTCGACGCGTGCTTGAGCAGACCGACATTTCCCGCCATGAGCGCCGGCGCGGCAAAGCGGAAGACCTGCCAGAAAGGGAAATTCCACGGCATGATGGCGAGCACGACACCGATCGGCTGAAACGCCACCCACGCCTTGCTCCCTTCCATCTGCACGGGCTCATCAGCAAGGAAACGCTCCGCGTTGTCGGCGTAATAGCGGCACGCCGTCGCGCACTTCTCTGCTTCAGCGATCGCCGCTTTGAGTGGCTTCCCCATCTCGAGCGTCATCAACTGCCCGAGCTCGCGGCACTCGGCGTCAAGAATGCCGGCTGCCTTCCGCATCCGCGTTGCGCGATCGGCGAAAGAAGTCAGCCGATGCTCGCGATAGGCAGCAGCAGCGCGATCAATGCATTCGTTGACTCGAGCCGTGGTGAATGGCTCGAATGTGCGAATCGTCTTCCCGGTGGCGGGATTCGTGGTCGAGATGCTCATGATCGAAGGATTGGTTTCACTTCGCGTGCCGGAGATCGCACTTGGCGATCCGTAGTCGTGGGTGATGCGGATCGCTCAGACCCATGTCCTGCCAAAGTGAATGAGAGAAGCAGCAGCCGTTTCGTGCGCATCTGATTTACATTGTTCTGCTATGCCAAAAACTCTGTCTCGTATCCTGCTCTTGTCATTTTTCGTGCTCGCGGTTTTTGACAC
>JANMMF010000228.1:0-34155 GCA_031372985.1 Gemmatimonadota bacterium
AATTCTGCGACATTGGGATTGTCTTCGCGCTTCGTCGCTTCGACTAGCTGCGGACGGACAAGTCCCCTCAAATCAATTGCGGTTGCCATTTTTTTCGATTCCTTGAACGTGCCACCCCGCCCCTAACGCGCGGTGAGCCCGTAACGAGAGTTAGGGTCTCGTCCTGCCTACTACTTGGAGTAAAGCTCGACTACGAGTTGTTCCTGTGCTGCGATCGGAATGTTCGGCCGGGTCGGTCTCTCGAGCATCTTTCCGCTGAACGTGTCGCGATCCACCGCGATCCACGATAACGGCGCTCCACGCGACGACTGATCCATCGCCGCCATCACGCTCGCCTGCTCGCGCGACTTCATGCGGACGCGGATCTCCTGTCCAGGCTGCACGAGGAAGCTCGGGATGTCGACCGACTTCTGGTTAATTTCGACGTGACGGTGACGAACGAGCTGGCGCGCGGCCTTGCGGCTGCCGGCGAAGCCCATGCGATACACGACGTTGTCGAGACGCGACTCCAGCGCCGCGAGGAGGTTGTGTCCCGTGATACCCGGGAGAGGTGCAACGCGCTCGAAGGTGTTGCGGAACTGCCTCTCGCTCACGCCGTAGATGCGCTTGATCTTCTGCTTCTCACGGAGCTGCTTCGAGTACTCAGAGACCTTGCGGCGCCGGGCGGTGGACGCACCGTGCTGTCCGGGCGGCGTCGGACGACGCTCGACCGGGCACTTCTCGGTGAAGCACTTGGTGGCCTTCAGGAAAAGCTTCGTTCCCTCGCGGCGGCACTGACGGCAGCTCGAATCTGTATAACGCATCGGCTAGACCCTCCGACGCTTGGGGGGACGACAGCCGTTGTGCGGAATCGGCGTGACATCCTTGATCGACTTCACCTGGAGACCTGCGGCGACGAGCGCCTGGATCGCGGACTCGCGCCCCGATCCCGGTCCCTGAACTTTCACGTGTACGCGGCGAACACCAAGCGTCATTGCTTCGCGTCCAGCCTGTTCACCGGCAACGGTCGCGGCAAAAGGCGTCGACTTCTTGGAACCCTTGAAGCCGGCCTTGCCGGACGAGCCCCAGGAAATCGTGTTTCCGTGGGTGTCGGTGATCGTGATCGTAGTGTTGTTGAAAGTCGCCGAGACGTGGGCGATTCCTTCCGCCTCGATCACGCGCTTTACCTTCTTCCCGATTGCCATTGTTTACTTGGTTACCCGCATTACTTGGTCACTTTCTTCTTGCCGGCGATTGCGCGGCGTGGGCCCTTCTTGGTGCGGGCGTTGGTGTGCGTGCGCTGTCCACGAACCGGAAGTCCGCGACGGTGACGAATGCCGCGGTACGAGCCGATGTCCATGAGCCGCTTGATGTTCATCGCGACTTCGGTGCGTAACGCACCTTCGACGCGGAAGTCCTTCTCGATCGCCTGGCGAAGCTTGTTGGTATCAGCATCGCTGAGATCGCGAACACGCTGCTCGGAGTTGACGCCAGTCGTCTGGAGAATCCGTCGCGCGAGCGCGCGTCCGATGCCGAAGATGTACGTCAGCCCGATCTCGACCTTCTTCTCACGTGGGAGATCCACGCCAGCAATACGAGCCATGATTAACCCTGCTTCTGCTTATGCTTTGGATTGCGCTTGCAGATGATGCGAGTCACGCCCTGTCGTTTGATGACCTTGCAGTGCTCACAGATCGGCTTCACGCTGCTGCGAACTTTCACGTCCAACTCCCCAATTGATGGGCAAAAAGGGCCGAAGCCCTGCAAAAAATTCCGAGGTTAGCCTTTGAAAATACACAGCCCAGACCCTCAAAGCAAGGCTGGGAGGCGGGGCAAAGTGTGATGCGAGAGCAGGTTAGAAGGCGCTGGGGGCGAGGGATCGGACATGCACGTCGCTGATTTTATCGCCGCCATCGGCGAGAACGGCTAAACAAGGCGCGATTGCCACCCAACTGTGCCACGGCGATGTGAGCTTGACATGATATCGTTGAAATCGGAAATTCGGGCTTGATCCGATTTCGACAGCCATCGAAGGAGACAGAATGGCGCAGAGCGAAAACTCCCGCCAAGAACGGTGGAAATCCGAAGCCAAGTTCTTTGATGAGTGGGCAGCAAAAGCCGAACAAGAAATCACTCCGACGGACCCCTTAGCTCTCAGGCGATACTCTCCCCCGCTTCGGAGAAAGTTTCATCAGGAGTTCTGCTTCCTGGTGATGGGCAGTCTCAGGGGAAAGTCCGTGCTCGACGTGGGCTGCGGTGACGGCTCGAACGCCGTGATGCTGGCGCAGCTGGGTGCATCCGTGACCGGGATCGATATCTCCCCGAAGGCAATCGACCTGGCGCGGAGGCGCGCTGAAATCAATGGCGTGAAAGATTCGGTTCGGTTTTGTTGCTCGCCCCTGGAAACTGCGGATTTTTCCCAGAACTCTTTCGATATCATCTGGGGCGATTTCATTCTCCATCACCTGATAACGGAACTCGACAGGGTGGCTCGCCAACTGACGGAATGGGCGAAGCCGGGAGCCCTCTTGTTGTTTAGAGAGCCCGTCAACTTCAATAATGCATTGCGAAAGTTTCGGTTGATGCTTCCTGTAAAAATCGATGGTACTCCGGATGAAAGGCCACTCGAACCGGCTGATGTGGAGATCGTGCGAAGGCATATTCCGGACCTGCAGGTTAAGCCTTTCAACCTGTTCGGAAGGCTAAATCGTTTCGTCATGCCGACCCAGAATTACGAGCGCTCAGCATGGCCCAGGCGGGCGGTCTCGAATTCTCTCGCAACGTTGGACTACTTCCTCTTGGCGCTGCCTGGCATCAGCCAACTCGGCGGAACGGCTGTGATGTATGGACACCCCAGGAAAACATGAAGCCGGAGGCTCCCTGCTTCGGTTTTATAGATGTCCGCTCCTTCGCCCCGATCTCGCCGCCGGAGCCACCTAAGTAGACCTCATCACGGCCATCAATTCCGACCGGGGATCCTTTGCCTCGGTGATCATCCGACCCAGCACGATGTAATTGGCACCCGCCTTCGCGGCTTCCGCCGCGGTCACCGAGCGCTTCTGGTCGTCGATCTTCCCCCCGGCCGCCCTTATCCCCGGGACCAGGAGCTTCAACTTGTCGCCGTATTTGGCGCCGATCTTACTCGCCTCCAGACCGCTGCAAACGACGCCGTGAGCCCCTTCGGCGGCGCAGTCACCCGCCAGCCGCAGGACTTCGCCGTAGACTTCGAGCGTTTTTCTGCCCCACGCACTTCGAAGCATGGCGGCATCGAGCGACGTCAGAATCGTCACTCCCAGGATTCCGCAGCGGGTTCCTGCCCCCTCCACTGCGGCGGCGATCATTTCCCGTCCACCAGTGGCGTGCACCGTCAACAGCTTCGCGCCGATCGCCGCCGCGCTGCGCGCTGCCCCGCGGACGGTGTTGGGGATGTCGTGCAGCTTGAGGTCGAGGAAGACTTCGTTGCCGAGCGCGCGCAGCGCCTGAACGACCTGCGGCCCGGCAGCGGTGAATAGCTCACCGCCCACCTTGTAGAATCGGCACGCGTCGCCAATCCGCTCAACCATCTTCAGCGCCAGATCAGCGGTTGGGAAGTCGAGCGCAACTATCGCAGTGGGGCGCGTCGACCGCGGCGCCGGCGAGCTCCTCGTGGCCATCTTGGTGCGCGTCCCCGCGGGCCTCGAGTGTGGACTCATCTCAGGTGTCCCAGGTGAGGGATCCGCGCATCTCGCTCAGGGAGCGCACATCGTTTCTTTGGCACCATCCCTCCAGGTCATCGATCAGCTTCTCGGGGAGCCTTGGCTGCTGCATCGCCGCGGTGCCGATCGCGACCAGGGATGCACCCGCCATCACATATTGCACGATGTCGGTCGCCCTGGAAATCCCACCAACTCCTATCACGGGCAGACGGACGGCCTTGGAGACTTTGTAGGTCGCCAGCACACCAATCGGCAAGAGACCCGGCCCACTCACCCCGCCAGTGCCGAATCCCAGCGCCGGCTTCCTCGTCTCGACGTCGATCACGAGCCCGGGCAGCGTGTTGACAACGGAGATTCCATCGGCGCCCGCGTCGGCCGCGGTCTGTGCGCTCCTGGCGATGTCCTGAAGGGTCGGAGAGAGCTTGACGAACAATGGCTTTTTTGTCGACGCTCTTGCCCGCGTCACCACGTCCGTAAGCGACGCGGCATCGGCGCCGAACTCCATCCCGCCCGCTCTCACGTTCGGACAGCTCACGTTGAGCTCGTAGCCCGACACCGCCTGCGAATCATCGAGCATCGACACCACGCTCGCGAATTCCTCGGTCCGATTGCCGACCACGTTTACGAGGACGCGTGCGCGGTGAATGTTTTGCGCCAGCCATGGCAAATGCTCGGCAAGCACTTCATCGACTCCGGGATTCGCCAGACCGACCGCGTTGATCATCCCACCGTCGAACTCCGCCACCCGCGGCGACCGTGCTCCGTGACGCCGCTCTACGCTGACCGCTTTCGTGATTAGCCCGCCGAGTGCGTCGAGCCTGATGACACTGGAGAGCTCGCGCCCGTAGGCGGCCGTTCCGGCGGCAAGCAATACTGGATTTTGAAAGTCGATTCCCGCGACGGTGACTGCGAGCGCGGATGTGGTCACCGCTACCGGGTGCCTCCAACGCGGGATTCGTAGTGCGCGAGATACGCAACCACCGACTCCGCGATGTTCCTGGCCAGCGCTCGTTGATTGTCCTGGTCACTGAGGAACGTCGCCTCGGACTGATTGCTGCCGAAGCCGAGCTCTACGAGAACAGCCGGCATGTAGGAGCCGCGAAGCACCGCGAAATTCGCTTGCTGCACGCCGCGATTTGGCCCGGGATGAACGTCGATCAGCCCGTTCTGAATCGTCTGCGCCAGATCACTGGATTCCCGAAGGTGCTCGTTCTGGGCCATGTCGGTGATGATGAAGCTGAGGGGATCGCCCTTCGGCGCGTTTGCCCCCGTCTCGAACTTGACCGATTCGTTTTCCATGTCCTGGACGCGCCGCTCGTCCTCGGTCTTCGCCTCGGCCAGGAAATATGTCTCGAAGCCGCGCTCGCGCGCGCCGGCCGCGGTTCTCGACCCGGGAGCGTTGACGTGGATCGAGATGAAGACATCGCCGCGATTGCTGTTCGCGATGCGGCCACGGTCGGAAAGTGCGATCAGCGTGTCGGTCGTTCGAGTCATCAGGACATCCACCCCGCGCGCGCGCAGCACGGAGGCGACCTTTTTTGCGACGGAGAGCACGACGTCCTTCTCCACGAACCAGGCCGGCGTCCCGATTGGGCCGGTCATTCCATTGTCCGGGCCGCCGTGCCCGGCATCGATGACGACCACCTTGCGCACCGAAGTCTTGCGCACCACGCGAGGCGACGTTGCCACAGGGGGTTGAGTCGGCACTGGGGGGTTGGCCAGCACTGTAGCGCGCGGTGTGGTGCTCGCGGTGCGCGGCGGAGCGGGACGCTCGGCGGCGGTAGCGTAGGTCCGCAATTCGGACTGCACAACGTCGTAGTAGTAGCCGCCGCCGTAGCGCGGAAGCACTTCGCTGACGAACTGGAAGGGCAGGTACAACTGTCCGCCGCGCACCTGGGGAGCACGACCCAGCGGGATCGTCAGGCTATCCCGCTTGGCGAACGGGATCCCATCGATCAGGTCGAGGCGCGCGCGGGGTAGCGCCAGTGTGTAGTGAAGATTCGTCCCGGTTATCAGGGTGCCACGCACGGCCTTCATCAGTGCGTCGGCGCGGACGCTCGCTTCACCACCGTTGATCGTGACCGGTACGGGAGTAACCACCGTTCCATCGCGTACGAAAATGAAAGCAGGGATTGCGCTCGAACCGGACGCGGCGGCTATCTGAAGAGCCAGAAGAAGAGCGATCATCGGGTCCGAACCGCCCGCTGCATGTCGCGCTCGTCGTCCTTGCGTTTTTCGTCCGCTCGCTTGTCGTAGAGCTTTTTCCCCTTCCCAAGGGCGAGCGCAACCTTCGCCTTCCCGCGCTTGAAGTACAGCTCGAGCGGGATCAGCGTCAGGCCCTGACGCTCAACGGCGCCGATCATCTTCCGGATCTCCTTCCGGTGAAGGAGGAGCTTCCGGGTTCGAGTGGGCTCGTGATTGAAGTAGCTCGCCTTTTCGTACGGCGATATGTGCAGGTTGAGCAGAAAAACCTCACCATCCTTAACGATCGCGTAGGAATCAGCGATGTTGGCCTTCCCGTCCCGGAGCGATTTGACTTCACTCCCGGTCAGGACGACTCCCGCCTCCCAGGTGTCGATGATGTGGTAGTCGTGTCTGGCGCGTTTGTTCCGCGCTATCGACTCCTTCGCATCTTTCTCGACTGTGTCTGCCATTTGACTTCGCGCTCAAGTTAGACGCAACACACTTTCCGGGAAAGGCGCTCGCGTTGACTTCACTATCCGCAGTTTCTATCTTCGGAGTTGAAACGCCGAAGTGGTGGAACTGGTAGACGCGCTGGCTTCAGGAGCCAGTGGGCGCAAGCTCGTGGGGGTTCGAGTCCCCCCTTCGGCACTAAAAAAGGACGGCGCGCCTGCCTGAGCAGACGCGCCGTTTCTGCATCCGGGTGTCGATCTAGACGGTCTCGAGAATCGGCAGGCCAACCTTCTCCGAGCGCCGGGTGCCCTCGATGTTGGGCAACCCAACCCGCTCGCGCACAGTGGGCTCGTCGTGAAGCAGATCGGCCAGGCTGACGCCCTGAAGGACGTCGTCGATCCGCTGCTGGAGCATCACCCAGACGGGTCGGATGCTGCAATTGTGCGATGCGGAGCAGCGCTCCTCTTCCACCGGATGACTGACGCAGTGGAGGTCGAACGTCTCGAGCTCGGAAGCGTGAATCACATCCCGGATGGATATCTCCGCCGGCCGCTTCGACAGCACGTATCCGCCGCGGGCTCCGCGCGTGCTGGTGATGACGCCCGCCCTCCGGAGCCGGAGAAGAATCTGCTCGACATAGTCGGCCGGAAGTCTCTCCTGCCTGGCGATCTCGCGGCCGTTGACCGGACCGAGCTCGCTTCGCTTGGCGAGGTTGAGCGCGCATATCACGCCGTACTCAGCCCAGGTGGTTATCCGCATGACTTCAGGATAGGGTTTTGGGCTGGCTGGGACAAGGGGCAGGGGGCTTCAACTGCAACTGCAACCCGCAACTGCAACTGAACAGGCGGGAGGCGTCAGTAGCAGAGACTTCAGTTTGTGAGTTCACTACGCCCTGACTTTTCTACCGCTGTATCAAGGCACAAGCAACTGCCCTCCCGCCTGTTCAGTGCGGTTCCTACCCCGCGGACACCCCACCATGTTTACCGCCCGGAACGCCGATCTCGGTCATTTTGCGCAAGTCGAGGACCTCATCGATCTCCTTTGCCGGAAGAACCTTCTCCCGCTTGACCAGATCGCGAATCAGGACGTTCTCCTTGACCGATTGCTTGCTAAGCTCAGCCGCGCGGGCATAACCGATCTGCGGTGCGAGCGCGGTCGCGAGTGCTGCAGACCGCTCGAGCCAGTACCTGCATTGCTCGTCGTTCGCCTCGATTCCATTGACGGTCTTCTCGGCAAAAACCTGCGCCGAATTGCGCAGAATCATCATCGACAGCAGAACGTTGTGCGCGATCACCGGCATCATCACGTTCAGCTCGAGTTGGCCGTGCTCCGCCGCGACGCTGACGCAAGCATCGTTGCCGAACACCTGGAAGCAGACCTGATTGACCATCTCCGGAATCGACGGATTGACCTTGCCGGGCATGATCGACGAGCCCGGTTGAACCGCCGGCAGCCGGATCTCGTCGAGCCCCGTGCGCGGCCCGCTGGCAAGCAGCCGCAGATCGCTCGCGATCTTGCTGAGATCGAGAGCCAGAACCTTCATCTGCGCGCTGAATCCCGCGACGTCCCCCATGCTCTGCATCAGCTGAATACGGTCCTTCCCTTCCCGCAGCTCGACTTTCGCCGATTCGCGAAGGTGCTTGACCATCAGCTTCGGATACTCCGGCTCGACATTCACTCCGGTGCCGACGGCACTTCCCCCGATTCCCAGATCACGGAGGTAGTCCGCGGCTTCGACGACGCGCTTGAGTCCCCTCCGGAGCGAGCCCCCGTATGCTTCCAGCTCCTGCCCGAGCCGGATCGGCATCGCGTCCTGGAGGTGCGTGCGCCCCGATTTGAGAACATCGTCGAATTCCTTCCCCTTCCCCTCGAACGCTTTCGCGAGCGCCTCGAACGCTTTCTGGAATCCCGGCAGCTCCGTCAGACAGGCGAGTCGGATCGCGGTCGGAATCACGTCGTTGGTCGACTGCGCCATGTTGACGTGATCGTTCGGATGCACCGGAGTATACGTCCCGCGCTCACCGGCCAGGATCTCGTTGGCGCGGTTCGCCAGCACTTCGTTGATGTTCATGTTGTGCGAGGTGCCGGCCCCCGCCTGGTACACGTCCACCACGAAATGCTCGCGGTGCTTGCCGGCAAGAATTTCGTCCGCTGCCTTGACGATCGCGTCCGCGATCTTTGGATCGAGACGGCCAGTCTCCTTATGGGTCAGCGCCGCCGCGCGCTTGATTCTCACCGTCGCATCGATGAAGGCGGGGAGCGGTCGAATCCCGCTGATCGGGAAGTTCTGAACTGCGCGAAGCGTCTGCACCCCGTACAGCGCGTCCGACGGCACTGCGAGAGCGCCGAGGGGATCCTTTTCGACGCGGGTCTTATTGCTCATTGATTGCTTGCAGATGATTCAGCGACCGACAATGCGGGCGCTGCCGTTGAGAAACGGATTCGACACCCGCTCCTCGCCGATGGTGGTGTCCATGCCGTGTCCCGGATATACAACCGTCTCTGGCGCGAGCGCAGATATCTTTTCGAGCGATGCGGCGAGCTGCGGTGGATTCGAGAACGGCAGGTCCGTTCTGCCGATGGAGCCGGCAAAAAGACAGTCTCCAACCAGCGCGATACCGTCACCGTGGATGACGACGTGCCCGGGCGAATGACCTGGAGTGTGCATGACCGCGAGCTCGACGTCGCCGACCTTGAGCTGCTGGCCGTCGGCGAATTCACGGTCGGGAGGTGGCGGCTCCTCGATCGGGACGCCGTAAACCTGCGCCTGGCGCGAAGCGGCCTCGTAGAGCCTTCGGTCGAGTGGGTGCAGATAGACCGGAACATCCCACCGCTGCTTTATCGACGCAATTGCGCCGACGTGATCGACGTGAGCGTGAGTGATCCAGATCGCCTCGAGCTTCGCCTTTGAGTTATCGATCGCTTCAACCAGCCGGTCGCCCTCACTCCCGGGATCGACGATCACCGCGCGGTTCGTGCGGTCGTCGACCAGCAGGTAGCAATTCTCCTGGAACGCGCCGACGGTGAATGTTTGGACGATCACCGTTACCTCTTCGCCTTGCCGCGCACCCGTACGCGCATCAAGTGTAGCCTCCGGCGCTGATATGCGAGCTCTCCAACGCCTCCCGGGTGGGATCGTCCGTTCCCTCGCTCTGCGTCTCCTTGAACCGCGTGATGTATTTGTCGGCGGCAATAGCGGCCGTCGTCCCATCACCCGACGCCGTAGTAACCTGCCTGGTGAGCTGGGACCTCAAGTCGCCGGCGACGAACAAGCCGGGAATCGACGACATCATCGCGTTGTCAGTGACGACGTATCCCATCACATCGTGCTCGAAATGTCCCGCGATGACGCCGGTGTTCGGGCGGAAGCCGACGAATATGAAAAGTCCCGTCGCCTCGAGAAACTTTCGCTCGCCGGTCACGAGGTTGTGCATGCGAAGCCCGGTCATCCCCTTCTCCGGATCGCCCTCCACCTTCTCAGCGACCGTGTCCCAGATGATTTCGATCTTCGGATTCTCGAACACCTGCTTCTGTAGAAACTTGGACGCCCTGAACTCGTCGCGTCGATGAATCAGGTAAACCCTGCTCGCGTATCTGGTGAGGAAATCGGCTTCTTCAACCGCCGCGTCACCGCCCCCGACCACCGCCACGATCTGCTTCTTGAAGAACGCGGCGTCGCAGATCGCGCAGTAGGAGACGCCTTTCCCCGCGTACTCCAGCTCACCCGGGATTCCGAGCTTGATCGGGGTACCGCCGGCGGTCACGATCACCGACGGCGAGCGGAAAATGTCGCCGTTCTCGGCCTCGGTCTGGAAGTAACCGTCGGGCATCTTCGTCACCGAGATTACGCTCATGGTCTCGAAGAATTCGGCGCCGAATTGCTTGGCGTGGGATGCGAACTTCTCGGCCAGCTCGTACCCGAGGATCTTCGGGAAGCCGATGACGTCGTCCAGATACTCGGTATTGAGCAGCTCTCCACCCGGAAACCCGCGCTCGAGCACCGCCGTGCGCAGCATCGCGCGGCCCGTGTAAAGAGCGGCGGTCATTCCCGCCGGTCCCGCACCGACGATGACAACATCGTATTCGCGAAGTGTCGCCACAGTGTTAATCCAGAGAGAATTGCGATCGACGGGTCACCAAAGGCCCAAGTCGATGATGCCGAATCTGCCGGCGTGAACGTACAGTGAAATATAACCCGCGCCGGTACCCTCCCGGCTCGCGATCCGCGGCGTCAACAGCGAATGTGACGCCCCCCGTCGACAATGATCGTCTCGCCTGTGACGTAATCCGCATTGAGAAGGTAGATCACGGCGTGCGCGACGTCCTCGGGCGTGCCGAGACGACCGAGCGGGGTCGTGTCGATCAGCTTGTCCGCTTGCTGCTGCGTCCACCCGTCCGGCAGGAGCACCGGCCCTGGAGCAACGGCGTTAACCCGGATCTTCGGCGCCAGCGCGTGGGCAAGCCCTCGTGTCATCTGCACAATTCCGGCTTTGGTAACCGAGTGAGGGATGTAGCCACGCCAGGACTCGAATGCCGCGAGGTCAGCGATGTTGACGATGGCACCACCGCTCGCTGGCATCACGCGGGCGGCCGCCTGCGACAGAAAAAAGGGAGCGCGAAGGTTGAGCGCGAACATCGCGTCCCAATCCTCGACGAGCACTTCTCCCACCGGCGTTCGCAGCATCACGGCGGCTGAATTCACCAGCACATCGAGCGATCCGAAGATCTTGGTGGTGTGCTCGATCAGCCTGGGGGCGGTCGCGGGGTCCATGAGATCCCCGGGCAGGGTCCGCGCATCGCTTCCCATCGCGATGATCTCCTCGGCGGTCTGGCGCGCGCCCTTCTCCGAGCCGGCGTAATGCACTCCGACTCGCATGCCCGCCCTGCCGAGAGCGAGCGCGATCACGCGCCCGACACGCGTGCCGGCTCCGGTGACGAGGGCTACCCTTCCGTCTAGCTCCATCTGGAAGCCATCCTCAAGCGGTTGGCGAAGAAGTCAGCGAGGCGACTCTTTCGTCCTGCCGGTCCAACCACTCCGAGGGGATGTTCATCATCCCGAGCCGGCGCGGCCCTTCCATCCCGCCGTGCCAATCCGATCCGCCGCTTGGCACGAGCCCGAAGAAATCCGTGAGAGCTTGCAGCCGCTTCATGTCTTCCCCGGAGTGGCTCGGGTGTCTGATCTCTATTCCGTCGAGGCCCGCGGCGATCAGGGGCTCCAGTCGCTCGCGTCGACCCAGATCGCCGGGATGCGCCCAGATCGCGAGAGCGCCAGCTTCGTGCGCGATCGAGATCGCATCCTCGATCGAGAGCTTCTCCTTTGGCACGAACGCGCTGCCGTTGCCGCCGAGGTATCTCATGAACGCCTCGCGGAAATCGTGAACGACGCCGCGGGCGATGAGGGCGCGCGCGGCGTGAGGACGGCCAATGGCCCCTCCGTTCGCCTGGAGCAGAACCTCGTCGAGCGTAATGGGTATTCCGAGCGCGTTGAGCTTCTCGACGATCCTTTCAGCGCGCGTGAAGCGCTGAGCGCGCAATTCCAGCAGCCGCTTCTCGAGAGTCTCGAAGTGCGACAAGTGAAGCGCCAGCACGTGAACCTCGTGATCATTCTCAAACGCGCTGAGCTCGACTCCCGCGATCACGCGGATGCCGAGTCGCTCACCGGCTTCGCGGGCTGCTGGAATTCCGGCGATCGTGTCGTGGTCCGTGAGCGCCAGCGCCCTCAGGCCGCAGCCCTCGGCAGCTTCGATCACCCGCTCTGGTGCAAGAGTGCCGTCGGAGGCGGTCGAGTGAGTGTGCAGGTCGACGAAGGTCGGCACGCCCGCCTCGGCGCTCACTTCGCGTAACCGGCCTCAGGCGACGTAAAGCTTGGCTGCGATTGCTGAAAGAGATCCTTCAGCCGGTCTTCAGTGAGCTCGGCGAACGCCTGCTCGCGCGAGCGGCTTCCCTGCGGAGAATAGCGGGTGACGCGGACCTCGCGGTCGATTCCAGATCCGCGCGAGAAGATCAGCCCGTACTCGTCCTGCGTGTACTGCGTGATGTAGCCCGAAGGATAGACTTCCCACTTCTGGCCGTCGACTTCGATAGTTCGCGCCGGCATCCTAAAGATCGACCTCCTGATAGACGCGCGAGGGATCCAGCGTCTTGTGCGGCGCGTTCGCGTGCGCGACGCTGAGGGTCTGCTCGTCGTCGGCCTCCGTGAACTCGATGAACGCGCCGGGAAGCGATGTCTCCTCGAACACCCAGAATTTGCAGTTCGCCGCGGCGTAGTGCGAGCGAAGCGCCTTGAGGCGCTTCGTGTAGTTTGCTCGCTCGGCGGAAGGCACGGTCGAACGCTGTATGGTGAGAGAACGTGGCATCTTAGAGTCCGATCTCCGGAAATGATTCGATGGTCTTCTTGACGAATGCGAGGAACTGGTCCGCAACGGCACCGTCGATCACGCGGTGGTCGAACGAGAGTGAAAAGTAAGCGCAGGTACGAATCGCGATCGTGTCCTCCCCATCCGCACCCGGCAGAACTTTCGTGCGCTTCTCGATCGCGCCGACCCCCATAATCGCTACCTGCGGCTGGTTGATGATCGGCGTTCCCATCAGCGAGCCGAACACACCGGGATTCGTGATCGTGAACGTTCCCTCCTGAACTTCTTCAGGAGACAGTTTCTTCGCGCGAGCGCGCGCGGCGAGATCGTTGAGCGTGCGCGTGATCCCCGAGAGAGAGAGATCGTCGGCGCGCTTGATCACGGGAACGATCAGGCCCCAGTCGAGAGCGACAGCGACGCCGATGTTGATCTGCTTGCGGTAGATGATGTTGGTGCCGGCCACGGACGAATTCATCACCGGGAAGGCCTGAAGGCCCTGCGTTACCGCTTTGATGATGAACGGCATGTAAGTGAGCTTCTGCCCATCCGCCCGCTGACCGCGGGCACCCGGAGCCTCGAACTCCGCGTTTTTCTTAGCTCGAATTCTCGCCACTCTGGTGAAGTCGATCTCGATGAACGAGGTGACGTGCGCCGATGTGTGTCGCGACGCCACCATGTGGTCGCTGATGAGCGCGCGCATCTTGGACATCGGCTCGACGACATCCCCTGCCCACGGCTGGGGCAGCGGAAGCGCGTGCTGACCAGAGCCGCCGCCGGTGCGCACTGCGGGTGTGGCGCCAGGCAATGGCGCGCCGGATTCGATGAAGCCGAGTATGTCGCGCTTTGTCACCCGGCCAGCGACACCAGACCCCTGGAGCGATCCAATGTTCAACCCGTGCTCGGCGGCGATTTTCCGCACCAGCGGAGAGGATTTGGTGCGTACGCGCTCCTCGAACGAGTTTCCGTTTCCAGTAGTATGTGATGCGGCGATGGCGGGCGCGGGCGATGGCTGACGGGTCGGAGCCGGAGCCGGAGCCGGAGCGGGAGCGGGAGCGGGAGCGGGAGCGGGAGCTTGCGCTGATATCACGGCGCCTTTCTCAGTCTCCAGTCGGGCGACGACGGTCTGCACGGCGACGGTCTCACCCTCCTTGACGATGATCTCCGCCAGCACGCCCGCGGCCGGCGCGGGAATCTCCGCGTCGACTTTGTCCGTCGAGATCTCGAAGATCGGCTCGTCGCGCTTCACCTCGTCGCCCACTTTCTTCAACCACTTGGAAAGTGTGCCCTCGGCGATCGACTCGCCCATCTGCGGCATGATGATGTCTACTCGTGCCACCGCTTCTCCTTCGTTCGCTTATTCGCTGGGCCGAGCCCGGCTCAGACGTCTCAATGCAAGAACAGGCAGCGTGAGCGCTCCGACAATCGCTCCAATACCAGCATACACCCACCAATTGCACGCCGGAAGCCCCTCGGGCGGCTTACATCCCTGCACGCTCCCGACAAACTTTGCAACCAGGACGGCAATCATTCCACCGCTGAAAAAGCCCGCCATCAACGTGATACAGCCGACACCAATGTTCCGGGCGACAATCCCTTCGCGATCAGACTCCGGCGACCCCATCAGTATGCAGCAAGCTTCCGGAGAGCCATGACGATGTCGGAAGTCTGCGGAAGAACGTAGTCCTCGAGCGGCGGAGAATAAGGGAGCGGCACGTCAGCGGCGGTCACGCGCAGCACCGGCGCATCAAGCCATTCAAAGGCGGTCTCGTTGATCCTCGCCGTGATCTCCCCCGCCACTCCGCCGGTGCGGGTATCCTCGTGCACTATCAGAACGCGGTTCGTCTTCTTGACGGTAGCAACGATTGCTTCATCGTCCATCGGCAATAGCGTGCGCAAGTCGATGACTTCGACCGACAAGCCGTCCTCCTTTTCAACCTGCTCCGCCGCCTCGAGCGCCTTCCACACCGTCGCCGCGTAGGTGATGATCGAGACATCCTTGCCTTCCCGGGCGATCCGCGCTTTCCCAATGGGCGTCAGATGGTCACCCTCGGGCATAGTCTCCTTGATGCGGCGGTAGAGATATTTGTGCTCGAAGTAGAGCACGCAATCCTCGTCGCGAATCGCTGATTTGATCAACCCTTTGGCGTCACTCGCTGTAGCCGGATAGACGATCTTGAGCCCGGGGGTGTGGAGAAAAGCGGCTTCCGGGTTCTGCGAATGGAACGGCCCGCCTCTCACATAGCCACCGCTCGGCCCACGCACTACCATGGGGCACGGCAACATCGCGCGATAACGCGCCGTCGCGACGTAGTTTGTGAGGATGCTGTATCCGCTCGAGAGGAAATCGATGAACTGCATCTCGCACACTGGCCGCATGCCCATGTGGGCGGCGCCCGCCGCCGCGCCGATGATCGCTGTCTCGGAGATCGGCGTGTCGATCACGCGCTGCTCCCCGTACTTCGCCATCAGGCCGTCGGTGACCTTGAACGCGCCGCCGTACGCTCCGATGTCCTCGCCGAGGCAGAAGACATTCTTGTCGCGGTCCATCTCCTCGAACAAGCCTTCGCGGATCGCCTCGAGATAGGTGACCTCAGACATCGTGCGTTCCCCAGCTCGATGGGCGCTCGTGCACTTCGACCGCCGATTTGATTCCCTCTCTGAACCAGAGGGGAGCGAGCGTCGGCGGATCAGCGTAGATCCCCACGAGTGCGTCGGTCGGTTCGGGCATGGGCGACGCCTCGGCCTCGTCCGTCGCGCGGTCGATCTCCTCCTGCACCCGCGCATCGATCGCGCCGAGCCCGGTTTGATCGACGCCTTCACCTAATAGCCGCTTCACGTAGCGGTCGATCGGATCGTTCTCGCTCGCCCACCGGTCGATCTCCCCGGGCGGCACGTACGATTGGTTGTCGTGTTCCGCGTGCCCTTTTCTCCGGTATGTGATGAGCTCGACGAGGGTGACCCCACCGCCCGAACGCGCCCGGTCAACCGCGCGCTTCGTAACTTCGTAGGTCGCGATGACGTCGTTGCCATCCGCCTGTTCGCCCGCGATTCCATACCCGATAGCCTTGTCGACGAGCTGCCTGGCGGCGGTCTGCTTGCTGAGGGGCGTCGAATACGCGTAGCCGTTGTTCTCCACGACCACGACGAGCGGACATTTTTGGACCGCCGCGAAGTTGATGCCCTCGTGGAACGCGCCGGTGGATGTAGCACCATCTCCGACGTACACGAGACCAACTCTGTCCTCGTTACGCATCTTGAACGAGAGCGTGACGCCCGCCATCACCGGCACCATGTCGCCGAGGTGCGAGATCTGGCCGATGAATCCGCGGTCGAGATCGCCGTAGTGAATGTTGAGCTCGCGACCACGCGTCGGAGAATCACTCTTGGCCATGTACTGCTTGATGATCTCGTTCGGCTTCGCACCCTGAACCAGCATCGACCCGAGGTTACGGATGAGCGGTGACAGCACGTCACCCTTGGAGCGGTCGAGCGCGTAGGCGCTGCCGACGGCGTCCGCCTCCTGGCCAAGGGAGCGGAAAAGTCCGCCCACGACTTTTGTCTGCCGATAAAGGTTCACCAGCCGCTCCTCGAGCGAACGCGTGAGCCTCATGTAATAGTAGAGCTCGAGTTTCTGCTCGCGCGACAACGGTGCGCCGCTGTTCGAGCGGGCCGAATCCTCGCGCAGATTTGCCGGCTTCGAAGCGGCGGTACTCGACCGCGCCATTTTAGTACGCCGCTTCGATGCGGTGGCGCGGGTCTCCCGCCTTGTGCAGCTGGAGGAAGAACTTCTTGGCGTTTCGGTCGAGCCGGCTCTCGCCCGTCTGGTCGGTCGAGATCTCGACGAACGTGTAGTGCCCGCCTTCCTTGCGCACGGTCATCTGCAGCGTGCCGAGATCGCCGGCGAAGCTCCGGGAGCGCGCGGTGTGGCCTGAGCGCTCCATCTTGATCTCGGGAAAGAATTCATCCGCGATCCTGAGCACTTCAGTCGGCACGAGCTGTGTTCTGAAGAAGTGGCGCATCGATTAGCTCAGGTCCCCGGCTCTTTGGCGGAACGCACGCCCTGGATCCAGTCGACGCGTTCGAGCGGCATCCGCGGATTCTTGTCGCGCCGGAACTGGATCGCCGCTGCCCAATCACCGGTGGTGGCAAAGAAGAGGCGACCTGAATAGGTGCCCAGCTCCTTCTCCTTCTTGAAGCCATCACTGGAATTCGCCAAGTCCTCGCTCGTGGCGAAGATTCTTCCCTCACCGGTCTCGATCGGCTGCCCCGTCTTCTTGTCCTGGACCACGACCCGGTACACGATCCGCTCGAGGGAGCGCGGAGGCATCGGGTCCATCGTCACGCGAAAGGCGTAGTTGTCCGACCATAGCCGCAGCTCGGTCGCCTTCGGGCTGCCACCGCAGCTCGCGACCAGGACAGCGAGCACGACTACCAGCGCTGCTCGCCTAAGCATCAGGCGTAGTACTCCAGACCGAGGTGGGTGATCTGGTCTTCGCCCATAAGATGTCGAAGTGTGTTCTTGAGCTTCGTCTGCTGGATGAAGAGGTCATGCTCCGGCTGGAGCCCCGGCGCGGTCATTGGACTCTTGTAGTAGAACGACAGCCATTCCTGAATGCCCTTCATTCCCGCTCGCTGCGCGAAATCGGAGAATAGCGCCAGATCGAGCGCTATCGGGGCGGCGAGAATCGAGTCGCGGCAGAGGAAGTTGATCTTGATCTGCATCGGGTAGTTCATCCATCCGATGATGTCGATGTTGTCCCAGCCTTCCTTGTTGTCGCCGCGCGGCGGGTAGTAGTTGATCCGCACGACGTGGGTGAAATCCTTGTACAGGTCCGGGTACAGCTCGGGCTGCAGAATCGTATGCAGGACGCTGAGCTTGGATTCCTCTTTTGTCTTGAACGACTGGGGGTCGTCGAGGACCTCGCCATCGCGGTTGCCAAGGATATTCGTGGAGTACCATCCGGTGAGGCCGAGCATGCGCGCCTTGAGGCCAGGCGCGACGATGGTCTTCATCCACGTCTGACCCGTCTTGAAATCCTTGCCCGAAATCGGGACGCCGCGGTCCTGCGCCAGCTTGATCAGCGCCGGAGTATCGACGCAGAGGTTGGGGGCGCCGTTGCAGAAGGGAACGCCCTCCATGATCGCCGCGTACGCGTACAGCATCGACGGGGCGATGGCGTCGTCGTTCTTGTCCATCGCTTTCTCGAACTGCTCGATAGTCGCGTGCTGCGGACCAGCCTTGATGAAGATCTCCGTCGATGCGCACCACACGATCACGACACGATCGCACTTGTTCTTCGACTTGAAATCCCGGATGTCCTGCCGCAGCTGCTCGGCCAGATCGCGCTTCGTTTTCCCCTTCTTCACGTTCGTTCCGTGAATGCGGGTGACGTACTTGTTGTCGAACACCGCCGGCATCGGCTTGATCTTGCGCAGGAAATCGGCGATCGGCTCGATGTCGCGCTCCTCGAGAACGCCCGCTTTCTTTGCCGCGGTCAGGGCGTCGTCGGGGATCGGGTCCCACGCCCCGAAGACGATGTCGTCGAGCTTGGCGAGGGGAACGAAGTCCTTGATCAGGGGCGAGTTCTTGTCCGTTCTTTTCCCGAGCCTGATCGTCGCCATTTGGGTCAGCGATCCTATCGGTTTGGACCGCCCGCGCCGAATGCTTTCTACTCCCGCCATGAATGTGGTCGCGACCGCACCGAGTCCGGGGGTCAGTATGCCCAGTCGGCCGGTGGCCGGGGCTATCGATTTAGGGGCGTCACCAGAAGACGACGATCTGCCCAATTTCTTCTCCGTATGTGTTTAGGATTGCGCGCGACGTGTGGCCGCAATTCCCGGCGCTTTCGCGGGAGGGGTCGGATCGCTGACCACCAGGGTGGGCTTCGAATCCGGGTGCTGCGTGAAACGATGGACGAAGGCGATCCGCTGTACCGCGGTGATCCACGCCGTAACGCTGAGGAGGATGATTATCCCCATCAGGACCCAGCCGTTCCAGAACAGGCCAAACAGCGCTTGAGGCGCCGACAGCAGCACGATTCGCTCGGGCCGCTGCATGACGCCCACCTTGGCATCGATACCGAGCGCTTCTGCCCGCGCGCGCGTGTACGAAACCAGAAAGGTGCCGATCATACCCACCAGACAGATCGCGACCATGTAAATGTTGTGGTGCGCGACATTGGTGGCGTAAAACACAGTGAGCCCGGCCATCAGGGCCCCGTCGGCAACGCGATCCAGCGTCGAATCGTAGAACGCCCCGAATACCGTCGACCGTCCCGTTCTTCGCGCGACTTCGCCGTCTACTACGTCGAAGAACGCGGTTACACCCATCAGCCAGCCGGCCGTCATGATGTGGCCGGTCGCGTAAACGACGCCAGCTGCGATCGTAAGCAGCGTGCCGACGGTCGTAATCGCGTTTGGACTGACGTTGTGGCGTGCGAGGAAGCTGATAGCCGGCTCTATGACGCGGAGCGCTCCTTTTTTCACATAATCCGTGGGAGTTGGCATTCAGCAGGGGCGGCGGTGAGCATTAGCCGACGTGCCGGCTCGACCGGCTGACGGCGCAGAAAAAAGGGCCGGCGTGAGATACACGACGGCCCCGTAAAATTAAGCCCTTCAACGATCTATTGCCACCAGTGCCCTGAACTATCGATACGCTTGTTCGTCAGGGAAGGCGCCAGTCGTACATGCTCGTCAGCGTGACGTTGCTCTTCGTATACGTGCGCGTGCCATCGACCGTGACCGCGCGGAGATTCACGGTTGCGCCCGCTGGAACGCCGGCGACGGGAATATGCTCGACGCTGTTGGCCGAGACCTGCTTGAGGAAAATGTCGTTGCCACCGCTAACGGCGTAGACATTGACGGCCTGGCTGAGATTGTTGGTCAGGTGAATCGCGACGTCAGCTGCTGGCTCGGGACCGGTGCGCACTTCGACCTGCCGTCCGCCGCACGCCGCGAGCACCAGCATTGACAGCGAGACCATTAACATTCGCATAACGATTCCTCAGGGTAGGCGGTTGGGTATCCGTCTGATGCTCTTGCAAGAGATGTGCGAGGCTCAGCCGGAACTATGCACGCGGAAGCGTGAGCGTCATCGTCGTGCCGACGCCAAGTGTGCTCTCCGCGACGAGGCTGCCGCCCATTTTTCGAGCGAAGGCGCGGCTGATTGCGAGACCGAGTCCGACGCCGTCGTTCTCACGCGGGCGCTGCGATCCGAGCTGGACGAAGGGCTCGAAAATCGACTCGAGCTTGGAGAGCTCGATCCCCGAGCCCGTGTCCTCGACGCGCACGAAGACGCCCGTGGCACCCACCGGCCCGCAACTCAAGCAAATCTCGCCGCCGGGATCCGTGAACTTGGTCGAGTTCGTCAACAGATTGAGCACGATCTGCTTCACCTTCTCTGCATCGCCCAGCGCAACGAGCGTAGCATCGCAGCCCTCGTTCCTGTAGCGAAGCTTCTTCTGCATCATCTGCGGGAGCACCATTGCCTCAGCTTCCCGCAATGCCGCATCCAGCGCTATTGCCGAGGCGCTGTACTGGATCTGGCCCGCCTCGACGCGCGCGAAATCGAGCACGCTGTTGATCAGGCCGAGCAAGTGGGTTGCGCTGTTCTTGATCCGGCCGAGCGCGTCCGACTGCGCCGGGGTAACGGGTCCGTGAACGCCGAAATCGATGAGGTCGGCGTAACCGCCGATCGCATTCAGTGGCGTGCGCAGCTCATGGGACATCATCGCGAGAAACGCGCTCTTCGAGCGGTTCGATTCTTCTGCCGCCCGCTTCTCGGACTCCGCGGCGAGCCGGGCCGCTCGCTCCGCACGTGTTACCGCGCGCAGCTCGATCTCGCGCTTGGCCGAGGCAGCGAGCTCGGTCAGTGCTTCGATTTCGACGGGGGTCCAGCGCCGAGGCTTGATGTCGATCGCGCAGAACGAGCCGATCGCTTGCCCGCCGTCCATTACCAGCGGAACGCCGACGTACGCGCCGACACCGAGCGATTGCACCGTTGGCACGTTCCGATAAACGGGGTGCGCGGCCGCGTCGTCAATGACGAGCGGAGCCGAGGATTGGATTGCATAATGGCAGAACGTCCTTCCGGAGAGCTGACGAGCGGAGTTCAGCGGCTCGCCGAATCCGGCCGCGCTCTTGTAGAAATCCCGGTTGTCGTCCACGAGCGAGATGAAAGCCGCCGGGACGTTGAGGAGCTTCACGGCGAGCCGCGTCATCCGATCGAAGACTTCCTCGACCTCGGTGTCGAGCAAACCGGTGGCCCTGAGCGCCGCAAGCCGCGCAGGATCGAGAATGGTGTCGGCCAACGCTGCTTCGCTTTCGGACCCAGTGGTCCGTGCTCGCGTAGCGCTCTCGGTACTCTGGTCTTCGGTACGCAGGCTTGGTCTACCTATAGATCAGGTACTGACGGGTGGCCTCGCGGAACGCGTACGCCGCCCTGTACTCGCGATCGATCAAGACATCAGGATCCTCTCCCCTCGAGAGCGCTTCTCGCACCGCTGGGGAGCCGAACCTGAGGTCGAAGTCGCGGTTCCGGATCGTGAGCCTGGTTCCGGCGGTCTTGTTAATCGCCCACAACAGACTCGCCCCAACCCGCGCCGCTTGCAGGTTGCTTCGATTGATGATCATGATCTTGATCCCCGGGATCGCCTGGCCGCCGTACTTCTTATCCGTTGGGTTCTGGGGCGTGAAGCTCTCGACGAAAAAGCGCACGCCGGGAATCTCGCGATCCTTGAGAATCGCAACGGTGGCAGCAGCGTTCAGCCAGGGAGCGCCGACCCGCTGAAAGGCTTCAGGCGTGCCGCGACCAACGGAGAGATTCGTCGCCTCGAATGCTACCAGGCCCGGATACAGCATCGCGCTCTGCAGCGATGGCATGTTGGGCGACGGCTTGACCCACGGAAGGCCGGTGAGGTCGAACCAAACATCCCGCCGCCATCCCTGCACCGGAACGACGTGAACGTCGGCGCGGATCTTCAGCACATCGTTGAAGTAGAGCGCCAGCTCGCCGATCGTCATCCCGTGCCGAAGCGGAACCGGCCAGAGCGCGAACGCCTGACCGGGGCGTCCTGGCGCGGGGTCGTTCGGGTTCGCGAGCGAGCTGTCGAGAACCGGGCCCTCGATGATGTAGCCCGTGGTCGGATTCGGCCGATCGAGGACGATGATTGGCCTGCCCACCCGAGCCGATGCGCGCATCGAGTAGACCATGGCCCCCACGTAGGTCCACGTGCGCGTGCCTATGTCCTGGAGATCGAAGACGAGCGCGTCGAGCGCGCGAAGCATGCTGTCGGGTGGGGCAACTGTCTGTTGCCCATACAGTGAATAGACTGGCAATCCGCTCTTCGGATCGATCTCGCTGGCAACGTTCTGCCTGTCCTCCGTCCCCCGAAGCCCGTGCTCGGGCGAGAACAACTGCACGAGATTGACCCCGGCGTCGCGCGCCCGCTTCTGGCGGAGCAGATCGATGTCGGAGACTCCCTTCTCGTCGATGCCGGTCTGGTTGGTGAGAAGCCCGATGCGCTTTCCTCGGATAAGATGTATGCTATCGCGCAGCAGAACCGTTATGCCCGGCCTTACCTTCGCCTCCGCGAGCTCGGAAGTGGGGTCGATTTGCTTGCTGGTGACGACGCAGCCGACGCAGAGCGGGAAAAGTACTGCGAGCAGCCGATGGTATCGCATCATCGATAGTTGTCCGGTAAGTTGTCGTGTCGTTGGTACCATATGATACTCTCTTGCGTCCTGGTACGTTGACCGCTGGACGCGAGTAACGCAAACGTCTGGCCTGGACCCTCAATCCACAACCTATGGCGCTATCTGCGATCGACTGGGCGATTGTCGCTGCCTACTTCCTCCTCTCAATAGGCATCGGACTCTACTTCACGAAGCGCGGAGGAGAGAGCCTCAACGAGTACTTCCTTTCCGGCCGCAAGGTTTCGTGGTGGCTCGCTGGAGCCTCGATGGTCGCGACGACGTTCGCGGCCGACACGCCACTCGTCGTAACGGGCCTCGTCGCCCAGAACGGCGTCGCCGGAAACTGGCTTTGGTGGAACATGCTCATGAGCGGCATGTTGACGGTTTTCTTCTTCGCGCGCCTGTGGCGTCGCGCACACGTCATGACCGACGTCGAGTTCGCGGAGATCCGATACAGCGGCCAGCCGGCGGCAGTGCTGCGCGGCTTCCGCGCACTCTACCTCGCGATCCCGATCAACCTCATCATCCTCGGCTGGGTGACCAAGGCGATGATCAAGATTCTTACGATCTCGCTCGGCCTGCGCGACGTCAACGTTCTCGGGTTCAATGTCGCCGGCGAAGTGATCGCCGTCGGAATCTGCTTCGTCATTACCGTTGCGTACTCGGCGGGCGCGGGAATGTGGGCGGTTCTCTGGACGGATCTCGTCCAGTTCGTCATCAAGATGAGCGCGGTGATAGTTCTCGCGGTGTATGCGGTGCGCGCGGTGGGCGGAATGGACAAGCTCAAAGCCGGCCTGACGACGCATTTCGGAAGCGCAGACGCCGCGCTTTCAGTTCTCCCCGTGAGAATGACACCGAATGGGATAGAGGCGTATCCGTGGATGCCGCTGCTCGCCCTGTTCGTGTTTCTCTCCGTCCAATGGTGGGCCGCGTGGTATCCGGGTGCAGAGCCCGGCGGCGGAGGATATGTAGCTCAGCGAATCTTTTCGGCGAAAACGGAACGAGACGGTGTTCTGGCGACGCTGTTCTTCAATGTCGCCCATTATGCGATCAGGCCGTGGCCGTGGATCATCACCGGACTTTGCACGATTCTCCTGTATCCGCAGGGGGTCGAGTGCGCGGCGTGCGTGCCGAACGATCACGAGGCGGCCTACGTTCAGGCGTTCGTGGACCTGCTTCCGACGCCGTGGCGAGGGTTCATGATGGCGGGCTTCGCGGCGGCCTATATGTCCACCGTCGGCACACAGCTCAATTGGGGTGCGTCCTACCTGGTCAACGATTTCTACAAGCGGTTCCTCAACAGAACCGCGAGCGAAAAGCACTATGTATCGATCTCCCGGTGGGCCACGGTATTCCTGTTCCTCGCCTCCGCGGTCGTAACGCACTACCTCGGGACGATCGAGGGCGCCTGGAAGTTCCTGCTGGCGCTTGGGTCGGGAACAGGACTCGTGCTGATTCTTCGGTGGTACTGGTGGCGCATCAACGCCTGGAGCGAGATCAGCGCGATGGTCGCCTCCCTCATCGTATCCGTAACGGCGATTCAGCTGATCAAACCGCTCTTTCCAGCCGGGGATCTCAGGGGCGATGCCTGGGTGATGCTCGTTACCGTAGTAGTGAGTACAGTCGTCTGGTTAGGGGTGACCTTTGCCACCAAACCCGAGCCCGATCGCGTCCTGGAATCATTCTATCGGCGGGTGAGGCCAGGGGGCCCCGGCTGGGCCGTGGTGTCAGAGCGGGCCGGGTTCGGGCGGGAGAGCATCCCGGGCGGCGCGATGGCCTGGACCAACTGGATCGCCGGAATCGTCGCAGTGTATGCTTCCCTGTTCGGGATCGGTAAGATCGTGCTGGGAAGCGTCGTCGAAGGGCTAGTGATGCTCGTCATAGCCGTGGCGGCGTTCAGCTGGATAGCACGGTCGTTCCGGGAGGAGCCGGCGACACTACCCGGAGTGGGTGTAAGCACATAAATTCATGTAGTACCGGAGGATAAATGTCCGTTTCGTCACAGCCTGAGATCGATCTCACCGTCACGTCCAGTGCGGGCGTTGAGGTCAAGAAATTTATGGATGCCGAAGGCGTCACCGCCGAGCAGGGCGGCCTGCGCGTGAGCGTGCAGCCCGGTGGGTGCAGCGGCTTCAAGTACAGCCTCGTCATTGAGGATCGCCCGGCCGAGGACGACGTCGTCGTCCCCCGCGAGGGCTTCAACGTGTTCGTCGATCCATTTTCGGCGCAGTATCTCAACGGCGTCACGATCGACTATGTAACCTCGATGCAGGGCTCGGGATTCACCTTCAAGAATCCCAATTCGACCGGCGGTTGCGGCTGCGGAAGCTCGTTCTCTGCGTAGAGTGGCTGCTGGCCAGCAGCACAATTCGAGGGCGGTGAAATGAAATCGAGTTTCACCGCCCTCGATTTCATTGTCCTCATTTCGTATCTGGTTGGTACAACCGCCCTTGGCGTCTGGCTTGGACGCGGCCAGAAGGACGCCAAGGATTATTTCATCGCCAGCCACCGAATCCCATGGTGGGCAATCCTCTTCTCGGTTGTAGCGACGGAAACCAGTGCGCTCACACTGATCAGCATTCCTGGTCTGGCGTATCTCGGAAATCTCACCTTCCTGCAGATCGCGGCCGGTTACCTGCTCGGCCGGACGGTGATCGCGTTCACGCTCCTGCCGCGCTACTACCAGGGCGAGCTTGTCACCGCGTACACGCTGCTCGAGCGGCGCTTCGGCGTGGGAACGCGAAGATTTGCATCCGTCGCCTTCATGGTGACGAGGGCGTTCGGCGATTCAGTCCGCCTGTTCGCGACAGCAATTCCGGTGGCCCTGATACTCGGTGGGGCGGGAGCTGGTCGGAGCGGAACCGTAATCGCAGTGGTTCTTCTCGGTGCGCTGAGTCTGGCCTACACGTACTTCGGAGGTATGAAGGCCGTCGTCTGGACCGACATAATCCAGACCGCCGTCTACCTGATCGCAGCCATCGCTGCGATCATCCTGATCGGACAGGCTGCGCCAAACGGTTGGGGAGGAATCCTCTCGGACGCCAGCGCGAGCGGCAAGCTACGGGTCTTCGACTTCACGCTCGGGTTCGATAGACCGCACACGCTGTGGGCGGGACTGATTGGAGGAGCGTTTCTATCCATGGCCTCGCACGGGGTCGATCAGCTCATCGTGCAGCGACTCCTCGCAGCGCACAGCCTTCGGGATGCGCAGCGGGCGCTTATCGGCAGTGGGATTGCCGTAATCTTCCAGTTCGCGCTGTTCCTCATCCTGGGAATCGGCCTCTACGCCTTCTATCAGGGTCAGGCCTTCCCCAGGCCCGATGAGATTTTCCCCCGGTTCATTATCGACGTGATGCCGGCGGGTCTTACCGGCCTGGTCGTCGCGGCGATTCTTGCGGCGAGCACCGCGTCCGGCGCGCTCAACTCCCTGGCGGCGGCGACGCTTCACGATCTCTATCTGCCGCTGACCCGAAAGTCGGCTGGCGATCCGGGTGTTCTCCGGATCAGCAAGCTGTTCACTCTGATGTGGGCGGTGATCCTGACGGGGGGCGCGCTCCTCTACCGCGCCCAGGGCACACCCGTGGTCGTTGTCGCCCTCTCGATTGCATCGTTCACCTACGGCGGGCTGCTCGGCGGATTCTTCCTTGGGATGCTCTGGCGCCGTGCAAACCAGCGCGACGCGATACTGGGAATGGCAACCGCCATTCTCATAATGAGTGTCGTCGTCTTTGCCAGGCAGCTGACGCCGCTGTTCCCAGCTTTCAAGGACCAGTTGACGACTCTGGCGCGAATCGCGTGGCCCTGGTACGTACTCATAGGCACGACGATCACGATGATCGTGGGAATGGTGTCATCGCTCACGCATCCCGCACCGACGGGAGAGAGTCGCTGGAAATGAGTGAGATCGTAATCGGCGTCGATGGCGGCGGATCGAAAACGCGTGTCATGGTCGGAACTGCCGAAGGCGAGGTCCTCGTGACGCTCGATGGACCCAAGTCCGCGGTTACTCCGGGGTTCGCGGCCCGCTCTGCTGACGTCATCGGGGACCTGGTGACGCGTGCACTAGCCGAAATCGCACAGCCGGGTGCGGTCCTTCCTCGTGTTCTCTACTGTGGAGTGGCTGGCACCGGCAGGGACGAAGAGCGCAAAGCTCTGCACGCCGCCCTCGATGCGAAGGAGCTCGCCGAGGAAGTCATCATAGATTCCGACGGATTGATCGCGATGTACGACGCACTCGACGATCGCGCGGGCATTCTGCTCGTCGTCGGCACGGGCTCGGTCGCTTATGGCCGCAGTCCGGCGGGTGAGATCGTGCGCTGCGGAGGGTGGGGGCCAGTATTCGGCGACGAAGGGAGCGGCGGTTGGATCGGACGTCGCGCGCTTGGCATCGTCGCCGCTTCGAGCGATGGACGTGAGCCGCCTACCGCCCTTCTCTTTCCGATTCTCGCCGCTACGCAGTGCGAGGACATCCAGGACCTCATTCCCTGGGCGGCGACAGCCGATGCACGAGCTTTCGCCTCACTCGCGCCAGTGGTGTTCAGCACCGCCACGGCCGGGGATCCACGGGCGAGTGCGCTGGTGACGCTCGCCGCTGAAGAGCTCGTGCTCCACGTGCGCGCGCTAGCGCGTCAGCTATTCACCGATGAGCGCGCGGCGGTTACGGTGGCGCTCAGCGGTGGCCTGATGGAGCGTGGCTCGCCGCTCAGGAAGCGGCTGGAGCAGCGCCTGAAGTCCGCGGTGCCGGGGGCACAGCTTCGATCGGAGGAAGTCCTTCCGGTACGGGGAGCCCTTCGGGCGGCGGCTCGACGAATTCACCTTCCCACCTAGCCATCACGACTGTCGCCAGACAGTTCCCCACCAGATTCACGCTCGTCCGCGCCATATCCATCAGCTCGTCGACCCCGAGGATGATGGCGACTCCTTCCAGCGGCAGTCCGAAGGTATGCAGCGTACCGGCAAGGATAACCAGCGAGGCGCGCGGTACCGCCGCCACTCCCTTACTCGTAATCATGAGAGTCAGCATCATCAGGAGCTGCGTCGAAAACGGCATGTGCACACCAGCGGCCTGAGCGACGAACATCGACGCAACCGCGAGGTAGAGCGTAGATCCATCGAGGTTGAACGAGTATCCGGTGGGCATGACGAAGGCGACTATCCGCCGCGGAACGCCGAACGCCTCCATGATCTGCATGGCTCGCGGCAGCGCCGCCTCGGATGACGTCGTCGAGAACGCTATGAGCGCCGGCTCGCGTACGGCGAGGATGAAGCGCTTTATCGGAACGCGAAACAGCAGCGCGACCGGCACGAACACGACGAGGACCAGCACGATCAGCGCGCCGTAGAGCGTCAGGATCAGCTTTCCCAGATTGATCAGCACGCCCAGTCCGCTGTGGCCGACTGTGACAGCGATGGCCGCTCCAATACCGATCGGCGCATAGCGCATCACTATCGCCGTAAACTTGAACATCACCTCGGCCAGCCCTTCACACCCGGAGAGAACGATTTCCTTGGGACGGCCACGGACCTGTGAAAGAGCTACCGCAAAGAGGATCGAGAAAAACACGATCTGCAGAACCTCGTTCTTGGCGGCGGCATCGAAGAAGCTTTGCGGAACTACGTGCTCGAGAAACCCCATTCCTGTCGGCGTGTTCTGAGCCAGCTGCTGGCCGGGATCCGCCGATGCCTGTATGGTCACGCCGACGCCCGGCTTGACGAGGTTGACCGCTCCCAGCCCGATGAAGAGGGCTATCGTCGTCACGATCTCGAAATAGATGAGCGACTTGAGCGCGAGGCGGCCCACGCGTTTCATGTCGTCGCCGTGTCCCGCAATTCCGACCACGAGCGTGCCGAATATGATCGGCACGATGATCGACTTGATCATCCTGAGGAAAATCGTCGACAGCGGCTTGAGGCTCACCCCAAACGACGGAAACGCCCACCCGATGAACACGCCGATCACCATCGCGATCATTATCCACGACGTGAGCGAGATGCGTCTCAGATTTCGGAAAATCATGCCCATGTGATTTCGCTGACTGGGTGGCCGATCAGGGTACGATCGGCGGAGGTGGCTCCACCGGCACCGGTTTCGAGCCACGGCGCAGAGTCGAGTGTGTGTAGCCGTACACAAGATAGACGGAGAGGCCGATGAGGAGCCAGATGCCGAACCGCTCCCAGGCCCGGACAGGCAGGCCGAACATGATGTAGATGCAGGCACCCGCACCTACCAGCGTCACGGGCCAGACGAATGGAACGCGAAACGGCCGCGGCCGGTTTGGCTCCGTGTAGCGCAGAACGAGCACGCCGATGCACACGATCGCAAACGCGGACAGCGTACCGATGTTCGTGAGATCATAGATCTCGTTCTCATCGGCGAGGAGCGAGCCGACGGCCACCGCAATGCCGGTGATCAGGGTAGTGATGTGCGGCACGCGCGTCTTCGGGTGAACCTTTGCCGCCCACCTCGGCAACAGCCCATCCCGCGCCATCGCGAAGAAGATCCGCGGCTGGCCGTACTGGAAGACCAGTAGAACGGCCGTCAGCGAGACAACCGCGCCCAGTGATACGATCCAACTCGCCGTTTCCATTCCGGCCAGCGTCAGTGCCCTGGCCAACGGATCAGCCGCCTTGAGCTGCTGGTAAGGAACCATTCCTGTCGCCACGGCGCCGACGATGACGTAAATGAGGGTACAGATTGCCAGACCGCCGAGTATGCCAATGGGCATGTTCCGCTGGGGATTCTTCGTTTCCTCGGCCGCCGTCGAGATGGCGTCAAACCCGATGTACGCGAAGAAAACGATCGCCGCGCCCTGATGAATTCCGCGCCAGCCGTTCGGCGCGAAAGGAACGTAGTTGGAAGTATCGATGTGCATCGCGCCGACGGCTACGAACAGCGTCAGGACGAGCAGCTTGATGACCACCATGACGTTGTTGGCACGGGCACTTTCACGGACGCCACGCATTAGCAGCCACGTAATCGCCATCACGATCAGAAACGCAGGGATGTTGACGAGTATCGGTACGCCGGCGATTCGCGGAGCAGTCTCCAGCAGCGAGTGGACGGCCGGGTCGGAGCTCAATAGCGCTGTCCGGTAACCGTGAGTAATCCACGCCGGCAGATTTACCCCGAACGCCGTGAGGAACGAGTTGAAGTAACCGCTCCACGCCACCGCGACGGCGATGTTTCCGACCGCGTACTCGAGGATCAGGTCCCAACCGATGATCCAGGCGATCATCTCGCCAAGCGTCGCATAGGAGTACGCGTAGGCGCTGCCCGCCTGCGGAATCATCGACGCCAGCTCTGCATAACAGAGCGCGGCCAGTCCGCACACGAACCCCAGGAGAAGGAACGAAATGACGAGAGCGGGACCCGCGCCGTACCGCACGACGACGCCGGAGGGAAGTATCTCACCGGCAGCGGCCGTCCCGATTGACGAGAATATTCCGGCGCCGATCACCGCTCCAATCGCGAGCATGATCAGATCGCCGGCGCCGAGCACTCTCCTGAGCCCGTTAGGATTTTCACCCTCGGCCAGAAGAGCTTCGATCGGCTTCCGCGCCAGCAGCGATCGGATCATCTCAGGTGGGCAAAAGTGTTACCCTCGCGGCCGCATGGCCCGCGAGGGTAGAGTGGTCGATCGGAAACCTCAGGCAGCGGCACTCTTTACCCGCATGGCGTAGAAGGAACGCCAAACGAATGTCACCGAGATGAGGAAAAAGACCGCCGCCAGAATGTGAGTCAGCGTCGCGCCTTTGTCCGCCGTGA
This sequence comes from Gemmatimonadota bacterium, assembly GCA_031372985.1. GTDB lineage: Bacteria > Gemmatimonadota > Gemmatimonadetes > Gemmatimonadales > Gemmatimonadaceae > UBA4720. The sequence goes on from JANMMF010000228.1 coordinate 30,123, forward strand.
GGGAAACCGCGAGCTCCACCGCGAGGAGCCCGAAGAGAGTGGTGAACTTGATGATCGGGTTGAGTGCGACCGATGATGTGTCCTTGAACGGATCACCCACGGTATCACCTACTACCGTCGCGGCATGAAGGGGCGTTCCCTTCTGCTTGAGCTCCACCTCAACGATTTTCTTGGCGTTGTCCCAGGCGCCGCCGGCGTTGGCCATGAAGATCGCCTGGAACAGCCCGAACAGCGCGATCGAGATCAGATACCCGATGAAGAAATATGGTTCTATAAATGCAAAAGCGAGTGTGGCGAAGAATACCGTCAGGAAGATGTTGAACATTCCCTGCTGAGCGTACTGAGTGCAGATCTCGACGACTCTCTTGCTGTCGGCGACCGATGCCTTGGCGGTGCTCTCGAGGTTGATGTTCGCCTTGATGAACTCGACGGCGCGGTAGGCACCCGTGGTGACTGCCTGCGTCGATGCCCCGGTGAACCAGTAGATCATCGCTCCACCCGCTATCAGGCCGAGCAGGAACGGCGGGTGCAGAATGGAGAGGTTGGCGATGAACTCGGGTTGCAATCCGTGGGTGAGTCCGAGGATGATCGAGAAGATCATCGTGGTGGCACCCACGACCGCGGTGCCGATGAGAACCGGCTTGGCGGTTGCCTTGAACGTGTTGCCGGCTCCGTCGTTCTCCTCCAGCAGATGCTTCGCCCTCTCGAACTGGGGATCGAACCCGTAATCTTTCTTCAGCTGTTGATGAATTCCGGGCGCCTGCTCGATCTGCGACAGCTCGAACACCGATTGCGCGTTGTCGGTAACGGGGCCGTAGGAATCGACCGCGATCGTGACCGGGCCCATTCCGAGGAATCCGAACGCGACGAGACCGAATGCGAACACCGCGGGCGCAATCATCAGCGCGCCAAGTCCGGCCGTGCTCACCAGATACGCAATTGCCATCAGCGACATGATCGCCATGCCGATCCAATAGGCGCTGAAGTTTCCGGCGACGAGTCCCGACAAGATGTTGAGCGATGCTCCGCCTTCTCGCGATGACGTCACGATTTCCCTGACGTGACGCGAGTCTACCGAGGTGAACACCTTCACCAGCTCAGGAATGATTGCTCCGGCCAAAGTGCCGCACGTAATGACCGTCGAGAGCTTCCACCAGAGGGAGCCATCGCCAAGGTCGGGCAGCAACAGGTAGGAGACGAGATAGGTCAGGGCAACGGAGACAATCGACGTCAGCCAGACGAGCGACGTGAGCGGCGTCTCGTAGTTCATGTCGTCGGCGTTGACGTATCTCGCCTTCGCGACGGCCTCGTTGATCAGGTAGGAGAGTCCGCTCGCCACAACCATCATGATGCGCATTACGAAGATCCAGACCAGCAGCTGCACCTGTACCGCCGGCTCCGTTACGGCGAGGACGATGAACGAGATGAGCGCAACACCCGTAACGCCGTAAGTCTCGAATCCGTCCGCGCTGGGGCCGACGGAGTCGCCCGCATTGTCGCCGGTGCAGTCGGCGATCACACCCGGATTTCTGGGGTCGTCTTCCCTGACATTGAACACGATCTTCATCAGGTCGGCGCCGATGTCGGCGATCTTGGTAAAGATTCCACCCGCGATTCGCAGCGCCGCGGCGCCCAGTGATTCGCCGATGGCGAAGCCGATGAAGCACGGTCCCGCGTAGTCGCCGGGGATGAAGAGCAGGATGAATAGCATGATCACCAGCTCGACGCTGATGAGAAGCATGCCGATGCTCATCCCGGCCTTTAGCGGGATGGAGTAGCAGGGATATGGCTTACCGCGGAGACTCGCGAAGGCCGTGCGCGAGTTCGCGAATGTGTTGATCCGGATTCCGAACCACGCCACGCCATAGCTTCCCGCGATGCCGACGAGGCTGAACAGAAGAATGATCGCGACCTTCATCGCCGCGAATTGCAGCAGCAGCCCGAAGTACAGCAGGATCACGAAACCGATGAATACTTCGAGGATCAGAATGAATTTTCCCTGCGTGATCAGATACGTCTTGCACGTCTCGTAGATCAGCTCGGAGATCTCGAGCATCGACTCGTGTACAGACATTCGCTTGAGCTGACGGTAAAACACGAGCCCGAAGAGAAGTCCGAGGGCGCAGACGAACAGTCCTCCAATGAGCAGCGAGCGGCCATGAATGCCTCCCAGGAAGCTCACTTGCGAAAGGTCGGGTATGATGAGATTTGCTTCGCCGCCGGGCTTGTGCGCCACCGGAATCGCTTGCGCGGTTCCGGTCATGGCGGCCGCGACAGCGCTGTCGGGGCGGTTCTCGGAGACGCCCTGAGCGTTCACCGCGCGCGAGCCGAACAAAGCGAGAACGAGGGCGAGCGCACGGACAACCACTGCAAACTTCCGATTCATTCTTGAATTCTCCGAGGGTGGATAACGGCCGGCCAGAGCGCGGCGGGCTGCGTGCTCAGCGTGGCGAAGCAGGCTTCGCCCGGCGCCACAGGAAATACACGGGAACGCCAAGCAATACGATGACCAGACCCGAAAGGGCCTGAGCACGGGTCTGGTCGGCGATCAGCAGTATTACCGCGATCGCTGTGGCAAGGAAGATATAAAGCGCCGGCAGGATTGGATAACCCAGCGCTCGGTACGGGCGCTCCGCGTCCGGACGGAGCTTGCGCAGCCGGAACAGACCCACTGTCGTCAGCGCGTAAAAGAGGAGCGCAGCGAAAATCACGTAGTTGAGAAGCTGGCCGTAGGTCCCGGTCAGGCAGAGAAGACTCGTCCAGATCGATTGCGCGATGAGGGCCGCGGCGGGAACGCTGTTCCGATTGAGGTTGCCGGCGCGCGCGAAGAACAGCTTGTCCTTTGCCATCGCGTAATACACGCGGGCGCCCGAGAGAATCAACCCGTTGTTGCATCCGAAGGTCGAGATCAGGATCGCCGCCGCCATGATGCTGGCTCCGATCGGTCCGAAGATGGTCTCGGCGACCGCGCTCGCGACACGATCCTGGGTGGCGTGCTGGATACCGCGACCGAACAGTGTCGGTGCATCGGCGGTTCCCTGGAGCGGCAGCACGTTCAGGTAGGCGACGTTGGCGAGAATGTAGAGCAGGATGACGAGCCCCGTGCCGTAGACGAGAGCTCGGGGAAGATTTCTGCTCGGCTCATGCACCTCAGCGGCGGCGAACGTCACGTTATTCCACGCGTCGGCGGAAAAGAGAGAGCCGACCAATGCCGCTCCAAAAGCGATCGGGAACACTGAAGCGAACGCAGCCGGATTGAAGTTGCCCGCACCGAAATTCGCCGCGAGCGCTTCGGAGTTGCGTCCGATCGTGAGGCCGAGGAGGATGACCGCGGCCAACGCGCCGGTCTTGACCACTGTCAACGTGGTCTGGACCATCTTCCCTTCCTTGACACCCCGAAGATTGATCCAGGTGAGGATCCAGATCGTGACGAGGGCGACGAGCCGCTGCGGCGAGAGGCCAAGCTGGATCGCGCCGCCGGGAGTGTTCACGTCGAACTGCGGGAACCAGCCGAACCGATCCGGCGTGATATCAGGCCAGAGCACTCCCAGAAACCGGCCGAACGCGACGGCGACGGCGGCGATCGTGCCCGTCTGAATTACGACGAAGAGGGTCCATCCGTAAAGAAAGCCCATGAGGTGACCCATGGACTCTCGTAGAAACACGTATTGGCCCCCGGCTCGGGGATACATCGCCGCGAGCTCCCCGTAGGCGAGAGCCCCGAGGATGGTGACTACCCCGGCGACGACCCACGCCATGAGGAGCCAGAAAGGTGAGGCCACGGTGCGGCTGATGTCGGCGGACACGATGAAGATGCCGGAGCCGATCATCGATCCGGCGACGAGCATCGTCGCATCGGTAAGCGTCATCGCCTTGACGAACTCGCGCGACGACTGTGGTGTGTCGACCGTGGCTGTCTGGGTTGTCAACGCTCTACCTCTGTGCTGGTTTCCCCGGGGTAACTGCCTCCTGTACAGCGGGCAGAAGTTATCCGAGGAGGGATGTTTTTGCTAGTGAATGGCGCCGGAACAGA
>JANMMF010000273.1:0-5579 GCA_031372985.1 Gemmatimonadota bacterium
CGTCATTGTCAGCGCAGATGCGTATCATCTGCGCCGGCCGGACGTGATCGTCATGGCTGTTACGAGTCAGATTCTGCGTCCGGCCGGGGCTCTTGGCGAGCGATCGGTCGGAGGCACAAGCGGGCCGCCATCCGTAAACACAACGCGACTAATCGAGACCTAACAGCCCTTATGCTGCTTCTGGCTTAACAGTTATGGTGGTCGGGCCTAATTGCGGTGCCCTGGCGCTTGGCATTATGCTGCGAGCTTCGCAGGCTCGGCCACGGCATGGAGCACACCAATGACCGATGGACGTTAGAGGAGCGGTTGCATGAAAATTCGACGCGTAGTCACGGGCCATGCGCCCGATGGCAAAGCGACGGTGGCGAGCGATACCGATGTCGATGCCATCACGATTGGTATGCTGCCTGGAGCGGAGTTCCACCGCCTGTGGGGTGCCGACGAAGCGCCGACGTTTCCAGACGCCGGCTCACCTCGACCGGCGCCGGCCTATTTTCCCCCTGTTGGGGGATTTCGATTTGGCGTCTTCACCCTCGGACCAGACTCGGTGACCATGCCGAAGGATCTCGACATGCAGCTCGCCATGGCGGAAATCGAGGACAAGTTGCCCGGCGTCGCCGCCCGCCTGGAAGCCGACAATCCCGGAATGCATACGAGCGATACCATCGACTTCGAGTACGTGCTCACGGGTGAGGTCTGGCTTGAGTTGGCCGATGGGCAGGAGGTTCACCTGCGGGCCGGGGACACCGTAGTGCAGAACGGCACTCGGCACGCTTGGCGCAACAAGAGCCGGGAGCCGTGCCGGGTGGTCTTTTGCCTCATCGGCGCACACCGACGATGAAGGGACGAGCCGACTGCGCTGACATCATTTTATCCGCGCACCGCATGCTCATCGCGAAGGTTAAACTCGCGATAAACGCCGTAGTGGTTTTTGATCCACGGTCGGGCCGGTCGAAATACCCTTCGCGACTACAGCCGAGGAGTTCCGCATCTGCGAATCGCACGCCGGCAGGTCCCGCAAGAGATGGAAACGCCGAAGTTGAAGGCTCAGCCAACCTCGTAGACTTTGTAGCCGACCCAGCCTTTCGACAAATCAAGCTGACCGACCCCGACGGCCACAATCTTGTTCAACCAGGCATACTTGTCCGAGCTGGTCTCGAAATATGGTGTCGTGCGGAAATAGTAGTCGGTCGGGGGCACCGCTTCACCCCCCAGGATCCGGGACACCGCGTCGCCGGCGAGGATGCCTTCGTAGCGCATGTAGATCAGCGCCTCGTCGTCGGTCTTGATCGTGATGCGGACGTCGAGCTGCCCTGCCCCGTCGGAACGCAAAAGCAGCCAGTCTCCTCCGCTTCCCTGTAGCATCTGCCCGCGCACTCGATCTCCGCTGATGGTCCCGCTGCCTTGGCCGACCACCGCCAGCATTCGGTGACCCTGGGGTGTTTCTCCGAGATCGTCAAATCGTTCGAGCGTGGCGCTGAGCTCGAACAGGGGCTTGAGCTGTGGGGCCGGGTACGGATGGGGCATCGATATTCCTTTGAAGGAGAAGGACAACTACCCGCTCATTTGGCCGAGGCGGGAGCGACATGCGTCGAAGTTGCGCTGATTATAGGGGAAACCGGTCTCGGATCGGACCACTAACGTGTAACGCCGTAGTGGCGAACGTTCGCTCCCCGCCCCTCAGTCGCAACAACGCGACCAGGGAGGACCTATCCTCCGCCTTATGGGTTCCGCTCAGGGTCACGGACTCCGGAGTGACGGGCAGCAGGGCCTGTCACCCTGCCGCCCGCTTTATCCGGAGTTCGCTTAGCGGACTGCCACGACTATTTCCCGAATACCGCCTTCGCGGCGGCTCCCGCCTCGGCATCCTCAATCACCGGATAGACGTCGACCACCAAGAGATCAGCCCATTCGGCCACATGCTGGGCGACGAGCGTCAGGTCACTCGCGTCGATAAGATGCCAGCCGAGAGTTGAGCCCGGCGTATGCCAACGCCCCACGGTCTTCGCCCCAGGCGGGACTGGACCGCCCTTACTTAGAAACTGGTCAATCGCAGTCTTGTACTTCCCGGGAACAGTCTTCCAAACGACCATGACTTTCATCGGGTCCTCCTCCCTCACATGCCACAAACGCTGAGTCTGACGTAACGGACCGGAGAAGCGAAGCGAATTACTCACGGAAGACGCCGATCTGGTGACCCATCACCCGCGACTTCCCTGCTGCTCGAGGCGCGTCATCAGAGACTCGGGCAACTCTGCGAGATCTGCTGCAACGTCCAGCGACCTCGGGAGACCGAGCGGCGAACGGCGCAGCTCGAATTCCTCAATAAGCAGAGGAGAAGACCGCGACCTTCAAGAAATCCTCGATCTTTTTGGGGAGGATGGTTTGCGTAATGTTTATGCGGGTGAACTCAAGGTGCGCCCACCAGGTGCGCCCACCGCCCGCGACGCGCGACCCGAACGAGGGCGTTCCGGCGGGCTACGGCCGGGGTGACCGACTTACAGAGGGTGTCTGTGAGATTGGGCCGATCCTACTCTGGCGTGCCGTCGGCTTGAGGTCTGCCGCATGACAAACGCGCACAACGAGTACACAATTCCCGGAACTGACCGTATGACGGTTTAAGGAGGCGCATTTGCGAACTTCTGCACAGCGTAAGAAGAGAAGCGTTGTTTATCGGGTGTTCAACGTGGTGTGCATACTCGTGGGAGTGGCGCACCTTGCGATGACAGCCATGAACCGCGGCGCAACAGACCATGCAACGTATGTCTTGCAGATGGATATCTCGATTTTATGGCTGGTGATCGCCGGAATGTGGGTAGCGTTCAGTCGGATATGGGGTGAGTTATCTGAAGAGGCCGCAGCGCGGAAGTAGCGGCGCTTTCGAAGCAAGGTCTTCGTTCATCGCACAGATGACGGGCGATCTCCTCGAAATGTTCCGAAGACGCTAGAACTGGCCGATGTCGCCTTCTGCGGGTACAGGCGACATCGCCGCCGTTTCAGCCAGTCGCTCCCTGAATGGACGGCGGTTTAGTCGTCATCCGGTTCGACGGACATTTTTCCTAACCCGGAGAGGGCCGTCGGCGTGCGCGCCGAGCCGGGATTTCTATGCGCAGATCGCGGCCGGCGGCATCCGGATCACGCTCGCCGACGGCGAGCGTAAAGTGCAGGACGTCCAGATCTCGCGATGATCTTGCTTGGGTGCCTCCGCGCCTATGGCTTGGCGCCCGTCTGCGACTCCCGCACAAGGCACCCGGCGTTCGATGCACGATGGGCGTCAACGGACACCTTCGCTAGGTTGGATGGAACCGTCGGAGTACCAGCCCTACCCTTCTCGAATCCGGAAGCCCGTCGAAGGTAATAGCAGGTCGCGTCGCCCAGCAGATGCCCCTGACTCCAGAATCTCCATCCGGTCCTCGAACTGATTTTTGTGGATAGTCAGCTTGTTCGGGCACGGTCCGAACAGAACAGATGGCTTGAAGAATCAGGAGTGACTCGACGCCTGGAAGACCCCGGAATGATGGGTCAGAACCGGTTCGATTCCTACAAGGCTCACTTTTCTAACTTCGCTCGGTGGGGCCTCTCTTTGAGGTTCTCCACAGGCGCGCCCCTGCCGCGGTGCGCCTCCTCATGTTATTGCGGCCGTGCTGGTCGCGGCAACATCTCTTCCCGCATCGCCGTGTTGTACAGCATCGTCGCCACCACAACCGCCGCCTGACGCAGATCGTCCGGGATCAGATGCTCATACGTATCCATGTTGGTGTGATGCGTGCGCGTGTCGTAGTCCAGCGGATCGTGCCTGAACACCGGCGTCGGCAGGCCCACCTCCGCGAACAGACGGCAGTCACCGCCGCAATCGGTCCTCGGGCTCACCATCGTCATTCCGAGATCCCGCAGCGGCGCGACCCACGGCTCGAAGATCGCGGCGAGCGCCTGCGTGCCCACGCTAACACCTCGAATTCGTCCCCCACCCGCGTCCAGGGTGAAGATCGCCGAGATGCGCGCGTGCTCCGACTTGAACACGATCGGTCCAGCCCTGCGCCGCAAAAACTCCGGCACCGCCATCGCCGAGTCCGTCGTCGCGCGCGGCACGGCCGCGACGTGCGCTTTCACGTAGCCAAGCGATCCCAGCGCGCCCTGTTCTTCACCGGTCCAGAGCGCTATGCGAATCGTCCGCCGCGGCTGGACTGCGATCGCGCGTAAGATCCGTATCGCCTCCATCGCGATCAGCACGCCCGCGCCATCGTCGGTGGCCGCCGTCCCGGCCGCCCAACTGTCGAGATGCGCGCCGACCATCACGACTTGATCTTTGCGCACAGGATCGACGCCTGGGATCTCGGCGAGGACGTTGAAGCCTTCTTCGCGATCGCCGGTGAACGCGGCGTCTACGTTGACCTCGACGCGGACGGGCACCTTCCTCGTCAACAGGCGCTCCAACCGGCCGTAGTGCTCGTTGGCCACGATGACCGCTGTACAGAACCCGCAAAATGAAGTGGCGTCCCCAACGGGATTCGAACCCGTGTTTTGGCCTTGAAAGGGCCACGTCCTGGGCCTCTGGACGATGGGGACATGAGGGAAGTACAACGCGCGTTCGCGACACGTGGCCGCAACACCCGATAATAACAGGACGGTTCACATTCACCAAACAACTGACCCGTACCGATCACGTTTGGACCGTCGTGGAAATCGTGAACTTGCTCAGAGGCTGACCCCATCTTGAACCGCTTAGCTTACGCGGCCGGTTGCCGCCTTCTCGCGAGAGTCAGCAAGATAGTGGCTCCCCTCGCCGTCGGATCGGTGTTGCTGTTGGGCTGTTCGAGGGGAACTCAGATTGTCGTGATCAACCAGGCCGACGTGCCTCTGCGTGAGGTGGTGGTATCTGGATCCGGATTCTCTCAGCAGTTTGGTACCATCCAACCAAACGCAGAGCTGCGGATATGGGTGCGGCCCCGTGGTGAATCTGGCCTTCAGGTCCGCTTCAACGCGCGCGGAAAGGCGGTCTCCTTTGGCCCGGAGGGCTATTTTGAAGGTGGCGGTGGGTACGTTGTGACGGCAACCGTTTCGCCCAAGCTCGATGTAAGCGTCAGATCGGAAACAGCGTACTGATCGGTTAAATCTCAAACTGACCGCTACCACCCGTTGCCGTTTGCGCTCGGGCACCTCTGATGTCAAAAGCTCGATCGCGTGCTGACACCGATCAGCAGCCATAGCACGAGCGCTAGAACAGCGGTCAGCACCACACAGGCGACGGCCATCCGGTCATGCTGCTTGATGGCCTTCGGCAGCAGATAACGGACAACCCAGATGAAGCAGCCGAGCATCGCTACCGACAGGACCGCCTCCAGCGTCATCGGCCTCCCCCGCCGTTTAGACCCCGCGCCCCGCCCGATGGCCTCCGTGCGGTCGCGTTTGCGTTAGGGCGTTTACCCATTTACCTTTTGCCTTTGGGAATTTGATTGCTAAAAACTGGTATCAGGGTGATCCAGAGGCGGTAGACGGCATCTTTATTGATATGATTGATAGTGTGAATCGTGGTGAGAAAAAAGTTCAGGATGCTCTTTCGGTAGCGGCACAGCGTATTA
>JANMMF010000023.1:0-6374 GCA_031372985.1 Gemmatimonadota bacterium
GGTGGCGTCTTGGAGAGGACGCGAAGATTCCAGATCGCTTCCCCGGCGTCCATTTTCCCGGCGCGCAAACCTACCCGTGGATCGGGGATCGGTGAGCTCGACCTCGAAACAGCGGTCGCGCACGCGACCCCGGACAACAAAGCCAGCGAAAGCGACAGGAACGTGAGACCCGTCGGTCGGAGCGACATACGACGGGCCTGAAACGCGGGAGCCATGGCTGATTCCTCTGGTAAACGGAGCGTTGAATGGAAACGTTAGCGGGGGAAACGAAAGTTCGACGACTGCACGACAGCAGGATGACTACTGCGTCTCTACTCCGAGGGTAAGGGAGACAAGCATCTTCTCCATCCTGGCGATCTCGGTTGATTGATCGACGCTGACATCGGACGCGAACTTGAACACAGTCTCGTCCTGGCCAGCGCCATATGCATCGAACAAGTCCTTCACCATCGATACGGCGCCGCGATGGTGCTGAATCATGAAAAGCAGAAAAAGGCGGTCGAATTCCGCGCCCCTGGCCTGGTCGAGCTGCTTCATCTGTGCTTCGGTGAGCATTCCGGGCATCAACATCATGTGCTGGACCCCGTTCATCGTCATCGTCATGCCCGCCGGGTTCGCCTCCGGCACCGGCTTGAGGCGATCACCCAGCCACCGCTGCATGGTGCCGATCTCGTCCTGTTGGGCATTGATTATCCGGTCGGCCAGCCTGCGAACCGAGGCGCTCGCCCCGTGAGTCGGTGCCCAGTGCGCCATGACGATGGCCTGCGCGTGGTGGCCGATCATTCCCGACATGAAATTGACGTCGGCTTCGGTGTACGGGTGGCGGAGACTGTCTGCTTTTGCCTGCGCGATGGCAGCGGGGCCGCTGCGGGGCGCAGAAACAGGCAGGACCGACGTCTGCGCGGCGTTGCCGGCAGCTGTGCTGCATCCCGCGATGGCGGTCGCGCCCAATAAAGCGGCGAAGATCGCGCGAGCGCGTCGAACTGGGATTCCTGTCATTTTTCCTGGGCAATCGGCGAGTTGCCGATTCCGTGAAGTGGTCTCAGCCGTGAAATTTACTACTGTGGATGTCCGATTACTAAGCTCTCCAGTGTAAAACAGATACGATGCGCACTACCAGGAAATCAGGCCGAAGGTCCTGATTCCCGTCGGACGTCTTGCAGTCGAGAGGTTTCTTCCTGATATCCCACTCTCCGAGCTGATCGGGACCTTACAACAATCAGAGGGGGCCTGACATGGATCGCCGCGCATTCCTGACGTCAGTTGGTCTTGCAGCCGCAGCATCGCAAATGGGTTGCGCATCGGGCGCACTGGGCGGCGCTCCGAACCGCCGCCTGCGTCGCGTTGGAATTCAGCTTTATACCCTGCGTGATGACGCGCGGCGCGACCCGGAGCGCACGCTCGGCGATATCGCGGCGGCCGGTTACAACGACGTCGAGATGCTCGGCGGCATGAACAATTTCGGATTGGCTCCAGCGAAGGTCCGCGCGATTCTCGATCGCAACGGGCTGCGCGCACCATCGACGCACGTGGGCGGCAATGCTCTCGACGACCTTGACCGGCAGCTCGCCGACGCGGCGACGATGGGACACCGTTACATCATCGTCGCGAGCCTCCCCGTTGGCGAGAACCCAACGCTCGACGAATACCGGCGCTGGGCCGACAAGATGAACGAGGCAGGAAGACGCTCGCTGACCCAGGGCATACACGTCGGATTTCACAACCACGCGGGTGATTTCAAGCCGATCGGTGGCGTCGTGCCGTACGACGTCTTCATTGAGCGTACCGATCCCGCTGTCGTCCGGCACCAGCTGGACACCGGCAACGTGGCGATGGCGGGTATCGATCCGCTCGACTACATGAAGCGCTACGGCTCGCGCTACTGGTCGTTCCACATCAAGGACGTGCCCACCCTCGGCGCGGCAAACGACACCGAGCTGGGGAAAGGCGTCATCGACTTCCGGCGCCTGCTCGCGATGATCGACAACATCGACGACAAGCACCTGTTCGTCGAGCAGGAAACGTATCCCGGTACGCCGCTCGAGAGCGCGCGGCGCGATTACACCTACATCTCGACCCTGGCGTTCTGAGCGCGCGGCTCAAGCCGCGTCAGCCCGTCCACCTGCCGAGACGAAAGGGCGACAGATCGAAGTCTGCTTTCCCTTTCGTCACCAGGTCGGCCTGAATCTCTCCGATCGCGCTCGAGAATTTGAATCCGTGACCGGAGCAGGGGCTCGAGATGAGCACCTGCGGAAGGAATGGGTGAAAGTCGATGATGAAGTCGTGGTCGGGCGTGTTGGTGAAGAGGCACACATCGCTCTCCCGCACGGGAGCTTCCGCAAGCGCGGGCAGAATCGGACGGAGTGCAGCACGAAGTGGATTTACTTCCACGGCATCAACTACGCGATTCACTTCGTCTGGATCAGCGGCGGTATCGCCGTCGTGCATCACCGACGCCTTCACGCCGCGCGGAAGCCGGGGAAAGCCGTAACAGATGTTACCGGCGCGGTACTCGTAAGCGTAAATCGGGAAGCGGCCGAGGTCGTAGTGAGGGCGGTCGCGCTCGGGATCCAGCCAGAAAACGGCTTGACGCTCGACGGTGAGCGGCAACTCGAGGTCGGGAATCATGCTTTGATTCCACGCGCCCGCGCTGAGAACCAATTTATCCGCGCTGTAGGCGCCCGACGCGGTCGTCACGCGCACGCCATCGCCATCGGCTGTCCAGTCGATCACCGGCTCGTTGAAACGCGCTTCGGCTCCCAGCTCCACCGCCGCCTTGATGTGCGCGCGGTTGCAGGCTTCGGGATCGAGAAAGCCCGCGCGCGGGTCGAACACAGCGACAAGATGGTCGGCCAGCTGAAAAGCCGGGAACCGTTCCCGTACTTCGAGAGGAGAAAGAACTGAGTGCGGCAAGTCGTGTTCGGCCGCGCTGCGCAGCGTTCCGGAAACGACGACGCCATCCGGTGGGCCAATCATGAGCCCGCCGGTGATCGTCATCAGCGATGCCCCGCTCCGTCGCTCGAGGTCGCGCCAGAGCTCGTGCGCGCGTCGCACCAGCGGCACGTAAAGCGGATGCTCGAAGTAGGTCTCGCGGATGATGCGGCTGTCGCCGTGCGACGACCCTCGAGTATGCCCGGGCGCGAATTGCTCGAGGCCCAACACGCGGCAGCCGCGTTGCGCCAGGTGGTACATCGTCGCGCTGCCCATCGCGCCCAGCCCGACGACGATCGCGTTGTATTGCTGAGTGTCCTTCATCTCGCCCCTCGCGGCGCAATCCAGGCGCAGTAGCTTCGATACATAATCGAATCGCATTACCCGCGCAGGAGGTCCCGTGCAATATCGAATCAGGCGATTTGGAATTCAGTCGACAGCGCTCACAGTGGGGATACTGTACTTCTTCATCGCTCTCATACTCGTGCCGTTCTTTTTCATGGCATCGCAGAATGGCCCTCCTGAAAAGGCACTGCCTGGAATCGCGTTCGTGCTTGGACCTTTCATCTACGCGATCATCGGCTATGTGGGCACCGCCCTCGGATGTTGGCTCTACAACCTCATCGCCGGCTGGTCCGGCGGCGTATCGCTCACCCTCGAGCCGGATGGCGCTGGAGAGTGACGGCAGCGGCATTTCTCGAAATCGTACAGGGGCGTCGCGGACACTTCCGGCTCGAGTCGGGGCACCATAGTGCACTGTGGCTCGATCTCGATCCGCTGTTCTCCGAGCCGCGCAGCGTCGAGCCGTTCGTGACTTCGCTCGCTGCGGCGCTCCGACCCCACGATGTATCGGTCGTGTGCGGCCCTCTTCTCGGCGGCGCGTTTCTGGCGCAGCTCGTCTCGCGTGCCCTTGAAGTGCGGTTCTGTTTCACCGAGCGCGTAATGCCTGCGGGACGGGACGGACTGTATCGCGCTCGCTATCCCCTGCCGCCTGCACTCATCAGCTTGGTTCGGGACCAGCGCGTCGCTATGGTCGATGACGTCATGAGCGCAGGCTCGGCGCTGCGCGGGACTCACGCCGAGCTCCTCAGTCACGGGGCCGTGCCGGTCGTCGCTGGCGCACTCCTCGTACTCGGCACGGCCGGCGCAGACTTCTTCGCCGCACAGGGGGTGGCCGTGGAAGCGGTCGCGCGCGATGACTATGACATCTGGTTCCCCGGCGCGTGCCCCCTCTGCGCGGCTGGCGTACCGCTCGAGGACGTTGCAGGGGCTTCGACTCCCTCATGAGCCCAAACAAGGCAGGATGGCTGTTCTGTCCTATGTTTAGAGATGCGTTCCAAGCGAGAAGTTGTCCCTGAGTTCGTCGTCCTGTCGCGCGAGGACGCCGAGCGCTATGGGCCGCTCGCCCACGAGATCTGCATTTCAATCTCCGATTCCGAAGCCCCGCCTGCCCGGGTCTCATCGCGTTTCGTGGCGGTGCTTCGGTTGAACTTCGATGATATCATCGAGCGCGACGAGCCCTCGGACGTTCTATTTGCCGAGGACCACGCGCACGCGATCAGGGAGTTTCTGGATTCATGGCCGAATGCCAAACGTGTGGTGGTTCACTGCAATGCCGGAGTAAGCCGCTCTCCTGGTGTGGCGCTCGGACTGTGCGACTTGCGTGGGTGGGCCACGGCGGCTCTCGAGCGGTCACATCCCGGTTGGAACCGACACGTGAGATCCGTGCTCGCGCCCCGGAGAAAGGCTTAGATGACAACTGCAAACGGAGAGCGGATTGCGATCGAGTAAGATCACGGCGGACGTCCGGGCGTTTTTTACCGGCTATTGCACGGCGTACATTCGCCAGGATGCGCCGGCGATCGCCAGGCATTTCGCCGACCTGGTGCACGTCTCCAGTGATGACGGCCGGGACGTGAGCGTAATCGTGGCAACGGCCGACGAGTGGCGACAGGCGATCGACCGCCTGCTGGAGATGTATCGGACGATCGACGTCGGGTCGGTGGAAGCGATTGGTCTCGCGACTGATCCGCTCTCCCCGCGGCTCGTTCAGGCGCGCCTGCGGTGGGCGCTGAAGGACAAGGCCGGTCAGCCGCTGTACGAGTTCGACGCGATGTACACGCTCGCCAGGCACACCGAGAAGTTTCGCATCACCGCCATCGCGCACAACGAGTTCCCCGAGTATCGCAGCTGCCTGGCGCGCCTACGCCTGGATCGCCAGCAATCGGTATGATGATGCGCGGCCAAGTCGGAGATCGATCATGACGGAGAATCAGGACTGGCGCGCGATCGTCGCGTCGTCGCTCGACTGGGAGCAGGCTCACGCAAAGCTCGAGAACGCAGTAAAGGGGCTCGCCGAGCCGCTCCGCGGACAGCGGCCGGCCGGTTATCCGCATTCGCCGTGGGAGCTCCTGGAGCACATTCGCATCACCCAGCGGGATCTGCTCGACTTCTGCCGGGACCCCAATTACGAGGAGAAGCTCGCGTGGCCTCGTGACTACTGGCCGCCGACGCCCGCGCCGCCCACCGCGGATGCGTGGGACGAGACCATCGCGGAGTACCGCCGGGACCGCGAGGCGCTGGCGCGGTTCACAACCGACTTGAAGACCGATCTGACCGCCAAGATTCCGCGCGGAACGGGTCAGACGTATCTTCGCACGATCCTGGTTGCGGTCGATCACGCTTCGTATCACGTCGGACAGATCGTATCGGTACGACGGCTGCTCGGTGCGTGGCCGGCGGCTTGAGAGCACCCCCACTCGTCGCCGCCGCTGGAAACCGTACGCCGCTCAGGACGTATGGTAGCAGACAGAAGCATGCATTTACTTTTGCATCGAGGTCTTGATGGGCCCTGAAGTCCTGGCATTCGCTCAGGTGGCGGTCATCGTCGTCCTTCTGGCCGGCACGCTCTCGGCGATCACAGTCGGCCTCGTGCGCGGCGTTTCGATCAAGCCGAAGCCTCCGGGCATCAGTGACGCGCACAGTCAGCAGCTCGAGCAGCTACAGCAGTCGGTCGACGCCATTGCCGTGGAAGTGGAGCGAATAGCCGAGGCGCAGCGCTTTTCGGCAAAGCTGCTCGCCGAGCGCGCGGACCCGGCGATCGCTGCCGGGAGCTCATCTCGCACGAACAATGCGGATGAGATCGCTCTCAAGGCCCGGGCGGCACAGAGCTAGCTGCACGCGACGGAACCACGCATTGGAATCGTCGACACTTCAACTTCGAAGCGCCGTTCGCGCGAGGAAACCTGACCGATGCCATGTATCATGACGCTGCTTGCTCTCGCCGCACCGCGGCTCGTCGTAGCGTTGCTCTGGTTCTTCACGCACTGGTTCCGCGGCGTCTTCGACAACATCCTCTGGCCAATCGTAGGCTTCGTGTTTCTGCCGACGACTCTGCTCTGGTATTCGGCGGTGCAGAACTGGTTCGGCGGCCATTGGACTTT
>JANMMF010000315.1:0-17024 GCA_031372985.1 Gemmatimonadota bacterium
CGAGACCGACTGTCCGTCTCCCACCTTCTCAAATGCGCTCAGGCTGCTCGCGTATCGGACTTCGGCGGCGGCGAATTTGCCCCGCATGTTCATGAGAACCCCGCGATTGTGCTCGACTATTCCAAGCAGTCGGACGTCCCCAGCTTTCGAGGCGAGGTCGGCTGCATGCATGTACAGCCTTTCACACTCGGTTAGATTGCCTCGCCGCTGGGAGACAATGGCCAGGCAATTGTAACAATGAGCCTTGCTGCCCACCGACCCGCAGCGAACCGCGTACCTGAGACTCTCCTTGTAGCAACGGTAGGCGGCTTCTGTCTCGCCCTGTTCCCGGTGTAACGTGCCTTTCCATCTCAACGCATCGGCGAGAAGCTCGAGGTCGCTTTCGTCTTTGAGAAACTCTATTGCCTGCTCGTAGAGCTCCAAAGATCTCGCGGTATCGCCACGCTCCTCTGATTCGCGAGCAATGCCGACCAGGCTGCGCGGATCCAGGGGATCAGTGTGCGTCATAAACTTCCCCGCCCCGCCGTTGCTTCATCTGACCCCCACTGGGTCGGTTGGGTAGAAACCACCGCCAATACCGTGCCCGTTATCAACAGGAGCATCATCAGGCACTTCCAGCCACACACCCGACACGAGAATGTAACGCGAAAAATGATTGAGAATCCATTCCTGCGTCTCGGCGATTGGTTCGGCGCCGTAAAAATAGGTCGTGGCCGCCTGCAGCTCCGTCGCCGATGCAAAGCCGTCGGCGCTGATCAGCTCATTGCCAGGCAAGTAAGCCGTTCTGAATGAGTTGCCGCTCGGCGTTCCGTAACCCGCAATGGTGCTGAGTCCCTGCGCAGCAGTCACGGCCTGGCGGAACTGCAGGCCGTGAGGGTACATGTCGTACACGACGTACGTCCCCGCCCTCGCGACGACCCTGATCGTGGTGGGCTCAATGAGCGCTCCGGGCGGGATCGTCATCGAGAAATCCGCGGCTGGGATCGACAAGGTGCCGCCCTCTGGCCCTACCACGGCCGATACGCTCAGCTCGATGCTCTCGTGAGCGGGACCCCATCTGACCGCCTCCGCTATAAGTCCCTTTGGTACCAGCGAAAAAGGGGATCTCACCACCATGGTGGGCGGAAGGAGCTTTCGGGGAATCGGAGATGGACTCGTAGACGACCCGTAGTCTCCGCAAGCGAGACCGGCGACAATGCTCACAACCAGAGCGAAGGACAGACGCACGCGCGGGAAAAACATCGTGAGAACCTCGAAAATGGTATTTCTGGCTTCGCACTCCGTGCGGGGCATAGGCTGGGCCTAAACTAAAGTGTTGCGCGACAACGATTTATGATTTTGGAGGCGCGAAGAGTGTGGTTTTTGTGCATCTCTTCGTTGACCGAACACGCTATCCTAGGGGTAGACCCTTCGAACTGCAATGAGAAACTTACGGATTTAGCGAGGCAAAGACGCGAGCAGGGCGTTGATTTCGGCCGCTTCGTGCCTCGCGCCCACATCCTCGAACGACTCCGCAGCCTCAAGCCACGCCAGCCGGGCCTCATCCGGGTTTCCGAGCGCCCGCGAGGTCTGGCCGAACTCGCGCAGCAACTCGGCCTGGAGTAGCCTGTCTTCCAGACCCTCTGCTTCAAATATCGCGATTCGGAGCGTGGCGATGCTGGCGTCATAAGCTCCCCTTTCGCGCTCGATCCTCGCTCGGCATTTCAGTGCGCCGGCGACGGTTAGATGGTCGCCGCGGCTGCTCGCGCTTTCAAGGGACCGTCGGCAGGCATCCTCCGCCTCGTCGAGTTTCCCAATAGCAACCCACACTTCGGCAAGATTCAGGATGAGAATGCTCTCCACCAGTTTATCGTTGCGAGTTTTCACGATCCTGAGAGCCCGCTCAAAAATTTCCGTCGCGCGCTGGTAATGTCCCAGTTTGGTGTAGAGCATCCCGATATTGTTGAGGACCCACGAAACCGCTTCCTCGTCTTGGGCATGCTCGAATGCGCTGAGGCTGCTGGCGTACCGCGCTTCAGCGGCAGCAAGACTACCGAGCATGTTAAGCAGGACGCCACGGTTCTGTTCGATCATCCCCAGCAACCGGACATCGCCCGCTTTGCGCGCGAGCTCCGACGCCCGTGCGTATAGGCGCTCACATTCCGAGGGATTGCCGCGACGCTGCGCGATGATCGCAAGGCAATTGTAAGTGTGCGCCTCGGCCGCGATGGAACCGCAAGCTTCGGCGTGCACAAGGCTCTCCTTGTAGTACCGGTACGCCAACTCGGTCTCGCCCTGCTCGCGGTGAACCGTTCCTTTCCATCTCAACGCGTCGGCGAGGAGCGGGAGGTCCGTTTCATCGGCAAGCAGTGCAAGCGCGTCGTCATAGAAGCGAAGTGATCGCACCACATCCCCACGCTGCTCCGCGTCGCGGGCCAGCTCGACGAGCGTGCGCGCGCGGCCCGTATCAGTCTGTTTTATAAGTGGGATTAGGCTGTCACTGTGCTCATTGAGTTCAGTCACAAGCCGTTAGTCCTGTCGAAAGAAGAACGCCCGCGTGTCAGCGTTCGCATTCATCCACGCAAGTCCAGACGCCGGAAATAAGAATGTAACGGGAGAAGTGGTTGATGATCCAGACCTGGGTTTCGGCGAACGGCTCAGCGCCGTAATAGTAGGTCGCACCGGCCTCGAGCTCTGATGGCGCTGCCGAATCAGTGGCACCGATGATCTCGCGTCCCTCAGGCAGGTAGGCCGCACGGACTGAGTTGCCACTGTGAGGTCCATAGGCCTGCGTGTTCCGGAGACCCTGAACCGCCGTCACAGGCTTGAGAAACCGAAGACCGTGCGGCAGCATCTCGTACGCCACATGCGGACCGGCCTTGGCGATGACCGTTATGGTCGTCGGCGCGGCGAGCGCTCCGCTGGGAATGTCCATCGCAAAGTCGGACCCCGGCAGCGACAAGGTGCCTCCTTCCGAACCAATGACCGCTGAGACGCTTTGCTCGGCCAATGAATGCGCGGATCCCCATCTCACGGCGCGAGCCATTGCGCCCGTTGACAACATCGTGAACGACGAGCGAACGATCAGAGTCGGAGGAAGAGCTTTGTATGAAGCTGGACTGGTCGGTTGGCTGTAGTCTCCGCAAGCGAGACCCGCCACCGTACCCACAGTCACGATAAGACCGCGTAGGATACGTGAAGACATGGTAAACACCCCTTGTGAAGGGAATTCCTTCCTTCGGGGGTCTAGGGTGGCATAGGGCATGCCCCGTTCTAACCTATTGTTGTCAAACGAGTTACAATTCCGGCGACCTCTTAATGGCTCACTTTGTTGCAATGTTTCGTTACGATAGAAACATTTTATTATAGGGCTTGGAACCCATTAGGAATCGACAACTGAAGCGAAGATGGCCATGCGCTGCGGAGTCGGGCGGCCGGGAATATCCGCTGTTTCCGCCCACTCCAGAAAGATCTCCAGAAGGTGTGGATCAAACTGACCCGCTGAGCCGCGCATAATCTCGGCAGCGCGCGCGTGTGTCATGCCGGGGCGGTAGGAGCGCGTCGTCGTCAACGCGTCGTAGACATCAGCGACGCAAAGGATTCGCGCGGCCAGCGGTATTCGCTCGCCCGCGAGACCATCAGGATAGCCCGTACCATCCCACCGCTCGTGATGATTGCGGATGATCGCGCTGATGTCGCCCGGAAAATCGATGTCTGCGACGAGCTCGAGCCCGGCTTCCGGATGTCTCTTCATGATCGCCCACTCCTCATCAGTGAGCTTCCCCGGTTTGTTGAGCACATCGGTGGGAACGATGATTTTCCCAATGTCGTGCAGAAGCGCCCCAATCCGAAACCAGAATAGCGACCGAGAATTGAAGCCCGCGCTGTCGGCCAATACGCAGGAGAAGAAAGCCACCCGCTCGCAGTGTCCCTGGGTATAACGGTCCTTGCTTTCAATCGAGTCGCCCCACTGCTTCGCCATTTCGAGAAAGCGCGCTTCGAGCGCTCCGTTGCGCTTCTCGACCTGGGCGACGCGGTGCTGGGCCTTTAGCTGGGAGTAGAGCGAATGCGCTTCGTTCAGTGCCTGTAGCATGTCGCGGTGTCGCTTCTGCGCCCAATAGAGCTCCGCCAGCTGCTCGGCGACATCCGCTCTCAGGAACAGATCGCCGATCTCGACGGCGTGCTTCTCCGCTTGAAGAAGGTACTCGGCCGCCTTTGGAAATTCCGCCCGCTCGCGCGCAATCACACCGACGTGCCTGAACACTTCTCCTCGCCATTGAGGAACGTCGTCGGTCTTCAATGCGAGTAGCTCATCGCATTGCGTCAGAGCTTCGTCGTAGCGCCGTCCGGCTATGTACAGCTGAACCTTGTTGACCGCGAGGTCGAGACGCCGTGCCCGATCGCCTTCTTCGTCGAACCCCCGCGCGGCTTCGTCGTACGCTGCTTCCGCGTCAGCCAGCTGGCCGAGCTCCTGGTATGCGATCGCGATGTTGTTGAGAACCTGTGCTTCGTGATTGCGTAGTCCGAGCGCCTGGTAGCCAAGCTGGCTCAAGCGAAACGCCTCCAGCGCCGCGCGCAGATCCCCGCGAATCATCGCGACGGTCCCCAGATTCTGATCGATCATCGCTATGAGGGCGCCGTCGGCGGCCAGTTCGGCCTTTTCGCGCGCAGCCTGGTAGATCGTCCCAGCCTGATCGAGATCACCCGCGGTCTGGTATACGATCCCGATGACGTTGAGAGCCTGGGCGACCGCGGGTGGTGAGCCGACGGTGTCGGCGGACGCGACAGCCGCCTCTAGAACATCGAGGGCCGCGCCTCGATTACCCTGCTCCAGATACGCCCTGCCGAGCCATCTCAGGGCGGCGAGTCGTGTGTCCGCGCTGGCGGTGGGTTCCCGCACGAGGCGCTCGTATATGGCGCACGCGTCCGCCCACCGTCCTTCGCGCTCAGCGTGTTTGGCGCGCTCGATGCTTTCCTTGATGGCGGACGATTCGGCCGCCTTCAATTCGATTGTTGGCCTGCGTTTGGTCATGACAGCGCTACTGCGGTCCCGGAGAGTACTCTCTCGCGCGGCTGTCCGATGGGAATGTCCGGCCAGCGCTAGGCAGACGAAGAAGCGCTCGTTTGAGTCACCCGTAAAGGCCGCGCGCGGGGAGCGCCGTACCGCTGCTACTCGGGCAGCGCCTTGAGCTCGGCCTGAAGCTCGGCAATGTCGTGGCTGGCGCCGACGACCTCGAACGCATCGACAGCTTCGCGCCAGGCAGATCGGGCTGCACCAGCGTTGCCGACAGCGCGGGAAATCTCACCAAGCTCTCGCAGCAGCTCGGCGTGAAGGAGGCGGTCCTCCGCTCCCTCCGCCTCGTAGATCGCGATGCGTAGCGTGGCAATGCTCTTGTCCAGCGCGCCGCGCTGGCGCTCGATCGCAGCCCGTACCTTCAGCGCGCCGGCGGCGGTCAGGTGATCCACGCGACGCTGAGCCTGCTCGAGAGCCTCGATGCAGAATTCATCCGCCAGATCGAGACGTCCGAGTCCCACCCAGACTTCCGCGAGATTGAGCGTGATGACGTTCTCGACCACTGCGTCGTTCCGGTTTATCGCGATCGCCAGTCCGCGCTCCAGATTTTGCCGCGCTTCCTCGAAGTTCTTGATCTTGGTGTGAAGGATGCCGAGGTTGTTGAGGATCCATGACATGGGCTCGGAGTCCGAAGCCATCTCGAACGCTCCGAGACTCCTGGAGTAGAACGCCGCGGCTCCGGCGAAATCGCCCCGCGTGTTCGCGAGGACGCCGCGATTCTGCTCGATCATTCCGAGCAACCGTGCGTCTCCGGCTTCCTCGGCCAGCGCCGACGCGTTGGTGTAGAGCCGCTCTGTTTCCTTTTGATCCCCGCGCCGCTGAGCAATCGTGCCGAGGCAATTCAACGCGTGCGCCTGCTGCGATTTCCACCCGGCCAGCGTAGCCCTTTCGAGACTCTGCGCGTAGCATCGGTGCGCCGCTTCGGTTTCCCCGCGCTCTCTGAGCAGCGTGCCCTTCCACCTGAGAACATCAGCGACGAACGGATCGGCGCAGTACGCTCCGAGGCTGGTCAGCGCATCGTCGTAGAGACCGAGCGCCAGGGCGGTCTGCTCATGCTGCTCCGCCACCCGCGCCTTCTCGACGAGCTCGCGTGCGGCTTCTACATCTCCGCCTCGCACTGCTTTTCCAGTACGAGACGTCCGCCGCCGCGGTTCGTGAGAGGCGTGCTCCGATTTGTCCATTTTTTTCGCCCGTTCGAGTTCGGGCCTGAACCCTAACCCGAAGCCAGCATGTAGCGGGAAAAGTGCTTCAGCTGCCAGACATGGATTGCTGGCGCGGACCCATCAGGAGCCGCGAGGATGGTCGTCGTCGTGGTCTCCACTGCCCTCAGCAGGCCACTCAGAATGGTCGGATCCTCCGGGAAGTATGCACCGAACGAGTTCCAGACCTCAGGAGTACCGTAAAGAGTGGTGTTCCTCAGTTTCTGGGTGACCAGGACGGGCGTTGCGAAGGTCAGGCCGTGTGGCCGCATGTCGTAAGACACGTAGCCGCTGGCATCCGAGATGATCGTGATCGCGGTCGACTGAGAAAGTGCGCCATAGGGGAACGTGATCGTGAAATCCGAGCCCGGTATGGAAAGCGAACCGCCATTGACGCCAATGGTCCCCGAGACGGAGCGAACCTCATTGACGTGCGACGGAGCCCACTGGACCGCGCGGACCTCGATACCGTTCGGGTCGATGACGCCCCCGATGACCTTGATCACCGTTCCGAGCAGGCCGGTAACCGTGCCGAGGAGACCCGAGAGGAGCCCATCCTGGGCAACGGTCGGAGCCGCTTTGGGAGCTATCGGGGAATAGTCGGAGCAGGAGAGCGCTACGAATGCAGCGAGGACGAGCGCTGAGGAGCGGACGAATCTCGAGCGAATCATTGTGTGGGACCCGGTGAGCGGTTTGGTAGCTGGGATCAGCCTGAAGCGAGCATGTAACGGGAGAAATGCCTGATGATCCAGACGTGGGCGACTGGAATCAGTGGCGAAACTGCCGAGAAGATCGTTTGGGATGGCTCGAGCTCGAGGACGGGGACCTTTCCACTGAGCTTCACCCTATCGTCGGCGATGTATGCGGCGAACAGCGGACTCCTCAGCAACCGTCCGCCAAACTCAGTCTTCGCCAGAGATTGCGTGACGGTCACGTCCTTGAGGAACTGCGTCCCCGATGGCTCCATCTTGTAGACGACGTACTTCTCGTCGGCGGTCACCGTGATCGTGATCGGCGCGGCTACGGCGCCGGCGGGGAATGACATCGTGAAACCGGTCTCGGGGATCGAGAGGATCCCTCCCCCAACGTCGATCTGCTTCGTGACGCGCACCTGCTGCTTGGGTTTCTTACCCCACCACGCTGCCCTGAGCTCGAGGCCGGAGGCATCTACAGGAGACCCGGCCAGGTCGGGCGGCAGTAGTTCAGAATCAGATGAGCCGTGCGAGACTGCGCTCAAGGGAGCAGTCGGGCCGGAAACGCCTGAGTCGGCGCAGGACGCGATGACAAAGGCAGTCAGGATTGCCGGAAGCGATCGAAACAGGTTGGCGCGGGTCATCTGGGCGTTCGGCTGAGGGAGAGTCCGGTGGCGAGCCCCCCTAAGGCAACGGACATGCCCAGTGCTAACCCGTTATCGGCACACGATTTACAAAAACCGCCCCGGCCAAGCTCATCAATAACGGTGTAACGTTTTTATACAGGCATATCGTTTCGTTACAGCCCGAAAGGCAACTGCCACGTGGCTTGGGGTCGCAAAAGGAGCGGTCGGGCTCTCGCCGTCAGCGACGCCGGCTCATCCGTTTCCGGGAACAACCCCGACATAGATTGGATGAAGCAACTACACCGTCTCGCGCGTATTAATAAGGTGTCGGGTTATCTTTTCGCGCCTGTTCCGCTCCGCGGAAACTGGCGTGAAACCTGTAGCCACGACATCGTGTCATATAGTTACACCCTTTAGCCACAAGTCGCATGTCAATTGGTACACAGAGAGCGCGGCTCTACGTAGCCGCCATCACCGCCTTTGTAGGCGGACTCATCGTCGCTTCGGGAATGAACTGGACGAAGCTCGGATTCGCGCAGAGCCGCCCGACCCAAGCGCAGATCCAGCCAATCGCTGAAGCAAGCAACGCATTCGTCGCGATCGCGAATAACGTCACTCCGGCAGTGGTATCGATCGAAGTGTTCAGCGCCGCGCGAAGCACCCCCAGCACCCAGCGCGGACGCAGCGGATCACCGCAGAACGTTCCGCCGGGTTATGAAGACT
Organism: Gemmatimonadota bacterium; assembly: GCA_031372985.1. GTDB lineage: Bacteria > Gemmatimonadota > Gemmatimonadetes > Gemmatimonadales > Gemmatimonadaceae > UBA4720. The sequence continues at coordinate 8,294 of JANMMF010000315.1, forward strand.
TTTTCCGTCAGTTTGACATCCCGCAGCAGTCGCGCCCCTCGCGCGGCCAGGGCTCGGGATTCATCGTGACGTCGAACGGATATATCCTCACCAATAACCACGTCGTAACCAACTCCGATCGCGAGACGATCGCCGACAAGGTGACTGTGCGCATGATGGACCATCGCGTCTTTACGGCGAAGGTCGTCGGACATGACAAGACGACCGATGTCGCGGTAATCAAGATCGATGGCAGCAACTTCCCCACTGTCGCGCTGGGCAACGATGTCGCGTCGCGCATTGGAGAGTGGGTCCTCGCGATCGGCAATCCGCTCGGTCTCGAGAACACCGTCACCGCGGGAATCATCAGTGCCAAGGGGCGTAGCCTCGGGGACCTGATGAATCCGCCCGGGGCAAACAATCAGTACGCGATCAGCGATCTGATTCAGACGGACGCGGCGATCAACCCGGGCAACTCCGGTGGCCCCCTCGTCAACTCGCGTGGCGAGGTTATCGGAATCAACAGCGCAATCGCCAGCCCGACCGGCTACAACGCCGGCTATGGCTTCGCCATTCCAATCACGCTCGCCAAGCGCGTGATGGATGAGATCATCAAGAACGGACGCGTTCGCATCCCGGCGCTGGGCATCGGTATCGACGATGTTAGTCCGGAAGACGCAGCGGTCGCTGGCGTCAAGGACATTCGCGGCGTGCTCGTGCGGAATTTCCCAAGCGACGACACTCCGGCCAAGAGAGCGGGACTCCAACCCGGTGATGTCATCATCACCGCCGATGGGCAGCCCGTTGACCGCGTCAGCACGCTTCAGCGCATCGTTCGCAGCCACAATCCTGGCGAGACGATCGACATCGAAGTGATGCGGTACGGCCAACGCAAGAATTTCCGCGTCACGCTGATGGAAGCGAACAGGGATCAACAGGTCGCCACCTCGGCGACGCGCACCGCGCCGACCGGTGGTGGAAGCGTTCATCCGGCGCTCGGAATTTCCGTGGCGCCCGTCAGCACAGAGCTGGCGGCGCAGTCGAGAATGACGACGCCCGTTCGTGGAGTAATGGTGTCCGACGTCATTCCAGGCGGGCCCAGCGAGGACAAGCTCTTCAAGAACGATGTAATTACGGAAGTCCTTTATCCTGCTCCCGCTCGCACCATCAACACAGCCGGCGATCTGCAGCAGGCATTAGGGCGTTTGAAGAACGGCGAGTATGTCAGCCTGAAAGTCTTCTCGCTGGCTGACGCAACACACGCAACGAGAATCGTCAATCTGCAAATCGGCAAGTAAGGCCAGGCTTTCACCGCTCGAGAAAAGCCCCTGCGCAGCTGGCAGGGGCTTTTCGTTTGTGCGCGGCTGCCGATCGAATGCTTTGATGCGCCATGAAGCGGTCGCTATCTTTGGACGCGAGCGCCGAAGTGGCGGAATTGGTAGACGCGCTGGACTTAGGATCCAGTGGAGCAATCCGTGGGGGTTCGAGTCCCCCCTTTGGCATGGCGCATCGTTCGCCCCGACCGGAGATGATATGAAGAGAAAAAATGAAATCCCTGACTTCTCGAAAAAGAAAAAAGGCCCACAGCAGCCGGCCCACGGAGTCCCCGACCTAACCAAGGTCCAGCAACCACCTACGGCGCCGCCGGTGAGAACGGGAAAGCCTCCCGCGACTTCGATGAAGTCGGGACGACGCGGTTCGTAACGAAAAAAAAAGCCGGCCCGTCTGGGCCGGCTTTTTCGTTTGAGCCAAGAATCAATCCTTGGATCCCACGCTCACGGTGCCGCGCGCCTCGATCTGGCGTCCATCGTTGAGATTGGCGCGCAGCACGAGCCTGGTGATTCCGCTCGTGAGCTGCCCATCGTCGACGAGGTCGCGTCGCTCGAAGTGCAACAACAAATCCTGAGCCGAAACCCATGCTCGCAGAATCTATTTTCGAAGCCCGATTTCGGAAGTAGCCCGACGAATCAGTTTCGTCACGTTTCGATCGCGACCGTCTTCAGGCCAGCGAGGTTTCCCGACGCGTCGAGCCCCGCCACATAGCAGGCGATTTCGATGCGGCCGATTCGGTAGGCCTTTACGTCGCGGAGGCGCCGCGAAAGCAGCCTCACGAGCTCTTCGTATTGCGGGCGGATGCGCTGGGTCTCACCATCGTACGGATCGCTGGTGGTGGTGTGGCGCGCGAAAAAGTCGTCCACGGAGCGGACCTCCACCCGCGACTCCGGGATGGCGCCGACGAGGCGCGCGAATTCGGCGGCGCCTGGAGCTGCGCTCCTGCCGCGATACCGCAACGAAAAGAACTCGAATGGGCGGTCGGATTCGCTCGAATAAACGAGTCCCGAGCTCGCCCACTCGAGTTCCTCCCGGAGCTTTGGGTCGGCTTCTCCCAGAGCCCCGCCGATGTCCCTATTCGGCGTCGAGATTGATCCTCGACTCGGCCAGATCCGTGAGGAGATGGTCCGTCTCACCTTCCTCGTCGAGCGTCTGCTGGAGCAGCTGTGCCTGCGATTCGTAGCCGAGCTGCCTTGCGTACGTCCGTACGGTGCCATAGCCGGCGATTTCGTAGTGCTCGACGTGCTGCGCCGCGGAGATCAGTCCGGCGTCAAGAACGTCGTCGTCCGGCTGCTCCTTGATTAGCTCACTTCCCTCTTCGATCAGGCCCTCCATGCCCACGCACTTCTTCCCACGTGGGCTGACCCCCAGCTCCTCGCAGATCTGCTCGAGGCGCCTGGCGTGCTCACCGGTCTGCTGAAGGTGCGTCTTGAACGCGGCCTTGAGCTCCGCATGCTTCGTCGCCCTGATCATCTTCGGGAGCGCTTTCACCAGCTGTCTTTCCGCGCTGTAAAGATCCTTCAACTCTTCGATGTATAGGTCTTTGAGGGTATCGAGCTCCATTGTGTCCGTCTCCGTACGAAGGTTGACTGTTTTTTTGCTGCTCTTGCTGCTTCCATGAAAAGCAATAGCAATGCCGCTCACGGAGCTTCTGATCCGTTGCCGTTCACCTTCGACTGCCCCTTGAAAGTGGCGGGTCGGGGCCTTCGCCACACTGTTATATTGCGAACATGAAAATCGAGTTCACGCCTCGCGCGTCGGAGGGGGTCGAGCGCCATATCCAGGTGTCGGTTCCGGCCGAAGTGGTGAAGGATGCTGAGGATAAAGCGGCGCGGCGGTACGCTTCGACCGTCCGGCTTCCCGGCTTCAGACCCGGAAAGGCGCCCGCAACCGTGGTCCGGAAGAAATTCGGCGAAGCGATCAGGCAGGAAGCGCTGGAGACCATCGTTCGCGAGGCGTACCAGGAGTTCGTGGAGAAGGAGAGCATCAAGGTCGCGGCGCAGCCACACGTCCACGATTTGAAGTTCGAGGAAGGTAAGCCTCTTACATTCGAGCTCCACCTCGAGTTGAGACCCACCGTCGACCTCGCGAGGACGCACGGCTTCAAGATCCAGCGACCAGCGCTGGCAGTAACCGACGAACAGCTCACCCAACAGCTGGAACAGATCCGGGATGAGAAGGCGACGTGGACGCCTGTCGACGAAAAGCCAAAGCCCGGGGACATGGTGAACGTCCAGATTGCGACGGCGGTTGCCGGAGCCGAGACAGGCGAGGGTAAGAGCTATCCGCTCGTCATCGGTGCTGGTCAGGCGATCGCGCAAATAGAAGAGCTGATCATGGAGGCGGCGCCGGGCCAGACGATCGAGCGTCCCGTCAAATGGCCCGACGACTTTCCGGACGAGGCACAGCGTGGTCAAACGAAGACGGTGCGCGTGACCATCAATGAGGTGAAGCGAAAGTCGGTCCCGCCCATGGATGATGCGTTCGCACGCGAGGTTGGCGACTTCGAGTCGCTCGACGCGCTCAGGCAGGCTGTGCGCACCGATCTGGAGCGACACGCGGAACACGAGATCGAAGCGGGAGTCAGGCAGCAGCTGATCGATCAGATCATCTCGGCCAACGCTTTCGACGTTCCGAAGAGCTGGGTTCAGCAGTTCGTGGAGAACTACGCGGAGGCGTACCAGGTACCTGCCGACCAGCGCGAACAGTTCGCGGGCGAGTTTCGGCAGATGGCCGAGCGCCAGATCAGGCGCGACCTCGTGATCGAGACGCTTGCCGAGAAGGAGGGGCTGACGGCTTCTGAGAAGGATCTGGACGATCGCATCGCCGAGCAGGCAGAGAAGCGCGGAGGGAATCCAGGCCAGATTTACGCCCAGCTGGAAAAGAGTGGTCGGTTGAAGGAAATGGAACGCAGCATCACCGAAGACAACGTGTTCAAGTGGCTGTTGGACAGGAACGATGTACTGACTAATGCCTAAACGAGAAAGCGAAGAACCCATGCCGACGATCTACACGCCGTACGTCATCGAGCGCTCGAGCCGTGGCGAGCGAACCTACGATGTTTTCTCCCGGCTCCTCATGGACCGGATCATCTTCCTTGGCACGCCCATCAACGATGACGTGGCCAACATTGTCATCGCTCAGCTCCTCTTCCTGGAGTCGGACAATCCGGAGCGCGACATCCACATCTACATCAACTCGCCGGGCGGAAGCGTATCGGCTGGTCTCGCGATCTACGACACCATGCAGTTCCTCAAGTCGCCGGTCAACACCAACTGCATGGGTCTCGCGGCCAGCATGGGAGCGTTCCTGCTCGCCGCCGGTCGGCCCGGCAAACGCTCGGCGCTTCCCCACTCCCGCATCATGATCCACCAGCCATCTCAGGGTGGCGGCGGCGGCACGGCTTCGGACATCGAGATCCAGGCGAAGGAGATCCTTCACCTGAGGTCGGAGATGAACAAGCTCATGGCCAAGCACACCGGCCAGTCGGTCGAGCGGATCGAGCGCGATACCGACCGCGACCGCTTCATGTCGGCGGAGGAAGCCAAGGAATACGGCATGATCGACAACGTGATCTCGTATCGCGGCGAGATGGAGGAAGCACTCAAGAAAAAGGCGTGATTTCCGACCGGCTGTTACTTGTGAATTTCTTCACAAGTCATGCTCTCGGATTGATTGCTTGACCGTTTTCGTCGCGGCTGTTAGGTATCTTTAAGCAGGCCTCGGTGCCCGGGTTTAGCCGGCATCACCCCGTTCCCCGTCGAGTCTATGTCCCAAGAGAAACATCTTCGCTGCTCGTTCTGCGGAAAATCGAAGGATTCCGTCCGGAAGTTCATTTCCGGACCGTCCGTTTACATCTGCAACGAGTGCATAGCTCTTTGCAACGAGATCCTGGCAGAAGACGAGGAGCGCGAGGTAGCCGAGGCGATAACTCAAGTCCCGGCCCCGCAAGAGATCAAGGATGTTCTCGACCAGTACGTGATCGGGCAGGAGCAAGCCAAAAAGGCACTGGCAGTCTCGGTTTACAACCACTACAAGCGCATCAACTCCACGTCGCTGAAAGACGACGATGTAGAGCTCGACAAATCCAACATTCTTCTGATCGGACCCACCGGCGTCGGTAAGACGCTGCTGGCGCGCACGTTAGCCCGCATTCTCGACGTTCCTTTCACGATCGCAGACGCGACCACCCTCACTGAAGCAGGCTACGTCGGTGAGGACGTCGAGAACATTCTCGTCCGTCTCCTCCAGGCTGGAGATTTCAACGTCGCCGAGTGCGAGCGCGGAATCGTGTATATCGACGAGATCGACAATATCGCGCGGAAGTCCTAGAACCCGAGCATCACCCGCGACGTGTCGGGCGAAGGCGTCCAGCAAGCGCTGCTCAAGATCATCGAAGGGACGGTGGCGTCAGTTCCCCCGCAGGGCGGACGCAAGCACCCGCAGCAGGAGTACATCCAGCTCAACACCAAGGACATTCTGTTCATCTGCGGCGGCGCGTTCGATGGCCTAGAGAAGATCATCGAGGCCCGCACCGGACGCCGGCAGATCGGGTTCAACGGCACCGCCGCGCGGGACAAGAAGCTGGCGCAGACCAAGATGTTCAGCGAAGTCGAGCCAGACGATCTGCTCCGCTACGGCCTTATCCCGGAGCTGGTTGGTCGACTGCCGGTGACGGTTGCCCTTGAGGGCCTCGACGAAGAGGCGCTTGTTCGCATCCTCAAGGAGCCAAAGAACGCCCTCACCAAGCAGTACGCAAAGCTGTTCGGACTCGAGGACGTGAAGATCACCTTCGACGAAGGCGCGCTCGTTGCGATCGCCAGCAAGGCGCTCAAGCGCGGCACCGGCGCGCGCGGGCTGCGTGCGATCCTCGAAGAGGTTCTCATGGAAGTGATGTTCGACCTTCCCGGCCGAGAGGACGTGGTCGAGGTGAAGGTGACCGAGTCGTGCATCATCAACGGCACCCAGCCGCTGCTCGAGATCTCGCCGGTGCGGAGAAAGAAGGAAGCCTAGAGATGAGTTCGTCGAGCGGCCAGAGGGAATCCTAGCACCTGCCACAAACTTTTGAGCGCGACAACGAGAGCATCCCGACGTCGGATCGGATTCCGGTCCTTCCGCTTCGGGATGTTGTCATTTTCCCCTATGTAGTAATACCGCTCCTTGTCGGCCGGGCGGCGTCGCTTGCTGCCATCGAGGCGGCCCTCGCGGAAGACAAGATCATCCTGCTGGTCGCGCAGCGCGACGGTGAGAAGCAGGAGCCCGCAGCGGCTGATCTGCACCGCACGGGTGTCATCGGCAGAGTTGTACAGGTCTCCCGGCTCCCCACCGGCACGACGCGAGTACTGGTCGAGGGAATCGCCCGCGCCAGAGTCACCCGCTACATCCCCGCGGGGAACGTGTTGCGCGCCGCGGCCGCTCCCTTCCCGTTCGAGGGGCCGGGTGCCGAGGACGCCGCCGAGACGGAGGCGCTGAGCCGCCGCGTGATGAACTCGTTCGAGGAGTACGTAAGTCTCCACCGGCGCATTCCGGCGGAGATCGTCTCCATCATCCAGAGCACCGAGTCCGCTGAGCGTCAGGCCTTTGGCATTGCCGCCCACGTGGCGGTTCGGTTCGAGCTGCGACAGTCGCTCCTCGAGGCCGAGACGCTACGCCAGCTGCTGGAGATGCTCGGCGAGATGCTAACGGGCGAAATCGAGCTTCTCAGACTCGAGCGGAAGATCGATGATGACGTTCGCGGCGCGATGTTCCAGAACCAGCGCGAGTTCTATCTGCAGGAGCAGCTTCGTGTAATCCATCGCGAGCTGGGAGAAGAGGACAGCGATGATTTCTCCGAGCTCGAGGCGCAAGTAAGGAACAAGGCTCTCCCGTCAGTCGTTCAGGAAAGGACCCTTCGGGAGCTTCGAAAGCTGCGGCGAATGCCGCCTATGTCGCCCGAATTCACGGTGGCGCGCAACTTCGTCGACTGGATCGTGTCGATCCCGTGGACCGAGCGGACGGACGAAGTTCTGGACGTGTCGCACGCCCGCGCGATTCTGGATGCCGATCACTACGGCCTCGAGGAAGTGAAGGATCGCATCCTCGATTTCATCGCCGTGCTCGCGCTGGTTGGCCGGCTGGACGGACAGATACTATGCCTCGTCGGTCCGCCCGGGGTCGGCAAGACATCTCTCGGCCGCTCGATCGCGCGCGCCCTCGGCCGGAAGTTCGTGCGCATGGCGTTGGGTGGCGTGCGCGACGAGGCCGAGATTCGCGGACACCGCCGCACGTACATCGGGTCGATGCCGGGTCGCATCATACAGGCGATGAGACGCGCCGAAGTCGTGAATCCGGTCATTCTCCTCGACGAGGTGGACAAGCTGGGTCAGGATTTCCGCGGTGATCCCGCGGCGGCCCTGCTCGAGGTGCTCGATCCGGAGCAGAACACAACCTTCAACGACAACTACCTCGAGGTCGACTACGACCTGTCGCAGGTGCTGTTCATCACCACTGCGAACTCGCTGGCGGGCATTCCGGAGCCCCTGCGCGACCGGATGGAGATCCTGCGGATCGCGGGCTACCTGGACCATGAGAAGCTCGCGATTGCGAGGCAATACCTGGTGCCGCGGCAGATCGAAGCGAATGGGCTGAAGAAGGAGGAAGTGGTACTCGAGCCCGATGTGCTCGCCGCGATCATGCGCGGCTACACGCGCGAGGCGGGCGTCAGAGAGCTCGAGCGGCGCATCGCTCGCGTGACGAGAAAGCTGGCGCGGAAGAGGGCGGAGGTGCCGAGCGAGGGCCAGCTGCAGACCGTCCGCGTTGACGATTTGAAGGAGCTGCTGGGCGCCGCTCCGTTCGATCCAGACGACACGTCTCTCGACGACAAGGTCGGCGTCGCGTCGGGGCTCGCCTATACATCGGCGGGCGGCGAAGTGCTCGAGATCGAAGTCAGCGTCGTGAAGGGGCGCGGCAAAGTGCAGCTCACCGGAACTTTGGGCGACGTGATGAAGGAATCGGCGAGCGCGGCTCTTTCCTACGCGCGCTCGCGAGCGCGACCGCTTGGAATAGAGTCCGAGTTCTACCGCACCAGAGACATCCACATTCACATGCCCGCCGGAGCCACGCCCAAAGATGGACCGTCGGCCGGCATAGCGATCGCGACGGCGGTGATCAGTGCACTCACGGGCGTGCCGGTGCGCGGCGATGTGGCGATGACTGGAGAGATCACGCTCCGCGGGCGGGTGCTGCCCATTGGCGGCCTCAAGGAGAAATCGGTCGCCGCGCACCGAAACAAGGTTAGCGACGTGATAATCCCGCATGGTAATGCGCGGGACATCGAGGAGCTGCCCGAGGAAGTTCGCGCCTCGGTCCGCTTTCATCCCGTGAAGACGATGGACGAGGTTCTGGCGATCGCTCTTCGTCCGCAGTCCTCGGCAACGGCATC
>JANMMF010000396.1:0-6033 GCA_031372985.1 Gemmatimonadota bacterium
GGCAGAGCTGACGGGGAGAATCGAACTCCCAACCTGCTGATTACAAATCAGCTGCTCTGCCAATTGAGCTACGTCAGCAACAAACAGCGATTTTTCATCGCAAGCCTAGTAGAATAGCCAACTTAGGGTGATGAGTCAACCTACCGCACCTTCTTCCATTTGGTCCCCTGCGGCGAGTCTTCGATCGCCACGCCCTTTGCTTCGATTTCGCCGCGAATGCGGTCGGCTTCGGCGAAATCGCGGCCCGCTCGCGCAGCCTTCCGAGCTGTCAGACGTTCATCAACCCAGCGCGCAAGCTCGGGATCTGGTCCGACAGCTTCGGGCACGACGTCGAGAACCGAATTGATTCGGGCGAAAACTTCCCTCGCCTTCTCCAGCGCTCGCTTGTCGACGCCATTTCGGTCGAGCTCCGCGTTCGCCTTCCGCACGAACATGAAGAGCGCGCCGAGCGCGATCGGAGCGTTGAGGTCGTCGAAAAGAGCGGCAGTTACTTCGGCTTCAGTTTCTTCCGCAATCTTCTCCAGCTCCGGCGTCGCGCCCTTCGCCTCGCTGAGTCGCTCCGCGAAGTCTCCAAGCCGTCGCACGCCTTCCATCGACGCCTCGATTGCATCGCCCGACATGTTCAACTGCTTGCGGTAGTGGGTCGAGAAGACGAAGTGGCGGAATGCCGCCGCCGGCACTCCCTGGTCGCGAAGATCCTGAACCGTCGCGACGTTCCCGAGCCGCTTCGCCATCTTGCTGCCGTCAGTGAGCAGGAACTCGCCGTGGCACCAAAAGCGGGAGAACGGCTTCCCCGTCGCGCCCTCGGACTGCGCGATCTCGTCCTCGTGGTGCGGGAAGATCAGGTCGATCCCGCCGCAATGGATGTCGAGCGTCTCACCCAGATACTTCATCGCCATGGCCGAGCACTCGAGATGCCAGCCGGGTCGGCCGCGTCCCCAGGGTGAATCCCAGGCAGCGCCGGCCGCCTCGTCTTCGGGCTTCGCCGCTTTCCAGAGCGCGAAATCCTGCGCGTTCTCCTTGGAGTAGTCGTCCTGCATGACGCGCGCGCCAGCTTTCACTTCCCGCGTGTCGAGTCGCGACAGCTTGCCGTAGTCCTTGAACTTGTCGATGGCGAAGTAGACGCTCCCGTCGTCGGCAAGGTAGGCGAGCTTTCTCTCCACCAGCCTGTCGACGATTCCGATCATCTCGGGGATGTGATCGGTCGCCCTGGGGTACAGCTCCGCGTCCTGAATCCGCAGAAACGCGCGATCCTTGTGAAAGGTCTCCGTAACAGGAGCGGTGACCTCTCCGATACTGACGCCGCGGTCGCTGGCGCTCTTGATGATCTTGTCGTCGACGTCGGTTAGGTTCATCACCTGGAACGGCTTCCACCCGCGCAGCACGATCACCCGCCGCAGCAAATCCTCGAACAAGAATGTTCGGAAATTCCCGAGGTGCGCCGGCCTGTAAACCGTGGGCCCGCAGGTGTAAACGCGAACGGTTTCGCCATCCTCCGGCGTGAACGACTCGATACTGCGCGAGAGCGTATTGAAGAGGCGGAGTTCCTGGTCGGGCATTCGCGGAAGCTAGGCGCGCTCGTGAAGAGGGTCAACACGATCGCGCTTGTTCCGCGACTGTAGCCGAATCAGCTGCCGCTCGGGCAGCCCAGACGAAGCGGGTCGTTCGTCAAGCGCTCAGCTTTGCTCGGCCACGAGGCGCGGAGGGTTCGACGGCAGCTCGAACTCGGGCCGCTCCCGTCCTGGGCTGGTCGCGACCGACTCCGGTCGCGATGTCACGACGCGACCCTCGACGATTTTGATTATGCGCGCGGCAACTCGATGCACTTCGACTGGGTTGGGCGCGGCGAGAATGATCGTGATTCCGCGCTCGGAGAGCCTGGTGAGCAATGCAACGATGTCCATGTCGAAGAGAAGGCCTTCACCACAGAGCGTTTCGTCGAGGAGGATCGCGCGCGGCGCCCCGATCAGCGCTTGCGCCAGTCCGAGGCGCTGCACCATGCTCGGCGAGAGACTGCTGACGCGCCTGGTCGCGTGGACGTGGAGCGACACTTCCCGGAGTGCCGTCTCGACCTGCGATGCGCGGCTCGCCGAGGAGAGATCGTGCAGCGTCGCGTAGTACTCGAGCGCCTCCCTCACCGACAGGAAGGAGTAGTAGCCCGCGTGCTGCGGAACGTAGGCGAGCCCGGGCGGCACGTGATGCGTCGTGATCTGCTCGCCGAACCACGTGATCGTGCCCTGGTCCGCCCGGAGGAGGCCCGACAGGCACAGCAGCAGCGTGGACTTCCCCGCGCCTGGCCGGCCAACGAGGCCGATGATCTCTCCAGGACCGATGTCGAGACTGATGTCACGGAGAGCTGGCGTTGAGACCGCGCGCGCTCTCGAGCCCGAGCGATAAACCTTGCCGAGTCCCCGGACGTATACTGCGGAATGCATCGGAACGAACCCCCGCGATGGTGTGCGGAAACGTTCGCGTCGTTCCGGCCGCCAATGAGAACCGTTGCTGGGCCGCCGAAAGCATTGCATCGCGCGGTAGCGTGAAACTTTCGTGTGTCAAACGCACCCAATGGAGACCAGCACAAATGAGACAATCCTTGAAATCGTACTCAATCGCGTCGATCATTTTGCCCGCGCTTTTTCTGGGGTGCGGGGATTCTACATCTCCACCCGCAGATATCGCGGTGGGCAATTACAGCGCTGTGTCGTTCGTGACCACCGGGAATAGCGGCCAGAGGAACGAGATCCTGGCAGGAAGCACGCTGGTTCTGAATCTGAATGTCAACGGAACGACATCCGGGCATCTACATGTCGCGGCGTCGGGCGGAAACCCGGCTTTTGACGCTGACATGGCCGGGACCTGGATACGGGCCGGGACGACCGTGGACATCAACCAGAGCGCCGACACCTTTGTCCGGGACATGCCGTTCGAGCTGACACCGGACGCAACCGGTAGTACCTGGGACCTTATGGGCGATGCAGCCTTTTCTGGTACCCGCATTCAGATCATGCTGAAACGGACCTGAGCTACTACGCCGCCGTCTTCTTGGCCGGACTCCTCTCTCTGATCCTGATCAGATCGGGGGGCTGCGCCGAAGGGACGATCACTCCCCCATCGGGGACGGGCACGCGCAGCACGAAGATCCGGTCGCGCGTGCTCTTCCTGAATCCCTTCCCCTCGTAGATGCGGTTGATGAGGATCCGCCGGACGATCACCATCACCGTGACGAGTACCGGCAGCGCGACCACGAGCCCCAGGGGACCCAGCAGCTTCCCGACGACGAGCACCGCCGTGATCGTCAGCACCGGCGGCATGTCGATCTTCTTCGACATCACGAGCGGCGCCACGAGATTGCCTTCGATCAAGTGGATGACGACGCCGAGCGCCAGCACGTAGAGAGCGCGGGTGCCACCGCCCGGTCCGCCGAGAACGAATAGCGCCGGCAGCACGGTCGATACCAGTGTTCCGAAGAACGGAATCACCGCCACCAGGCCGGTGAATATTCCGAAGGTCAGCCAGTAGGGAACGTCGAGCAGGTAGAGTCCCGCGGCGGTCAGCGCGGCGAGAACGGTCATCGCCAGAAGCTGTCCGACGATGTACGAGCGCAGCGCGTCGGCGAGGTCACGAAGCACGTCGCGGACGAGATCCCGATGGATTGGCGGGAAGAGGGCGATGAGCCACTCCCGGTACACACCCGGTTGCAGCGCGAGGTAGATGCTCATCACGCCCACTGCAAAGCAGTTGATCATCACGTGCACGAGCCCGAAGACCCTGGGCACCAGCAGCTGTGCCTGGTTGGCGGCCTGGTCGTACACGGCGCCGATGAGCGGATGCTCGCCCGGCTTCCAGACGTCGCGCATCGCGGGGAAGCGGGCGATGAGCTTGTCGATGCCGAGCTCCCACGCTTCGATGTAGTTGGGCAACACGACTATCAGCGCGCGTGTCTGCTCGACGACCGGCGGCAGCAGAATCGCGAACAAGCCGAGCAGCGCGGCTGTCGTCCCGGCTACCGAAAGGAAAAACGCGAGCTTCGGCGGGACGTGAAGCTTGTCGACGAACAAGTCTCTCACCGCGCCAAGGTACAGCGAGATGATGATCGCTATGAAGAGGAGGAGAAAGACATCGGCCGTCGCTCCCAGCATCCACAGGAGCAACAGAGTCAGAATTACGCCGGTGAGAATCGGCGCGACTCTGACTCCTCCTCTTGGTGCCGCCATGCTAGCCAACTCTACTTCTTCTCGTCGTGGATCTCTTCAACTTCGATCGTTTCTTCGTCTGCCTTCCGACCGGCCCCGAGCACGCGGCTGTTGACCTGGGTGCCGGCGGGGAGCACACCCATCTTCTGTTTCAGCTCGATGAGCAGTACTTCGGCCGATTGGTTTCCGCCTGCTGCTTCCAGCCGCTTGAAGTCGTTGGCGAGCCTGTCGCCCGAGAACTCTTCGTCGATCTCCGCACTCGCCCTGACCTTGCGCTCGTTCGCGTCGATCTTCTCTTCCATCCGCGCAAAGGCTTCAAACGCGGACTTCTCCGAGATGTGGGACATCGTCTCGTTGATGCGCTTAGCCGCGTCGGCACGGCGCTGCTTGGCGAGAAGGAGATTCTTCTTCCGATTCGCCTCTTCGATGTTGTCGTTGAGGCTGCGCAGCGAGTCCTTGAGCCGGTCGGTCTCCTGCTTGTGCGCCTGCCAGGTGAGGTTGAGCTGATCGCCGCGGGCGATGTGCTCGCTGCGGCGCATTAGCGCCTGCTTGGCTAGCTCGTCCTGGTTCTGCTGAACGGCGAGCATCGCCCGGCGCTCCCAGTCTTCGGCTTCCTTCAGCTCCTGCTTGGTCTGGTCGTGGAGACGCTTCTCGTCCGCGATGGCCGCGGCGACCTGCTGCTTCGCTTTGACGAGCTGCGAGCGCATGTCGAGAATGATCTGGTTCAGCATCTTCTCGGGCTGCTCGAACTCCGAGATCACCGCGTTGACGTTGGACCGGAACAACATCGCGATTCTGTCAAAGATATTCATAAGTCGTTGGATGGATTTTCAAAACAAACTGCAAATGAACAGGCGTGAAGTGTCAGTGGCGCAGATACCAGTTTTTCAGTTCACGACGCCCAGACTTCACGGGTTGCCATTCCAGGCACAAGCAGTTGCCTTCACGCCACAGAAATAGGTCAGAGCGTAGTGAACCACCAAACTCGTCACTCTACTACTGAAGCCTCCCGCCTGTGCTTTTGCCGTAAATCTATCCGCCTCATAGACGCCTTTCGCGAAGTTACAGCCTTGGGCCCCGCTTAACTAGTTGATTTCAGCCGTCCGACCTCTTGATCTGGTACAGCCGTTCCTTTGCCAGCCGGCGCCCGGTCGGGGTTGCGGCCAAGCCACCCCCCGCGGTCTCACGGTAGCGGACATCCATCTCGCGTCCGATCTCGCCCATGACGTCGATCACCTCGTCCACTGGAATGGCGAAGGTGATTCCCGCCATCGCCATCTCGATCCCTGCCAACGCGATTGCCGCGCCAGTCGCGTTCCGAAACACGCACGGCAACTCGACCAGCCCACCCAATGGATCACAAACCAGACCCAGCGTACCCTGCATCGTCAGCGCCACGGCGTGTCCGACCTGCGATGGCGTCCCGCCCAGCATTTCCGTCGCCGCGCCGGCCGCCATCCCAGCCGCCGCGCCCGTCTCCGCCTGGCATCCTCCTTCCGCGCCCGACAGTGATGCTCGCTCGGCCACCACGGCGCCGATGAGGCCCGCGGTCGCCAAACCGTCGACGACCTTCTCATCCGACACCGACCGCGCCTTCGCGAGCCCGGTCAGGATCGCCGGCAGAACTCCCGCTCCGCCCGCGGTCGGCGCCGCGACTATCACTCCCATCGCCGCATTCACTTCCTGCACCGCCAGCGCCCGCGTCAGAATGTCGCGGAAGGGAGTTTGCGCGAGCGGTCCGTTTGGATTCATCCGCAGCTTCGCGGCATCGCCACCCACCAGACCCGACGCCGAGTACAGGTCGCCGACGAGTCCCTTCTCGATCGCGCTGCGCATGACG
>JANMMF010000275.1:0-2677 GCA_031372985.1 Gemmatimonadota bacterium
CGCGTCATGAGCAGGACTCTCATCACCGAGTACGCGTGGGGCTACCATTTCGATCCCGGCACCAACATCGTCGACGTGGTGATCAACCATTTGCGCAAGAAGATCGACGCGAACAGCCCCAGAAAGCTCATTCACACGATCCGCGGCGTAGGGTACGTGATCCGCGAAGAGAGCGCCGCCGGAAAAGGCAGCTAGGGTCCGATGCTCTCAACGCGCGTGAAGCTCACGGCGGCGTTCTTGGCCGGACTGATCACCGTCACGGTCACCCTCTTTCTCGCCGTGCTCGCGGCGCGGAACGATGCGGTCTATCACGACATCGCGCAATACGCGGCCGCGCAGGGCGAGCTCGCGGCGCGCGTCATCACCGACGCGGCGCAGGCCGGCGAGAAAGTGATGGCAACAAGCGATACCGCGCTCATCGCGCTTCTGTCGCCGAAGATCGTCGACCGGCTTCAGGCGGTGCCGGGCTACATAGTCGTCGTGGATACGCTTGGGCGAGCGGTCTATCGATCAGATGATGTGATGCGGCTTCAGGGAAGTGACATGGCGACCCTGCAGAATCAGCTCGCGGACCTTCCGCAATCGGGCGAAGCGCTGATCTTTACTCTCGACTCGCTCCAGGAAAAGATTCTCTTTGTCTCGCGCTCCTTCCCTGGGAAGCCGGGCGGTTTGAGCCGGATCGCATCAGGAGCCGTGGCGACCAGAGCCAGCACGATGCCGCGGGAGTACATGCTCGATGCGCTCCTGATCGTTCCGTTGATCATAGGCGCGGCGGGTCTGCTGGCGTTTCTGTTTCTCGGTCGAACTCAGAGGCAGCTGAATGAGATCACGAAGGAGGTGGCTGCCATCACCGATGGTCGGAGCCTTCACCGCCGCCTCGCTCTGAGCGAGGAGACTACCGACTTCGCGGACCTGATGACCACACTCAACGCGATGATTTCGCGATTGGAAACGTCGTTCAGCGGGCTCCGCCGATTCACCGCCGACGCCAGCCACGAGCTCAAGACTCCACTGGCAGTGCTGCGCGCGGACGTCGAGAGGGCGATGATGGAATCTTCGAGCCAGAACGAGCGAATGATCGCGCTCGAGGAGGCGCTCCAGGAAGTTCGCAGAATGAGCGACCTGGTCGAAAGCCTTCTGACGCTCGCCCGCGCCGACGAAGGGCGATTCGACATCCACCGCGAGCCCGTCGAGCTCCAACCACTCATACAGGAAGTCTACGAGACCGCCTTGATACTGGGCGAAGCGCAGGGCGTGACGGTGAATCTCCCGTTCACCGCGGATGTGGTAGTGATGGCCGACCGAACCCGTCTGCGGCAGCTCTTTCTCAATCTCGTGACGAACGCGATCAAGTACACACCGGCCGGGGGGAAAGTGGAGCTGGGGGTGGGCCGCCATCCCCACAACGTCACGTTCGCCGTGCGAGACACGGGAATCGGAATCTCGGCGGCTGATTTCCCCCATATCTTCGAGCGCTTCTGGCGCGCGGACAGGGTGCGGTCACGAATGTCGGAGCGTGGAGGATTCGGGCTAGGTCTCGCGATCAGTCAATGGATCGCCCAGGCGCACGGTGGAACCCTGACTGCATCGTCGCGCCTCGGGCGCGGCAGTCTCTTCACCGTCACGCTTCCACTCGACAACGACGGCCAGCGCTCTTAACGATGCGCTAACGCGCGCGTTAGACGTACTTCATTCAGGGTTAACGTTCGCGCTATTTCATCAGGGGTAGGACTCCGAGAGGTTGGAGGAGACACCCACCGGAGATGAAATGCTCGAAACGCTGCTCGAGTCGCAATGGAAGAGAAGCCGCTCCACTTCGGGCGCAATCATCAGTGTCACCATCCACACTTTGTTGATCGCCGCCGCGCTCTACGCGACTGCGCAAGCGAGGCCGAAACCCGCGAGGCCTCCGGAGATGCTTCGCCCCGTCTACATTCCTCGCGCAACGTCTCCGATCCTAGCTGCGTCTCCAGCGACAACCACGCTGACGCGCCCTGCTGGTCCGAGATTGATGTTCGTCGAGCCGAAGCTCGCAATCAATGTCCCGCCCATCGATGTCAGCGGCATTGTGTCGAAACCGGTCGACTTCGGACCCACCGCGATTGGCAGCGCCGCACCGGATGGCGGCGGAGAACCCGTGACCGGCGTCTCAGGTGCACCGTTGCGCGCCGACCAGGTGGAGAAGCAGGTGATGGTCGTGCCCGGTGCCGCGGCGCCCCGATATCCAGAGGTACCAAGAAGCTCAGGTGTCGAAGGTCAGGTGACCGCGCTCTTCGTCGTGGACGAGCAGGGGCGTCTGGAGGAGGCGACCTTGCGGTTCTCTCGCTCCGACAATCAGTTGTTTGAGGATGCAGTGCGTGTTGCGCTTCGTCGAATGCAATTCATTCCCGCCGAAGTGGGCGGCAGAAAGGTGAGGCAGCTGGTGCAGATGCCGTTCGTGTTTGCGCTGGCGCGTTAGTTGTTTCTTAATACTATTTCATGGATTCTTAATCTTACGGCTATTCCATCGAGTTCCGACCGGAAACAGTATTCATCACGTACTTCCCACTGGGTGAGGAATGTTTAACCAACTGCTCGAGTCGAAGGCGAAGAAGGAGCGCATGGCTGGCGGTACGATTTTCAGCATCGTACTCCACACAGTTCTCATCGCCGGCGCCGTCTATGCGACTGCTGCCGC
>JANMMF010000404.1:0-2570 GCA_031372985.1 Gemmatimonadota bacterium
TTCGCGAGGCGATCGAACAGGGGCAGTGGGAGGACGTGGATCGGGAGATCGTCCGTGCTGCCGCGGCAGTCGAGCGCGAAGCGACTCTGATCAGCGGACTTGCAACTACTCTTTCCGGCGGGCCTTGAGCAGAGTGGCTAGCTGTTGACCTCGCCGCTTGCTCATGGGGTGGGGCCAACGCATACTCCACGGGCCGCGATTGAATTTCCTGTCCACGCACTCCTCATGAGACTCGCTCCCGTCGCTCTGCGCTGCCTCGCCATCAGTGCGCTGTTCTTCACGAACGCGCTGCCGGCGCAGCAGCCCGCCGCCGCATCGCCCCGATACGATCGCACCACGTACGAGCACACGTCCGCCGACATTCCGATGCGAGACGGGCTCAAGCTGCACGTCGAGATCTTCTGGCCGAAGGACGCCACGGAGTCGTTGCCCTTCCTCTTCCGGCGAACTCCGTACGGCGTGGCCGACGCGGGTGGGCAGCTCACGGGCGGATACGCGGACCTCGCCGACGAGGGCTACATCTTTGTCTTTCAGGACATCCGCGGCCGGTACAAGAGCGAAGGCACCTTCGTCATGCAGCGTCCGCCGCGGCCCATGGACTCGCCCTCTCAAACCATCGACGAAGGAACCGACACGCACGACACGATCGAGTGGCTCCTAAAGAACGTGCCAAAGAACAACGGCCGCGTCGGCATGCTCGGAGTGAGCTACGACGGTTGGACGGCAGCGATGGGCATGCTCGGCGGACATCCCGCGCTGCGCGCGGTGAGCCCGCAGGCGTCGCCGGCCGACATGTTCCTCGGCGATGACTTCCACCACAACGGCGCATTCCGGTTGAGCTATGGCTTCGAGTACGCGTACCTCACCGAGGCTTCGAAGGAGAACTCGGATTTTGACTTCGACCGCTACGACACGTACGAGTGGTATCTCGGTCTCGGGCCGCTGTCGAACGTCCAGTCGAAGGTGCTCAAGGGCAAGAAGCTGCCGACCTGGACCGATTTCGCCGAGCACCCGAACTACGATGGCTTCTGGCAGCGGCAGGCGATGAGGCCGTACCTCACGCGCGTGACCGTGCCCACACTGAACGTCGCCGGATGGTGGGACCAGGAAGACTTCTACGGGCCCGTCACGATCTACCGGGAGCTCGAGAAGCACGACCGACAGAATCAGAACTTTCTCGTCGTCGGCCCGTGGCGGCACGGAGGCTGGAGCGGCGGTCCCGGGCAGAAGCTCGGCAAGATCGACTTCGGCTCACCCACTGGTGAGTATTACCGCAAGAACATCCAGGCGCCCTTCTTCGCGTACCACCTCAAGGACAAGGGCAGCCTGTCGCGGCCCGAAGCAACGGTATTCGAGTCGGGGAGCAACAAGTGGCGCACGTTCGATTCGTGGCCACCCAAGAGCGCGGCGAGGAAGTCACTCTACTTCCATGCGGGCGGAAAGCTCTCGTTCGATCCGCCGATGGCGGCAGAGGCCAGTTCCAACGACAGCTACGTGAGCGACCCAGCGAATCCGGTTCCGTATCGCCCGCGTCCCATCGAGCCGACGTACTATCCCAAGGGATCGGGATGGTACACCTGGCTCCTCGAGGATCAGCGGTTCGTGCAGCGCCGTCCCGACGTGTTGAGCTGGGAGACGGAGCCGCTCGCGGAAGATGTCGTCATAGCGGGGGAGATCACCGCGCGGTTGTTCGCGAGCACCACCGGCCGGGACGCTGACTGGGTGGTGAAGCTGATCGACGTCTATCCGGAGAAGTACGAGCCTGACTTCAAGCTTGGCGGTTATGAGCTCATGATTGCGAACGACGTGTTTCGCGGCCGCTTCTGGAAGTCGTTCGAGAAGCCGGTGGCGTTGGTTCCCAACGCGGTGACGCCGTTCACGATCGACTTGCACACGCAGAGTTATCGGTTCCAGAAGGGGCACAGGATCATGGTTCAGGTGCAGAGCACATGGTTCCCCATCATCGATCGCAATCCGCAGACGTGGGTGCCCAACATCTTCCTCGCGAAGGAGTCCGACTTCAAGGCGCAGACGCATCGTATCTGGCGCACGCCAGCGCAGGCATCGCGAGTGGAGATACAGACCGTCGCGCAGTGATTCTCGAGAGTCCGAGACTAGCAGTGCCTTATGGAGTGTAGCGTACAGCGTACAGCGCGTCGGGCGGCGAGACGAGTAAGGCGGGCGGAGATCGAGAAACTCAGGCGAAACGGAAACGAGGCCACCCATCTTTGGTGGCCTCGTTCATTCTATTGTTGTAGCCATACTCTTAGCAAAGTGGCTAGGGACGGAATCGAACCGCCGACACGCGGATTTTCAGTCCGCTGCTCTACCAACTGAGCTACCTAGCCGCACCGGACTCTACATCCGGAGTGAACAATTAAAACGTCTCGCTGCTCCTTATCAACCGGCGCGCCGAACTACTTCCCGGGCGATGCCTTGCCGTGAACGGCGGTAATAACCGACTTGATGCCGCCACGGGTATTGAAGTCCCCGACGACTCGCATCCACTTGGGCGATGACCTCGCAACAAGATCGTCAAGTATCCGGTTCACGGCGCGCTCGTAAAAGAT
>JANMMF010000407.1:0-2512 GCA_031372985.1 Gemmatimonadota bacterium
CACTGGCGACCTGATCGAGCGTCGGGTTTTTCCCGACGACAGAGAGCATCGCTTTCGCATCGACGGCTGAGATCACAGACTTATTCGCATCGTCGGCTTCGTAAACGATCACGTTGCATGGCAGTAGCAAGCCGATCTCCAGCTCTTCCTGCAAAGTCTTGTACGCGAGCGGAGGATTACATGCGCCCAGTATCACGTAGCGGCGAAAGTCCACGCCGATCTTCTCCTTGAGCTTCTCCTTGATGTCAATCTCGGAGAGCACGCCGAATCCTTCCTCTTTGAGTGCCGCGCGCACCTTTTCCACGGCCTCTTCGTAAGGAATATCGACCGTCCTGCTGAAGCCGTATTTCGAATGTTCTGGTTTCTTTGTACGCATCTTCTTTCTCCTTTTCCACTTTAGCTAGGTTGCAAAATGGCACGCCCGCGGCGATTATGCGCGGTGCGCAGCTAGGCCAGCTTCTCCGCCCCGTGCTCGACCTCGGTGGTGTACCGCCCCTCGCTGGCGGCACCATTGCAGCGGGCGCGATGATAAAACGCGCGCTGCGCCGCTGACAGATTGCTGGATTCACCGCGCCACGCCTCAAGCGCGGGCGCCTGCAATGCGCGCGCAAAGGAGAAGCTGAGTGGCCACGGCTGCTCGGTCGGCATCGTGTTCATTGCATTCAGATGCGCCGTCGCCGTCTGCGCCGCCTGCCCACCCGACAGGAAGACAATGCCCGGCACGGCAGCGGGCACCGCGCGTCGCAGGCATGCAACGGTCGCCTCCGCGACCTCCTGAACGGTGGCCTGTCGCGTCGAGGTGGCTCCGGGCAGGACCATGCTGGGCTTGAGCAGCATTTGCTCGAGGACAACGCGCTGGGCGCGAAGCGCCATGAAGACGCGATCGAGCGTCGCCTCGGTGGCGTCGAAGCTCTGCTCGAGCGAATGATCGCCGTCCATGAGGACCTCGGGTTCGACGATCGGGACTATGCCCAGCTCCTGACAGAGCGCCGCGTATCGCGCGAGGGCATGTGCGTTCGTGTCGATGGCGTACAAGCTCGGCCGCCCGCTACCGATCGAGATCACGGCGCGCCACTTGGCGAACCGGGCACCAAGCGTTCTGTACTCCTCAAGTCGCTCTCGCAGACCGTCCAGACCCTCGGTGATCCGCTCGTCTGGTGCGCCTGCCAGCGGCGTCGTGCCCCGGTCGACCTTGATCCCTGGGGTGATACCTCGCTCCAGCAGAAGCTGCACGAAGGTCCTGCCGTCATCAGCGCGTTGCCGAATGGTCTCGTCGAACAGGATGACACCGCTGATGTACATCTCCAGCCCTGCCGTGGTGAAGAGCATCTGCCGATAGCGGCGCCGATTCTCCTCGGTCGGCTTGACGGCGAACGGTCGGAAGCGCTCGGCGATGGTCGTATTGCTCTCGTCAGCCGCCAAGAGGCCCTTGCCGTGCGCCATGAGCGCGCTGATTGTGCTTCCGAGTTCGATCATGGATCGTTGGTTTGCATCGTCAGGCCTCGCGCCTTCGCGACCGTCGCGAACCGCTCAGCCTGACGCGCCGGCCGAAGCGCGATGATTCCCCGCCTTTGGAAAGCCGCCCAAATCGCGATATCGCAGATGCAGGTAGATGATAAGGCTCAGTACGGCGGCAAAGAAACACCAGACGGACACGAGCGCCCGAGTGGAGTACAGGTAAGTCCCGATGAAAGAGATGAGGGCCAGCACGCCGAACAGCCGCACGAAGGGGTGACTCGAGACGAAGCAGCTGACGCATGTGGCAGCCAGGTACAACACCATCACGGGCGCGAGAAAAAAGTGCGGCGACAGGTAGACGATGTGCTGGCCGTCGATCTGGGCTACGACCGGTTGGGTCACGATGAAAAACAACAGGTAGAGGCCGACGATGAGGCCTGCCGCCTGAAAGGCGAGCAGCGCACGCTTGCGCCATCCCGCGGATTCGAGGAACCCTATTGCAAATGGGACGTAGATTGGCCAGACGACGTGCGAGAACACGGAGTACACGTAGGTCATGGTCTGCTTGAGCACCGGTGCGTCGTAGCGAAACGTTCAACCAGATGATCCCTTCCACGAGCTGTTGAATGCCAAAGAGGAGGGGAATCATCGCGAAGGGGAGCTCGGACCGCCGCTCGGCTTTCCTGATGGTTGCCACGCCGATGGCCGAGAGCGACGTGCCCGCGACAAAGCTCGCAGCAGCAGAAAAGCACATGTGGTAGGCTCCTAATGGAAGAAAGGCTCGACACGGCTAGACGGATGTGCCTAGCTCGCTCATCTTCACGCGCTTCAACAGCAGCGCGTTGGCAACCACGATCAAGGTCGAGCCGGACATCGACAGGGCGGCGATCTCGGGACTCAGCAGCCACCCGGTCAAGGGATAGAGCAGACCGGCAGCGAGCGGGAAGGCAATGACGTTGTAGCCCGCCGCCCACCACAGGTTCTGACGCATCTTGCGCCGAGTGGCGCGACTGAGGATGACGGTGCCGATCACGTCGAACGGGTCGCTCTTCAT
>JANMMF010000278.1:0-1772 GCA_031372985.1 Gemmatimonadota bacterium
CAGAGATACGAGGAGTGGCTTGCGGCGCTCGAAGCAAAGCGCGCCAGCACTTCCGATTCCGTGTATCAGCGAGTTCAGGCGGACTATCAGACCCGACTCCGTGAGGTCTCAGGGAAGCTGGCCGAGCGCGCCGGCGAGCTGCGCGAAAACATCGATGCCTTGACGCTCAAGCTCGAGGACGTGTCGCGTCAGGAGACCCAGCAGCGCGAAGCGCGCCAGGAAGCCGAGCTCCGCGCGGCGGTCGGCGAGTACACCGACAAGCAGTGGA
The DNA here is from genome assembly GCA_031372985.1 of Gemmatimonadota bacterium. Taxonomy (GTDB): domain Bacteria; phylum Gemmatimonadota; class Gemmatimonadetes; order Gemmatimonadales; family Gemmatimonadaceae; genus UBA4720. Next base: position 269 of record JANMMF010000278.1, read on the forward strand.
AGGAGATCGGTGGCGCCTGGGACAAGGAGCTTGGCCGGCTGGTGAAGGAAAAAAACGCGCTCGACGCGCAGCTCATCGAGCTGAATCGCATCTTCGCCCTGAGCGTCAAGGAGAAGCAGTCCGCCGCGGCCATGCAACGGTCCGGACCCCAGTCCGCTGTGGCGATTGACCGGTCTGCATCCCAGGACGGCGCTCGCGCACCGATATCGCCAGTAGTTCCGCGAGCGGCGATTCCGGAGCCCCCGACTTTGAATCCACCGTCTCGCATCGAGCCGGCTCCCGCGCCGCGAACTCAGGCTCCCGCGCCCGGCGCACAGCCAGGCAATAGCCGGTCGCCCTTCGATCAATTTCCGGTGCTGCGTCCCAGTGCCAACCCGGGCCCGCCACCATCGGGCACTACCGCTGTCGCAACGCCGCCGTCTGTTCCGAAGAGCGGTGGAGCGCAGGATCCGCGCTCCGAGCAGCACAAGACGCTCAAGTGCCCTGAATGCGGAGCCGCGAACTATCCGACGGAGTGGTACTGCGAGCGATGTGGCGGCGAGCTCGCCACCATGTAAAAAAAAACGGGCGCTACGGCGCCCGTTTGATTTACAGAGACCTATTTGCCGGCTTTGGCCAGCCGACTCTTGTGTCGCGCTGCGGCATTCTTGTGGATCAGTCCCTTGCGCGAAGCGCGGTCGAGCAGCTTGACCGCCTCGAGCTTCTCCTCGGCGCTTCCCGCAGTGGACGCACGCTTGAGCGCGGTGCGAAGCGCGGATTTCTGGGCGCGATTGCGGATCGCAGCGGCGCGTGATTTCCGCATGTTCTTTTTCGCTGAGGCAAGATTGGGCACGAACTGATCTCCGGGATTTTTGGCTGTGACGTAGCCAAGAAATTTGCCGCTCACACGGGCGTATGTCAAGTTGTCGCACGACGTTAGACGAGCTAACTTCCACGCGCGTAGATCACTCCAACCCGGAACCATTGGACAAGTTTCAGAGCTTTCTACTCATCGCGCCCGTGCTTCTGTTCTCCATGGTCGCGCACGAGTACGCACACGGCTACGCCGCCCTCAAGCAGGGAGATGCGACTGCCTACTCACTCGGCCGACTCACCTGGAATCCGATCCCGCACATCGATCTGTTCATGACGATCCTCCTGCCGCTGATCACGTACTTCACGGCGGGAATCGCATTCGGCGGGGCCAAACCCGTTCCGGTAATACCGCGCAATTATCGGAACTACAAGCGCGGCGACATCATCGTCTCGCTCGCGGGAGTCGCGACGAATTTCGTGATCACGATTTGCTGCATACCACTCATCATCGTGGTCGGTTTGCTGGGCCATCTCTTTCCGATGCTCACGGACACGCTGGCCCTGCTCCAGACGATGCTGCTTTATGGAGTGTTGATCAATCTGGCGCTGGCCGCTTTCAATCTGATCCCGATACCGCCGCTCGTCGGCTCTCACGTCTTCAAGTACGTCCTTCCTCCAGCCTGGGCTCTCAACTACCAGCGGCTCGGTG
>JANMMF010000412.1:0-1969 GCA_031372985.1 Gemmatimonadota bacterium
CGGGATGTCCGGGCTCTGCAGCGTGTACTGATACTGGCTCTTGGAATTGCGGGCGCCGATCTGAATTGCCGGAGGCACCTGCATGAACACATTCATGCCCGGAACCACCGACAACTTGGGGCGCAATTCATTCACGATCTCGTCCGCGCTGAGCCGCTCACCGTGCGGCTTCAATCCCATGATGATTCTTCCCTGGTTGCCGCTGCCTCCTCCTCCTCCTCCGACGGTGGACATGAATCCGGCGATGTTCGTGTCCTGCGCGACGATCGCGGCTATCTGCTGCTGATGCCGCACCATCTCGGGGAACGAGGTCCCTTGCGCGGCCTCGGTCGTCGCGACGAGCTGTCCCGTGTCCTGCGTGGGGATGAAGCCGGTCGGGACCAGCCTGAACAGAATCACCGTCCCTGCGAGCACCGCGAATGAGAACACGAGCGCGGCGAACCGGTGCACCATCACCCACTCCAGACTCGATTCGTAGCGCCCAAGGATGCGCTCGTACACCCTCTCCGATGCGTTGAAGAGGCGGCCGTGCTTGTGCGAAGGCGGCTTCAGGTAACGGCTGGCCAGCATCGGCGTCAGCGTAAGCGATACAAACCCGGAGACGAGAATTGCCGTTCCGATCGTTACCGCGAACTCGTGAAAGAGACGCCCGAGGATGCCGCCCATGAACAGCAACGGGATGAACACAGCCGATAGCGAAATCGTCATCGCCACAATCGTGAACGCCACCTCGGCCGCGCCCTCGTAGGCGGCCTTCATCGGGTCCTTTCCCATCTCCATGTGGCGGACGATGTTCTCGAGCATCACGATGGCGTCGTCGACCACAAAGCCCACCGCCAGGGTGAGAGCCATGAGAGAAAGGTTGTCGAGTGAAAACCCGAGCAGGTACATCACTGCGAAGGTGCCGATGAGGGACATCGGCAGCGCCAGGCTGGGAATGATGGTCGCCGACACGTTGCGGAGAAAAACAAAGATCACCATCACGACGAGAAACAGCGTCAGTATGAGGGTGAACTTCACCTCATTCACGGATTCCTGAATCGGGATCGATCGGTCGTAGAGCGTGTTGATCTCAACCGCCGGCGGCATCTGGCTGCGGAGCGAAGCGAGGAGTGTCTTCACGCCATTCGCAACCTCGACCGTGTTGGTGCCCGGTTGCCGCTGTATCGCGAGTACGATCCCGCGATCGCCGTTGTACCAGCTTGCGACCCGGTTGTTCTCCACGTCATCCAACACGTTGCCGAGCTCGTCGAGCCGGACCGGAGCACCGTTCCGGTAGGCGACTACCATCTGCCGAAATTGCTCCGCGTTGCGAAGCTGGCCATTCGCGGTGATCGTCGACGCGCGATTGGTGCCCCAGAGCGTGCCCGTCGGCATGCTGACATTCTGCGCCGCGATTGCATCAGCGACCTCATCGATCCCGATCCCGCGGTTGGCCAGCGAGGTAGGATCGAGCTGGACGCGCACCGCGTATTTCTGGCCGCCGAATACCAGCACCTGCGCAATGCCCGGCACCATCGAGATCCGCTGCGCCATGAAAGTCTGGCCGTACTCGTCGAGCGCGGAGAGGGCCAGCGTCTTGGACGTCAGCGCGAAATAGAGGATCGGCTGATCGGCGGGATTCACCTTCCGGTACGACGGTGGGAGGATTCCCTGAGGGAGACTGCGGAGGGTCTGTGAGATCGCGGCCTGCACATCGGCCGCGGCGGCATCGATGCTCCGGTCGAGAGAGAACTGGATCGTGATGGAAGTCGATCCCAGCTGGCTCGTCGAAGTCATGTTGTCGATGCCGGCGATCGTCGAGAATTGTTTCTCGAGCGGGGTCGCGACGGACGACGCCATCGTCTCCGGACTGGCACCCGGAAGATTCGCGTTGACCTGGACCGTCGGGAAATCGACCGACGGGAGATCGCTGACCGGAAGTCTGCCGTATGCCGCTCCACCGAAAAACAGGATTCCGATCATGACC
>JANMMF010000283.1:0-3129 GCA_031372985.1 Gemmatimonadota bacterium
AGCCGTACGGTATCAGTATCGTACTGGCGATAACCCGAGGGTTTGCGAGTCGCTTTCGGCAAGAGGCCGGTGCGCTCGTAGTAGCGCAGGGTTTGAACGTTGACCCCCGCCTGCTCGGCGGCTTCGCCAATCCTCATCGCAGAAGGCAGAGACTCAGTCACAATTGAATCTTAACCCTATACCTCCGTATAGGGTCAAGTCCGACCATGGTTGCTTGACCCTCGGGCGGGAGACTCGTAAGCTGGTATCCCTGCCCACCCATTTTCAGGAGGCTTCCAATGAGAAACCCGCGGCGAATGCGACTCGCAATCGCGCTGGGAGTGGTCACGCTCGGAGCATGCACTCAGGCGATGGTGAATCAGGCGAGCGAGGAACAGGCCATCCGCGGCCTCGCGGCCGAATATCAGAGCGCCTTCAACGCTCACAACGTGGATCGACTCGTCGCCCTCCACACACCCGACGCGGTGGTAATGGTGTCCAACAGTCCGCTGGCGAGGGGATCGACGGAGATTCGCGCGTCCTTCGTCGAATTCTTCAAGATGCCCGGAACGTCGCTCAGCTTTACCCCGACCAGGATCGATGTCGCCAGTCCGACGGTGGCGACCGACATCGGCACCTACACCCTGTCGTTCGATAGTCCACAGGGAAAAGTCACCGATCGCGGCAACTACACGACCGTGTGGCACAAGATCAACGGTCAGTGGCGCATCGCGGTGGACGCTCCGGTGAGTACCACACCGATGCCGATGCCAGGAATGGCAGGAATGGCAATGGAAATGGCCGACATGCAGATGATGGCCGGCGGTGGCCTCAGCTGGAGCGATTTCAGGCCGCCGGGCTTCGATCCGGGAATGAAGCTGGCCGTGATGCACGGGGATCCAGGCGTGAAGGGCGATTACGTCGTGCGTCTGCAGTTCCCGGCCGGGTACAGGTTTCCGGTTCACTGGCATCCCGGCGCCGAGCACCTGACCGTGGTGTCGGGGACGTTCCAGCTCGGAATGGGGAACACGGCCGATTGGAGCGCCCTCAAGAACTACGCGCCCGGTGACTTCCTCTACATTCCACCGCGGCACGCGCACTTCGGGGGCAGCGCCGCGCAGGGTCCTTCCGTGATTCAGCTACATGGCGAAGGTCCGTTCCAGGTTATGCTGGGCGCCCCAAAGTAAGCGCCACTTGAAGGGCGGCTCGACGGATAGGTTTGTCGAGCCGCCAGCTCCAGGGACCTCGACGTCGAGTCCTTCGTTGCCCAACCATTGGGGTAATGCCGCTAGGGAATGGTCGTTCCCTGCGTTGCCCACACCTGCCAGCGACCGTCGCGCTTGATGTAGGTATCGGTAAAGCGCACGCGGCGATCAAAAGCTTTGCCCTGCGCATCGCGCCCCACCTCGTGGTTGACACCGGTGACGACCGCGGTGTTTCCTTCGACCCGAATGTTCAGATCTGAAAGGTCGAGAGACTGCAATTCGGTTTTGTCCGTCCCCGCGCTGGCTACCGCCTGCGCTTTGGTCATTATCGCGCCGGTGCGACTGCTGATGTCGCTCGCATCGAAAGCATAATTGCGCTCGAACCAGGCGCGGTCGTGCTTGAGTGCAGCGTCGTTCCACTCGCGCTCCATGTAGGCCAGGACGCCCGCATCGTCGAGAGCACCGCCGGCGTTCGCGACAGCCTGCCAACGCCCATTGCGCTTCTCGAGGAAGTGAACACTACGATTGTAAAAAACCTGATCCTTTCCGTTTACCCGGGCGGTGACGGTAGTACGATGAGTCATGGTCGCCGTGTTTGGTGTGCAGGAGAAAGTATATGACCCGTACTCCGGTCGTGGAGCATCAGCGGGGTTGGCGCGATTCTGCTCGGCGGCGCGAGCCGCGGCTTCGATCGCCGCCGCTTTCCCCTGAGTTCCAGTCGCTACGAATCCCTGGTATTCATCGGCAAAGAATGTCGCCATCGCCGCGCGGTCACCGCGGCTGGTCGCGTCGCCCCACGCGTGGTCGAACGCCTCGAGCGCTTTCTTGTCCGCGTCGCTGCACTGAGCGAACGCTGGTGCCGCGGCGAAAATGATCAGGGCCGCCGCCATCAGTCGCTTCATACTGCCTCCTTGAATCGGGTGAGCCTGCAGATTGGTTCCGGGATATGCGCCCATCACAAATAGCCCCGAGCGATATTCGCTCGGGGCGAAAGTGAAACGTTACTTGAGCATGAGCTGCTGGTACGTTCGGGAGCCGAGGGATTCGCGCATCGCGCCGCGATCGATGAACTGCTGTGAACGTTGCTCCGGGGAGCTTGAGAGCGCTTTGTTCACGACGGCGTCCGACCGGTCGGCAAGATTGTCGAGCGCGCCCCAGTTCTTGTAGACGACGGTCAGCATGACGTCGTGGTCAGCGGGGTTGCGCGCCTCCGAAGTATAGATCCCGTAATCGAGAACGATCCCGGCTGCTTTCTGCGCGTCCAGGTTGGTCTTGTACGGTCCGTCCAGATACTGCATGTACTTGTCGAACATCCCCGGCTTGGTGCGAATGTAACTCACGGAGATCACCGGGCCCTCGCGGTAAGAGCGCATGGAGGCCTGCGCCCCGGCGGTCTGCGCAACGCCGGACGCTGCGACGAATATCAAACCTGCGACGAGGGGTAGCTGACTGATCTTCATGGTGTCTCCAAAATGGGTAGGCAACGATGGTCCGGGAAGCGGCCAGCCTTGGTTCATATCACCGATTGTCACTGCCTGATAGGCGCGGCGTGAGATGCAGGCGGCAGGGTCCCCGTAAGGGGGGTTCGCGCTCTGCGGGCGCCGACCGGCCTTCTTCGCGGGCGAAGTGCAGGAGCCCTATTCTCCGCCCGTGGATTATCAGGCGACACGGATCAGGGCGCCGTTTACTCCACGACCGTAGGGCACGCGACCTCGGACGGATCCGAGATCATGTTCCGGTAGTTATCCGGAGAGACGCTGGTGCCGGCGGCATCGAAGTACTTGTTCCAGAAATCCCGAATGGCCGCGCCCCGCGCCGTACTGACATCTGCTCCAGCGACTACAACACAGACTCCGCGGAGCTGGGGAATACGCTTCGCGGCGGCGAGCTGCCGGATCCACGTCCTTCCCGGGATGCCCTGCCGACTCGTCATCCGCACGTCGGG